>JAAYPJ010000142.1 GCA_012519835.1 Clostridiales bacterium | reverse complement strand
CAGACAGAAACATCAAATATTATACTGTTAACAAATTAAAAGCAATATTCTTTATTGAGAGGATATTGCTTTTTCTTATTAAAGCGTCCCCTTGCCACAAAAATGTGGCAAACAAAGCGTCCCCTTGCCACATTAAGGAGGCAAACAAAACGTTCCATGCCACCTACTACAAAAAACGAAAGCGGTGTAATAAAAAATGCAGGACAGATATGTCGGCGATGTAGGAGACTTCGGAAAATTGGGTATGTTTCGTCGAATAGCTGATTCGGGGTTAAGGGTCGGTATCAACTGGTACCGCACATATAAACCTGAAGAGCACGATAACAACGATGGGAAACATATCAGTTACCTCAATAACAAATTATTTCAGGGATGCGATGATGAACTGCTTGACAGGCTTCGCCAAATGGTTGAGGGCAACAGAAGTATTGCCGCACTTGAAACAGCCGAGCTCATTCCCGATGCTCAATATTATTCAGAGATACTCAGACCGGGAAACGACCGGTCCTTTTCAAGGGATATTTGGTACAATAATTCCCTGGAAGCCCTGTCCCATTCAGATATTATATTTTGTGACCCCGACAACGGATTGCTTGTAAAAAGCGTATCCTTGTCCTCAGCCAAGAGCGATAAATATATTACGGAAGACGAATTGGTGAGCTATTATTTACTGGGCAAAAGCGTCGTCTTTTATAACCATCGATGTAGAGAAAAAGAAGAGGTGTATCTGCGAAGGTTCAAACCCTTACAGCTACGGGGCGAACTTGTATCCGCGAAATGGAGGGGGCTGAAATTTACGCGTGGTTCGGTACGTGACTTTATATTCATTTTGCAACCTGTTCATTTTGAAATAGTAAATGACGTGATAAAAAAAATGATGCAAAGTAGTTGGAATAGGCACTTCTCAACAATAGATATCTAGCGTCACGGCTCACACCCCAACCCATTAGCTGCCATGACAAAATGCCGTATATTTCTAAATATTGAAATATATCGAAACCTACAGTATAATAAAGGAAAGACAATACATGAACGCCGAGTTAAATTATATGGCTATAAGCGAATAGGAAGTATCGGGCTAATGAAAAGCGGGGGCTGGACAATGAAAAACCGGGTTTGGTTTAAAAATCAAGGCCGGTTTTTTTGTCTTTAAATAGCATTTTTCATACTAATTATGGGCATATTCTATCTGTCTCTACAGTCAATCGGTTAATATAATATAATTACAGTCATGGAAAATATCAGCAGTTCGGAAGGAAAGGGGTATTTTTACGGGTGATAAAACGAAAGAACAGCTACTCAAGGAATTGTCAGAAGTACAGAAAATGCTGGAAGAAAAAACAGAAGCCCAGGGTCGTATGATAAAAAAAGTAGGAAATATACCTTATGGAGGAGAATTTGTCTAACAGGTATATAACCACCATTTTGGGTTATAGATAATGTTAAATAAGGGGAAAATAATGTTTATCACCTAAGGCCTAGGGCCCGGATACACGGAAGACGGACCGGCATTGCCAAAAAGTGTTTTCGGGTATGGATATTGTGATATTGTTCAAAAACTAAACATATATAAAACTGACAAATAGAAATTTTATGGCATTTTTAAAAGATTGTATATATACAAAATTTATAAGTGGGGGTCTGTTATATATGGGTATTATAACAAAGCGATTTAATACATTTATTGTTCCTCTGATTATTGTAGTAATCATATCAGGCTGTTGCAGTTCAAATATTCCTGAAGGCTTCGTGTATTTGACGGATGAAATTAAAACTGCAGAACTTGAGATGAGATATTACAGCGATAACAACTTTTTGGGCAGGCGTGTTGACGGCTATGAAGCCCCAAAAGCGATCCTTGCTAAGGAAACTGCACAGGCGCTGAAAAAGGCAAGTGAAACCCTGGAAAAACAGGGATACTACATTAAAATCTTTGATGCGTATCGTCCCCAGAGAGCGGTTGATGATTTTGTCAGATGGGCAAAAGATGTCAATGATACAAAGATGAAACAGCAATATTACCCGCATGTGGATAAAGCCAATTTATTTGAACTCGGATATATAGCCGAAAGATCGGGTCATACAAGGGGAAGCGTAGTGGATTTAACGCTTGTAGATATTAAAACGGGTGAAGAAGTTGACATGGGCGGCGGTTTTGATTTTTTCGGCGAAATATCACATCACGGCACACCACTCATTACCAAACAGCAGGAGATAAACAGAAACATACTGCGTGACGCCATGACTTCGGCAGGATTTGAAATGTACACTAAGGAATGGTGGCATTATAAGCTTATTAATGAACCTTATCCCGATACATATTTTGATTTTCCTGTGAAATAGAGAGAGAAAGGTTTGTGTCACAAATGTTTGACTACTCTAGAAATAGAGAAAAAGGGCATAATTGTTTATTGACATAGTTGTGTATAAATGATAAACTATATTGATGTAGCCTATGAAGTCAGAAATACAAAAGGGTGAAATTAATGGCCGGTAAAGGAAAAAAAATAATATCAACCAATAAAAAGGCAAGACATGATTATTTTATCGAGGAAACATATGAAGCGGGGATTGCATTGGTCGGGACCGAGGTAAAATCTATCAGACAAGGAAAAATCAACATTAAGGACGGCTATGGCCAAGTTGAAAATGGCGAGGTTTTCTTGTATAATGTTCATATAAGTCCTTACGAACAAGGGAACATTTTCAACAGGGATCCTTTGAGAGCAAGAAAACTCTTGCTTCATAAGAACGAGATCAGAAAGCTCATAGGATACGTTCAGCAGAAGGGCTACACCTTGGTTCCACTGAGTTTTTATTTGAGGGACGGTTTAGTGAAAGTTGAACTGGGTGTGGGCATCGGTAAAAGAAAATATGATAAACGCGAGGTTATAGCCAAAAAAGATGCCGAACGCCGAATAGAAAGAGAATTTCGCGAAAGGCAAAAACAATGAATTCCCGGCATTAAAATTATGGGGGTGTACTGGTTTCGACGGGGGTTTGGAGTCATCGGTAGCGAGTCGTGTTTCGCTTGGTAACACGTAAAAAACTGGGCAATTAAATATAAATGCAAACGAAAATTACGCATTAGCTGCCTAATATAGCGGCAGCTCATTTCTCCCTAGCCTCCCGCTGCTAGGACAGAAATGTCATCTTCGCGGGGAACGTCTTAAGGGGTGCCTTGATCTTAAGTTGTACAATTAGGGCTAGCCGAACCTGTAGTATGTTATTGGACGACAGGGAAGGCGATATTCAAAACAATAACTACACTCGTAGAAACTGCTGATAAAAGGCCTTCGGACAGGGGTTCAACTCCCCTCACCTCCACCATTAAAAAACTTAAATATTGATACAAAGCAAGCCTCCCGGGGATAGGGGGTTTTTGTTTATCTTTAATTTTTCATCAAAACATTAAAAAATATGTCTGTAACTTTGTATATACCAGGGCCGGCAAACAAAGCGTCTGTTACCACACTTTTGCCACCAAGCGTCCCCTTTTCATGATTCCCTGTTGCATTCCTTATAGTGTTCCCTTAATATAGACATGTGGAAGACGAATACATTAAAATTATGACAAAATATTAGAAGCATGACAAAGTATGACAAATTATGCATTTCCTTGGTGGTATAGTTATTATAACAAAGCACAGAGGGCCAAAAAACTATATGTAAAATGTCCGAAAAGGGAACCTTATTTGTTATATCATCTCTCTTCCGGGATAATAGGGAAATAGAAAAAGGGGGCAGACAGGGTAAATGGTAATTGTAATAGATGATAATAAGGATTTGGCTGATATAATATGTAGGCTTCTTAGTACCATGGGATATGATGCAACCGCGGCTTCAAACGGGAAGGAAGGTATAGCCAAAGCAAAAATGCAAAAGCCTAAGGTTATTTTATGTGATATAGGAATGCCGGATATGAATGGTTATGATGTGGCCAGGTATGTTCGCCGGGATGATGAGTTAAAAGATGTGTATCTGGTCGCTATTTCGGGTTATTCAAGTCAGAAAGATATAGAATGTTCGATGGAAGCCGGATTTGACAAACATCTCAGCAAACCTGTAAACTTAGATGTTTTAAGGACGACCCTGGAAAGTGTCTATGAAAGCAATTGATTTGCTTAAAAAATTTCTGATCCTAGGCATTCCGTGTTAACACACAGGCAATCCGGGCATAATAAAAAATAGATTGAGGTGTTTTTCACCGGGAAGGACAGTGAAATTTAATGACGGAAATAGAGGAAATGATTGATTTTTTGGAAACGGATACCCTCAGTTTTATCTTCTCCCCCATAGGGTTAAAATATCTATCTCTAAAAGCCAAGCCGGATCTTCATCATATAAATTTGAGGACTGTCGAAAAAAACCGGGCACAAGATCCTGCTGAAAAATTGATTATCGAAGAGACCCTTAAATTTTTGACAACAGGTAAACATACCATGCCCCTTGATCTGACCGATTTTACGGAGTTTCAACAAAATGTTTTCGAGGCAGTCGGCAACGTGGAGCCGGGAAAGATTGTTACATACGGAGGTATTGCAGAGATACTCGGAAAACCCGGGGCAGCCCAAGCGGTTGGCAGTGCCGTTGCCAAGAACCCTGTTTCATATTTTTTACCGACCCACAGGGTACTTCCCAAAAAGGGTATCGGAATATGCAGAACAGGAGCAGGTTATTTAAGGGAAAAACTTTTAGAATGGGAAGGACATGACCTTGCTAAGATAAGGGGAAACTATGTTTGTACCAGAAGAAAGTGTTGTCAGGAGTAAATTCTCCAAACGAAAATGCAACAGGATTGTCCCTGTTGCAAATATAAGAACCCTCGAAATTGTCGGCACGACTTCGGGGGTTTTCTTTTCAGTAATTCATGGGTCGTCACACAAGGAAGCCGGTTTGTTTTGATTGGTCTCCACATCCGGGGGTTTTCTTTTCAGTAGTTCATGGATCGTCACGGGGGGATGGGCCCAGGTACCTGCCCCCGTGGCTTTCTTAATAATTCATAGGTCCCCGTGATCCAAAAGGCATCTGAAAAAAGAAAACGGTGCACCGACACACACATGACGAAATTGTATGTGACAGTTCCCCGCTTTTCTATAACGTTTCAGGACAAAAGCACCGAATCCGTTTCCATCTGCACACCCGAAAGTTCTTTGAACCTTTCGAGCAAATCAGTTATCCGGAGCCTTTTCTTTTCTTCCCCGGAAATATCCAAGATAATCTTACCTGCATTCATCATCAGGAGTCGGTTGCCGTGGCGGATCGCCTCAGTCATGTTATGAGTGACCATCAGGGCCGTAAGTTTGTTTTCCAACACGATGTTGTTAGTCAGGTCCAGAACTGTGGTGGCCGTAGCTGGATCAAGCGCCGCCGCATGTTCATCGAGAAGCAGCAGCTTCGGTTTTTTCAGTGTAGCCATTAAAAGTGTAAGGGCCTGACGCTGGCCCCCGGACAATAGGCCTACTTTGTCGGTCAAGCGATCTTCCAGGCCCAATCCGAGTTTTTTTAATTCCGTATAATAGTGTTCGCGCTCAGTTTTGGTTATATACCAACGAAGTGTGCGTCTGTCACCCCGGCGCAGTGCAAGTGCTAAATTTTCCTCAATACCCATACTGGCAGCAGTCCCCGTCATGGGGTTCTGGAAAACGCGACCTATATATTGGGCACGTTTGTATTCCGGCAAGGCTGTCACATCGGTGCCATTGATAGAAATTGAACCCTCGTCAACAGGCCATACACCGGCAATTGCATTCAGCATTGTGGATTTGCCGGCACCATTGCTCCCAATGACAGTAACAAAATCCCCCTCAGCTAATTGAAGATCGATACCACAGAGGGCTGCCTTTTCATTTATAGAGCCGATGTCGAAAGTTTTGTGAACATTCCTGAGCTTAAGCATTTTTTTGTGCCCCCCCTTTGTTTGCAAATACGAAAGAATTATTTGTTTTAGCCTTGAGATAGGGAATGGCCAGGAATATGGCTACAACTGAAGCGGTAAATAGCTTGAGCAAATCGGTGGGCATCCTGAGCCACATTACCAAACCGATAACAAAATAATAAATTACGCCGCCCAGTACAACAAATACCAATTTGATATAAAAATTCATATACTTGCCGATAAGCGCATCACCTATCACTTCACCTATGATTACGGCAGCTAATCCGATAACGATGGCGCCCTGGCCCATCTTGATATCTGCAAATCCCTGAAATTGTGACATGAGTCCGCCTGAGAAAGCCACCAGACAGTTGGATAAACCGAGAGCAAGTACCTTCATAAAATCGATGTTAATCCCCTGGGCTTTAACCATTTGAGGGTTATTACCCGTAGCCCGGATAGCACTGCCCTGCTCGGTTCCGAAGTACCAGTATAATATGCTGACTAAGACCGCGGCAAAAACCAGCATGGTAACTATGGAACTGCTTATATTGCGGAGGGAGACGATGAGATGATATTTATCGACATTTACAGCCCTGTTTGCTCCATCCAACACTAAAAGATTGATTGACCAGAATGAAATCTGGGTCAGAATACCTGCTAGGATATCGGGTATGCCAAGGATCGTATGCAAAAACCCGGTGACAAGTCCCCCGAGAAGTCCAACAATTGTAGCGATGGCAAGGGCTATGGGTGCCGGTATACCTGCTAAAATAAGAACAACCGTCACCGCTCCGCCGGCTGCAAACGTACCGTCTACTGTCAGGTCTGCAAAATTCAGGAGGCGAAAAGTTATAAACACTCCTAAGGCCATAATTCCCCAGATAATTCCCTGAACAATATTGCCGGGCAGGGCGGATAATAGGTTTAATGGTTTAAGAGATAAGAAATACGCTATTAATTCCATGGAATCCATATCCTTTCTTTATGTTCATACTACAAAAAGACCGTTTGCAGCATCTCTTGTTCGATTGCCACAAACGGCCATTAATGCTGAAATTGAAGCTAGAGGGCTTCATATTCGTCGGGTAAGGTAATGCCAAATGTGTCACAAATGTCAGGATTATATTTTTTAGTAAATTTAGGTGCATATCGAATTTCCATAGTGGCAGGATCCTTACCGTTAACGAGAATTTCGTATGCCATTTCCCCGGTTGTGTAGCCCAAATCATAGTAACTTATAGAAAGTGTAGCAACACCGCCAGAAGCGCTGCAGATGCCTTCTTCACCGGCAATAATGGGAACCTTTGCAGGCAGGGCGATATTTTTAATAATTTCCGCGTTTGAGGCAATGGTGTTATCTGTAGGCAGATAAATCACATCATTTTCGGATATCGCTGCTTTGGCTACTGTTTGTAAATCATTGGAGTCCGAAAAAGTGTAACTTTTAACGCTATAGCCCATGTCAGTGAGATGTTCGGTAATAACTTTGTCCTGGTATTTGGAATTCGGTTCTGCAGAACAATAGATAATACCAACCTTGTGAGCGTCAGGAAAAATTTCATGTAACATAGCGGCCTGTTGATCTAAAGGCGCAAGATCAGAGGTGCCGGAGATGTTCTTACCGGTTTTGCCTGTCCAATCATCAATATCGAGGGCTGTACCATAATCGGTAACAGAAGTTCCCAGGATAGGGATTTTGTTTGTTGATGTCTGGGCAGCCTGAAGCGCCGGAGTAGCATTAGCCATAATAAGATCAACGCCGGAAGATACAAACTGATTGCAGATGGTAGCACTGATATCCGGTTCGCCATTTGCATTCTGTTCGTCGAATTTGACCTTATCACCCAGTTTGTCGGTTAGGGCATCCCTGAAACCTTTAGTCGCGGCATCAAGCGCTTCGTGTTGTACCAGTTGGCAGATGCCGATATTATAGCTTTGGGCTTCCGGTTGTTCGGGCCCCGATGGTGTGGTGTCAGAAACTTCAGGAGACTTACCGCAGGCTGTCAGCGATAGAAGTACCAATGCGATGCTCATGAGTATCAAAATAATTCTTTTCATGTTTTTCATTCTTTTTATATTTCCCCTCCTTTCATTTGTATTTTTCGGATTTTGTTGAAAATAATTTCTCTATTCTATTGCGAATGATAAAATATTTTTTGGGAAGTAATCCTATATATATTTTAAGGCTTACATTATAACACTATTTTTCAATCGTGTAAAGATGCCATCAGGGATTCCCCACTAGAAAGACATTGAATTTTTCCACCGGAGTTTGATTCTACAAAAAAATGATGACAGGGAATATATTATTCACACCATCGGCAGCATTAACGAAATGGTATGGAATTTTGACCAAAATTATCACTTTTTGTTGCCATCCTTTGTTTCTATGATTATAATATACATATACTATTGTTGGAAAAAATAGCATTGTCAGGGAACCCAACATCAGCATTTCAGGCGGCTGCAAACGATTCTAAAACAAATACGGATCGTGCAAGTGTAATAAAACTGAAGAAGATATGTATCAATATATGTTAGACAAAAAAGAAACAATGCCCGGAGCCGACAAATGAACCATATGCATAGTGAAATCGGACAGGGGTTGTAGGGGGGGTATTATATGTGTATGGAGGATGTATTTACGGGCAGTATCGAGGGGCTGGGTGCGTTGGTAAACAATATTACCCAAAGTTTAGAAGAATTGCATACAGTTCTTGATGCTGTGCCTACTGCCATTGTACTGGTGGATGCAACTAATAAATTGATGTATCTGAATAAATGTGGGATGGAGTTTTTTGAGGTAGGTTATTCCTGTTTTGAAATGGAAAGGTATGCATTAAGATTGAAGGTCCTGAACCCGGATGGTACATTTTTTCCTCTTGGGGAATGGCCTATAAGTCGCTCCCTCGAAAAAGGACAAATCATACATAATGTTAAGATGATAATCCAAAATGCCCATAAAAAACAGTTTGATGTCAGTGTAAGTTCAGCTCCCCTCTGTGACAGTCGGGGCTGTATAAAAGGTGCTATTGGCATTTTTGAAAATTGTTTTAAATATGGACGGCAGGAGAACGTTTTAAAAGAGAATGAACAATTGTACCGTATACTATTTGAAAATACTAAAGATGGATTTATTCAAGTTGAACCTGTATCCGGTAAAGACGACAGTTCCCACAATTTCCGTATTTTGCGGGTTAATGCTGCATGGGAGCAACAGACAGGGCTCAGGGCTGATGATTTTATCGGAAAAAGTATCAAAGGGGTCCTGCCTGATGCGAAATACTCCTGGTGTACGATTTTTGCCAAGGTGCTGACGACCGGCAGACAGAAGTATTTCGAATACTATGATACTGGCACCGGCCTCTGGTATGGCGTTCGTGCGTTCCTGTATCATGCGGGGCAGGTTGGGGTGCTTTTCCGGAATATTACTAGATGCAAAAAGATGGAAGAAGCAATGTGGGAAAGTGAAGAGGGGAAGAGATTCATGCTGAAACTGGAAGAGCTGCTTCAGGATGTAGAGGATCCCAGGGAAATTCAGAAAGCGACCTTCGAAACTGTGGGGTGCACACGGATGGCGGTAGAATGTGCGCGTGCCGGGACGGCATTACGCAAGAGTGAGGGCCATGCCCGCAAATTGGTTCGGGAACTCCAAACGGTCAAGAATGAACTGACGGCGGAGGTGGAAGCGCTCCTGAAGCTCCATAAAATCAGCAAGCTTGTTTTGTCACAGGATAATAAACAGAATGTTTTCTATAGTATACTGGAAACAGCCATAGATTTAACCTTTGCCGACAAGGGCAATATTCAGATATTCGATGAAAACACGAACACTCGGGGCTTTATTGCACATAAGGGGTTTAAAAAACCTTTTTTGGATTACTTTGCGAACACTACGGTGGAAGCAGGTTCTTGTGGTGTATCATTTAGGGAGAAAAGGCCGACTGTCGTTGAGGATGTTCAAAAAAGTCCGATTTTTGTGGGTAAACCGGATATGCATTATATGATGGAAGAAGAGGTGTATGCCTGTCAGTCTACGCCCATGGTCAGCAGTACCGGCAATATTATAGGTATTTTGTCGACACATTATCGGGCTCGTCACATCTTTAATGAACGGGAAATTCGAATGTTGGAAATCCTCAGCCGGTGGGCTGCGGATATCATCGAAATCAATATTGCACATGAAACCCTTCAAAAAAGCGAACAAAGAGCCCTAGCCCTAGTGAAAGATCTCGAGAATATCGTCGAAAACAAAAATCAGTTTTTGAGTGTACTTTCACACGAACTGCGTAATCCTCTAGCAACAATATCGGCAGGGCTGCAAATGCTGGATTTAACGAAGGATGAATCTCAGATAACAGAGATTAAGGGCATAATGAACCGTCAAATGAACCAGTTGTGCCATTTGGTGGATGACCTGCTCGATCTGGCCAGGATAGAAAACAATAAGATCAGACTCGATATAGAGAGGGTGGAAATCACAAAATTGGTGGAATCAGTCGCTAAGGATAATAGGCTGTTTTTTGAGGTAAAAGGTTTGGAACTGAAAACACAAATAACTTGTGATGCGCTCTACCTGGATGCGGACCCCACCCGTATTAAACAAATTATAGGCAATTTGCTGCACAACTCCATGAAATTTACTGATAAAGGTGGCAGGGTATCATTGACAGTAAGCAAGGAAGATACTGAGGTCGTAATCTGTGTGGAGGACAACGGGGAGGGGATGGAACCTGAAATCTTGAAACAGCTGTTTGAACCCTTTATCCAGGCGGATGAATCGCTGGATAGGTGCAAGGGGGGACTTGGGTTAGGGCTTTCAATCGTTAAGGGAATTGTTCACCTGCATGGGGGAACAGTCAATGCTTTTAGTGCAGGTCCGGGCAAAGGGTCCAGTTTCTATATTCGCCTGCCAATTGTACATCAGTGGGATGCATAATTACGACAAATCTGAATTTCGGGGGTCGGTTGTATGGTTACCCATACAGCCCTACATCTAATCAAACGCGATTCCTAAGTACCCCTGCTTGCCACACGGCAATTCTAAATCAAATTCTTGCAGGGCTTTTATCATTCCAAAGGGACGGACCGTTCCCTTAAGGTTTTTTTCCGGGATTGGCAGGGGTTCTGATAAGGTATTCATCGGCAGTTAGAATCCCTGAAAGCTTTTTGAGTACCGGGCTAATCTGATTTCAATCATTTTAATCTCCTCACCGGGATGGCGGCGTATTTATCTTCCATTTTATCGGGGCGATAGGACAGTTTGGCATTCCTCAAACCCATGTGTCCCATATCATCTTCTCGATTCAT
>JAAYPJ010000141.1 GCA_012519835.1 Clostridiales bacterium | reverse complement strand
CCCGACCTGATGTCCATCTCCTGGCTTCCACCAATTAACAATGGGCTGACCCTAATTCCATTTTTGATATACAGTGCGCCAACCCCCTTGGGCCCATGAATTTTATGTCCACTTATCGAAAAACTGTCCACTTCCATGTCTTTCACATTAAATTTAATTTTCCCAAAGGATTGAATCCCATCTACATGAAATAGAGTCCTGTTGTTTGCATTCTTAATAATTCTACCGACTTTCGCTATAGGTTGGATACTGCCTATTTCATTATTAACATGCATAAGACTGACCAAAACTGTATCGTCTTTAATTGCATCTTTTAATTGTTCGGTACATATAAATCCCTTTTTATCTACCTCTAAATACGTAACCCTAAACCCTTGTTCTTCCAACAGGTTAAATATACCCAACACAGATTTATGTTCTATTGTAGATGTTATGATATGATTTCCAACCCTTTTATAAGCATCGATTATACCCCTAATTGCAAGATTATTTGCTTCTGTTCCTCCGGACGTAAATATTATCTCTTGTTCTGTACAACCCAGTGCTTTGGCTAATGTCCTTCTTGCCCTTTTTATTTCCTTTTCTACTTCCACGCCTTTTTTATGCAAAGATGATGGATTACCATATTCTTTCTCCAGCGATCTCAACATGGCCTCTACTACTTCCGCCCTTGGTTTTGTGGTAGCTGCATTGTCCAGATAAACCTCCACAATTTCACCTCCCGTTTTCATATTATTTATAGCCACTATAATACACATTTATCTTTTGAGTTTGTATTTCTCAACAAAGTTATTCAATATTGTGCCAAGATTCGGACCTTCCACTTCCTCAAGCTCATAATGTACACGTGTACAGGGTTTATTAATATTAATTACCCTGTTCAGATCTATCGGTGTACCTACAATAACAGAATCACAATCTGTTTTGTTGATTGTATCCTCAAGATCCTTTAATTGTTGCTCACCATAACCCATCGCAGGAAGTAACGCGCCTATATGTGTATATTTATCAAAGGTTTCAACTAATTTTCCTACCGCATATGGACGGGGATCCACTAACTCCTTTGCTCCAAATCGTCGGGCTGCAACCGTTCCTGCGCCCAACTCCATTTCACCGTGTGTCAAAGTAGGACCATCCTCGATAACTAAAACCCGTTTGTCTCTGATTATATCTATATTGTCTATAGTAATTTTAGATTCGGCTTTAATAATAATAGCAGTTTTATTAGCATACCTGATGTTTTCTTCAACCTTGCGTATGGCCTCTTCACTTGCACTATCAATTTTATTAATAATTGCTACATCAGCAATTCTCAAGCTGACCTCCCCCGGATAATAACTCAATTCATGTCCCGGGCGGTGCGGATCCAAAACCACAACCGATAAATCAGGCTTGTAAAAAGGAAAATCATTATTCCCTCCATCCCATACAATAACGTCGCAACCATCCGGATCATTTTCTGCCGCCTTTAAAATATCTTCATAATCTACACCTGCATAAATAATATTTCCGCGTTCGACATGCGGTTCGTATTCCTCCATTTCTTCAACGGTACAATTATGCCTCTTCAAATCCTGCACTGTTGCAAACCGCTGCACCCTCTGCGCAACCAAATCACCATAGGGCATCGGGTGTCTGACCGCAACTACCTTGAGACCATGTTGCATCAATATTTCAATAATTTTACGCGATGTCTGGCTCTTGCCGCAACCCGTTCTGACCGCACAAATTGATATTACAGGTTTATTGCTCTCCAGCATGGTACTTGCCGGACCGAGAAGTATAAAATCGGCGCCCGAAGCATTGACAATTGCACTTACACCCATTACATCCTCATATTTTACATCACTATATGCAAAAACACATTCATCTACCTTTAACTCTTTGATCAGTTCAGCCAGCCGTTCTTGTGAATATATGGGGATTCCTTCAGGATACATTTTCCCTGCTAATTCGGCAGGATATTTTCTGTCATCAATATCCGGTATCTGGGATGCCGTAAATGCCACAACCCTACGATTGTCATTGTTACGATAGTACATATTAAAATTATGAAAATCCCGTCCCGCTGCTCCTATAATAATAACATTTTTTTTATTCATGTTATTCACCTCTCAGTTAATTAATAATTGCAGATTTATTCGACAATATTTTAATCTATCAATACACAAAACCGCTATAATTAAAATATTTAAAAAAGTTTTTGTCAAACCATTGACCTTTTTGTCGTAATTTGTTACAATATGTATGTGGTTATCCCCCTGATAACCTCAATAATATAATCTCTATTCCCAAATACCCCTTTTAAACGGAGGTCACGTCTTATAGACGTGGGTCAGGTCCTACAGACCTGACTTTTTTTTATGCTTAAAAGGATGTTAATTACAAATGATAGTTCCCTTATTAAACACCTTGTGAATCATTTCCCAATCCTTTTTTGATTCTTTACCCTTTTTTCCTGGAATCTCCATTTCATTTATAAATCTGGACATTCTTGCCCGTTTATCGTGCTTATGCAGGGGTGCATAAATATATAATCGCTCCTTGGCCCTGGTTACTGCAACATAAAACAGTCTCCTCTCTTCCTCTATGCTTTTTTCGTCCTGACCCTTACTATGGGGGGTAATATCCTCCACGGCCTCTATTACAATAACAATTTTGAATTCCAGTCCCTTAGCCCCGTGCATAGTTAAAAGCTCCACCTGGTTTTGTTCCGGGGAACACCTTCTTCTGCTTCTATATATATTTTCATATAGTGATTCTTTAAATTCTTTTATATGATTAACGAACTGCAAAATGGTCCCATGCCTGTGTGAAATATCTTCTAACTCGTCCAAGATCGCCATCAACCCGTCAGAGTTGATCTGTTTTTTTGAACAATAATTGTAGATATAATCATCATACCCGACATCTTTTCTGATATAACTGATGGCGTCCATGGAGCTCAGATGAGCAATGGTTTTCAAATCTACTTCCAATCTGTTTAAATAAGTAATTTGGTAGGGCATCAAATCTCCCTTAACCTTTAAAGAAGTGATATAGTCCTTGTGGCACCCGCCTGCTGCCTTTTTTGCCTTATTAGTTATATATCTTGTAGGTCGGTTTATTATTCTCTCCAGTGCTTCCCTGTCATTTATATTTAACGCTGATCTTAAATAACAAATTATATCCCTTGCAATCCAATGCTCATATATGTTATATATGTTTTCCCTGGAGGCAAAGGGAATATTGTTGTCTAAAAAAGAATCCACGATAGAACTCGATAATATGTTGGTTCTGTATATTATGGCTATGTCATTATAGCTATAACCTTCTTTAACCAAATTATTAATTAAAACGCTCACATCCTTGTTTTCCAATTCACGATTTTCAGGTCTGAGGATTTGTATTTCCACCCCGGGTTCCTTAATTGGTAACATGGTTTTTTTTACCCTAAAATCATTATTGCTTATGAGCCTATTTGCGGTCTTGATTATATTTTCCTGTGATCTGTAATTTAAATTAAGCACAATTTTCTTCGCATTTTTATATATTTTATCGAATTCTAATATAAAATTAGGATTAGCCCCTCTGAAACCATAAATGGATTGATCATCATCGCCTACAACAAATAAATTTTCATTGGGATTAGACAATAATTTAATTATTTCAAATTGAATGCTGTTAATATCCTGAAACTCATCTATCAATATATATTCATATGTATTTCTTACTCCCTGCAGGACTACAGGTTCACCGGTCAACAGTTCATAACATCCGGTTAGCATATCGTCAAAATCAATTTTATTATGCTCGTATTTATAATCCTCATATAAAGATAACACCCTATCAAAGTCATCTTTTGGCATTGAACCGGAAATAAACCTTTTTCTGTCTAAAATATTGCTTTTATAAAGACCCATATCCAATATTATGTCCCTTATAAATTCATCATCAGAATAATTTCCAACTCCAAGTGATTTTATAATATTCTTAATAACATTATGTTTATCACTTTCGTTTAAAATATTACCTAAATCATATCTATAATAGGATCTTAAAATTCTAAAAAATATAGAATGAAAAGTACCAAAATTAACATTTTTTCCCCTGTCAAGCAACCAACCGTAACCTGATTCAAACCGTAATTTCATTTCCTCCACTGCCGATTTTGTAAAGGATATAACCAAAATTCTGTTGGGCTCTACTTTGTAATTGCTAATTAGGTACCCAACCCTGTGAATAATTACAGTTGTTTTTCCCGAGCCGGGCCCCGCATATACCATACAAGGACCCCTGAAATGTTTAACAGCTTCCAATTGATGTTTGTTCAATTCTTCTAAATGCAATTTATCCATAGTACACCCCTAAGATTTATAATACAACAATATCATTATAACAAAATTCGCCAAGATTAACATTGTTTTGTTATAAAAAAACCTAACCCACAGATAATATCTGTAGGTTAGGTTTTTTTGGTGCCCAGAGCCGGAATCGAACCAGCGACACGAGGATTTTCAGTCCTCTGCTCTACCGACTGAGCTATCTGGGCATATTTGGTGGGCCTTCAGGGATTCGAACCCCGGACCTGCCGGTTATGAGCCGGACGCTCTAACCAACTGAGCTAAAGGCCCATTCTACAAAAGGTTTGTGCTAAGAAATTGTATCGATTATATATTGGTCCGGGTGGAGGGATTTGAACCCCCGACCCCATGGTCCCAAACCATGTGCGCTTCCAAACTACGCTACACCCGGATCTTTAAAATGGCGGAGAAGGCGGGATTCGAACCCACGGCCCTTTTCAGAGTCACTGGTTTTCGAGACCAGCTCCTTAAACCGCTCGGACACCTCTCCGTACTTAGAGGCGGGAGGTAAGAGGTGGGTGGTGGGTTATGAGAGGCGAGAAATCAGATGCGGGAGGTGGGATACCATATAGTAAAACTTTCTGCTCTGGACCTCTTTATTTCCCATTTCCCAATTTCCTGCGTTTCACTTCTCTTCCCCCATTTCCCATTTCTTACTTCTCGTTTCCCGTTTCTCAATGGTGACCCATCCGCGACTCGAACGCGGGACTCCCTGATTAAAAGTCAGGTGCTCTACCGACTGAGCTAATGGGTCATAGTATTTTATATGGCTGGGATAGCAGGACTCGAACCTGCGAATGACGGAGTCAAAGTCCGTTGCCTTACCGACTTGGCTATATCCCACTGTTAGAAGTTAGAAATTGGAGGTGGGAGGTTAGGTTAGATTAACAATATAGGAATTCCGCAAGAATTCCTACCTATTTCCCACTTCACACTTCCCGTTTCCCACTTCTTATTTGGGGTGGGTGATGGGATTCGAACCCACGGATGCAGGAGCCACAATCCTGTGTCTTAACCACTTGACTACACCCACCATAATATTAGAAGCCGGGCTTCTATCAAGCTTTTTTATGCCTTTCTGATTAGTATTGGTTATCCTACTTATGATTTTCCGGCATTCCAAATCCCGGTTTCTGACAAATGGAGCGAAAGACGGGATTCGAACCCGCGACCCTCGCCTTGGCAAGGCGATGCTCTGCCACTGAGCCACTTTCGCATACTTAAATCAACAAAATCCCTGATCCGTATGATTGGGGTGCCTGTCGTTCAATCAGGTTTTCCCTTAAAACATCTTTCTACATAAAACAACCCCATAGCTAATCTATGGTCCGGTTCCATGGTGCGCCCAGAGAGATTCGAACTCCCGACCTTCTGATTCGTAGTCAGACACTCTATCCAGCTGAGCTATGGACGCATTTTGGAGGCGACACCCAGATTTGAACTGGGGAATAAAGGTTTTGCAGACCTCTGCCTTACCACTTGGCTATGTCGCCGTTTTAGATATCAGGTATCAGTATACCGGTGAGCCTGATCTATCTTAGGAAAGCTTTATATCTTTCTGATAAAATTCCGGCACCCCCGATTTCTGACCCCGCTACCTCCAGAATTTGGATGCCGATTTACTAATGAGCCTGACCTACCCAAGAAGGTCTTATACCCTTCCTAGTAAATCTCTGGCACTCCGGCCTCTGGCATTTCCGATTTCTAGATGGAGCGGGTGAAGGGAATCGAACCCTCGCGATCAGCTTGGAAGGCTGACGTTCTACCATTGAACTACACCCGCTTATTTCCAGGATACTCTATATCCTTTTTCAATGAATTCTCGGCACTTTGGCCGTTCGGCCAATAGCCGAGATTTCTAAAATGGCGATCCGGAAGGGACTCGAACCCTCGACCTCCAGCGTGACAGGCTGGCATTCTAACCAACTGAACTACCGGACCGCGTATGAGAGGCGAGAGGTCAGATGTGTGAGGTGGGATTATAATGT
>JAAYPJ010000140.1 GCA_012519835.1 Clostridiales bacterium | reverse complement strand
ATTCTTTAAAGTAAACAAAAAATTTTGGGAAGAACGTGGGGAATGTTACCGAATGGGACGCGGCGACGAAGTTTTGTCCAACGGGACACGTGTCCAACGGGACACGGGACGGGAGTTTTGTCCCATTATGTAAATAGGTGCCAAACAAGGAGGAACGGCCAATCATGGTCGGTTTTCTCTTTTTTCTTTACCCCCTTCGATCCCTGATAGACGATGTGTTATTTGTTAGACTATGGAAATGGGTGTTGATATTTAAATTAACAATATGATACAATTAGGACAAGGTAATCGGAAAGCAGGTGTGGTTGCCACCTCACTTTACATGAAGGAAGGTGGTGTGATATGAAAGCATTCGAGGCAATTACTTTAGTTATTTCATCAAATATGCTTTTAATATCGCTTATCTCCTTGATTGTTATGCTAACAAAGGATAACATTAAGAGAAAAAAATAATCACCCTGCAATGCCGGCAGAGTGATTATATAATTTAAACACTTCGAGTGGCAACCGCACCTACGCGGTTTCGATTACCTTGTTTTTATTATACCACAATACTCTCTGAAGTAAACATAAAATTTCAGGGTATGTGATTATCTTGTGATAATGTCACCTTGTAATTATTTTGATAAAATGTCAGTATGAAAAACTGGATAGAATGGTTACTGGTCATCAATCGTTTTATTATTGCTAATTTAGACAGATAATGCTAAAATATAGATATCAACAAGGCAGGCAGGCCAATGGGTTTGTTCTGCCTTGTTTTGCACAGGAGGGATACTTTGGCAAGGGTAGCTAGGGAAATAAACGTATATGCTCTAGTTATGTATATTGGTATAATATGAAATATAGAAGATGTGGGCATCTTTTTCAAGAACGATTTAAAAGTGAGGCTGTAGAAACCGATAGTTATTTTTTAAGAAAGTGGCCACTGGGGACAGGTACCGATGACCAGCCATAAACTACCAGATCGAAAGAATCAGCCAATCATGGTCGGTTCTTCTTTTTTCGTTCATTCTTTCCTCACTGCTTGGTTATCTGTTCCACCCCCGCTGCCCGCCATTTCGCCCTACCGCTTCTCATAATCACTGTGGGCACATCAATTTTTCGTTGGATAAGGTGTTAATACAATGGTATAATAAGGGTAGTTTATAACACGGAGGGATTAGAATGGGTAAAGGAGTAACCAATGAACAGTTATTTGAATTCATGACCAAGATGTATAGTGATTTGGATGGGAAAATTGTTAATATGAACAAGGAAATGCAGGAAGGGTTCAAAGAAATGAATTCAAAGGTAGATGGTTTAGAAAACGAGGTCAAAAAAATAAATGCTAAAATAGATCATGAAGTAATGCCCAAAATAGATGCATTATTTGATGGTTATAAACAAAATTCCGAAAAACTGGATAGGATTGAAAAAGAGGTATCCAGACATGAAGAAATAATACTCAGGAGAATAAAGTAGACGGGATAGAGGGGATGGGGGGTTTTGTCCCATTATGCAAATAAATACCAAGCAAGGAGGAACGGCCAATCACGGTCGGTTCCCCTTGTTTCGTTTTTTGTCCCTTACCCCGTTGCCCTGTTTTTCCGCTGCTTGTTTACCAATTGTTAGCGGAACAAAGAGAACGGGGCAATTATCCCTCTAAAAGATTGACTGGATAACAAAAGCCCGTCCCCCGGTCCCTACCAATCCTCTGCCGCCACCTCCTACCCAGCAAGAATATGTGTCAGCTATGTTTTTTGGTATAATAAAAAATATGAAAGGTTTTGCTAAAGCAGGTGTAAATGCACACCTAGTTGAGGTAGAGACAAAAACGATTTATGAACAACCCCTTATTTCAATTGTTGGCTTAGGAGATATGGCGGTTAAGGAGCCCAAAGAAAGATCGTGCACACTGGGGACAGGTTCCAAATTGCAAAACATAGGAAAGGCCACGGGACTTGTCCCCGTGGCTTTATAGCCTACCTTATCAAACAATGCATCATGTTTTGCAATTTGGAACCTGTCCCCGGTGTGCAGTGTGCATTTAAGATTGTGGGTTGTATTTTAAGTAAAATGAAGGTACAATAATATCAGCAAAGGAGT
>JAAYPJ010000139.1 GCA_012519835.1 Clostridiales bacterium | reverse complement strand
AGAAATCAGGTAACCAGTCTGTTGAAAAACGGAAGAATAAAAACGACGGACACAAAGGCTAAGGAGACAAAAAGATTAGCCGAAAAAATGATTACCCTCGCTAAGAGGGGCGATTTACACGCTAGGAGACAGGTTTTGGGCTTTATTACAGAGGAAACTGTGGTAAAGAATCTGTTTGATGAAATTGCACCGAAATATGAAGATCGTAACGGCGGATATACACGTATTATGAAACTTGGGCAAAGAAGAGGCGATGCTGCAGAAATGGTGATCATTGAATTAGTATAGGGGCGGGCCTTGCTCGCGCCCGCATGGCAATAACGGGCGACCACAGGTCGACCCTACAATATACTGCCTTATTAATGTGTAGGGGCGAGCTTTGCTCGCCCGCTTCTTATATTCCGGCATCCCTAATCCGCAGTCTCGCAACACAAATTTGCTTACTCCCCTTGGTCGTGCAAATTTGGTGCTCGTTGCGTTTGACCTACCATCGATCCGACACTCAGGCTTTCTAAGGATAGTATCTATTGTTTGCCGATATTCCTGTTGAATGGAAGGCATTTTGTCTGTTGTTAACTGAGTGTCGGATCGGGTTAGGTCATAAATAAATCATGGCAGTTAGGCAAAAAATAAGTTATAATATAATATACATGAATATACTTGAGTCATGACACCTGACTTATTAGAGACAGAGAAGGGATTATATTATGCCTAAAATGGTAGATGTACAAAACATACAATTTTATTATAAAAGTGACGGGGAAGATATTATGTTGGCATTAAAAGATATCACGATTGCCGTGGAGCCGGGTGAATTTATAGTTATCATCGGGCACAACGGTTCCGGGAAATCCACATTGGCCAAACATATGAACGCCCTCTTATTGCCTACTAAGGGGGATGTATTTGTCAAGGGATTTAATACAAAGGATGAAGCAAATGTGTGGAACATCAGACAAAATGCCGGCATGGTATTTCAGAACCCTGATAATCAGATAGTTGCTACAATAGTAGAAGAGGATGTTGCTTTTGGTCCTGAAAACCTGGGGGTCCCCTCGGCGGAAATACGCGGCAGGGTGGAGGAGGCCCTTGATATTGTGGATATGACCGAATACAGGGACAAGGCCCCCCATCTGTTGTCCGGCGGGCAAAAACAGAGGATTGCTATTGCGGGTATTATAGCGATGAGGCCAAACTGTATAATATTTGATGAACCGACTGCCATGTTGGATCCCTCGGGGCGCAGGGAGGTAATCCGAACTATAAAGAAACTCAATAAGGAAGAGAATATCACAATAGTTCATATCACACATTTTATGGAGGAAGCTGTAAATGCGGACAGGGTTATAGTGATGGAAGACGGACAAATAGTACTGGAGGGCACTCCTAAGGAAGTATTTTCTAACGTGGAACAGTTAAAGGAATTCGGCTTGGATGTGCCCCAGATTACGGATCTGACTAATGAATTGATAAAAGAAGGAATTGATTTGCCAAAGGATATACTGACTGTGGATGAAATGGTGATGGAATTATGTCAATTGAAGTAGAAAACTTAACCTATATATATAATCCGGGCAGCCCGTTTGAAACCAAAGCCCTGGAGGATGTCAACGTTGAAATTAAATCCGGGGAATTTGTAGGGCTTATCGGCCATACAGGTTCCGGCAAGTCTACCCTGGTACAGCATTTAAACGGATTAATAAAGCCGACATCGGGTAAAATTGTTGTTAATGGAATTGATATTACAGATAAAACTGTCAAATTGAGTGACATAAGGAGGAAGGTCGGGCTGGTCTTTCAGTATCCCGAACACCAACTTTTTGAAGAGACAGTGTATAAAGACATTGCTTTTGGTCCTCAAAATCTGGGACTGACGGAAACTGAAATAGATGAAAGAGTAAGGGAAGCTATGGAATTAGTTAAGTTGCCTTTTGATGAACTAAAGGACAGATCCCCCTTTGAATTGAGTGGAGGACAGAAGCGAAGGGTGGCAATAGCCGGTGTATTTGCCATGAAGCCGGAGGTGTTGGTGTTGGATGAACCTACTTCGGGGCTGGATCCCAGAACAAGGGACGAGGTCCTAGAGGAGATAAAAACCCTTCATGACAGATATAAAAACACGGTAATTTTAGTATCCCACAGTATGGAAGATGTTGCAAAACTGGTAGAACGAATCATTGTTATGCATAATGGCAAAATAATATTTCAGGGCACACCGAGGGATGTGTTCAAGGAAGTGGAAACCTTGGAATCTATAGGACTGGGTGTTCCACAGATAAGTTATTTAATCAGGGCTTTGAGAGAAAAGGGTATCAATCTCAAAGACGACATATTTACTGTAGAAGAGGCCAAGAAAGAAATTTTAAAATGGATAAGGAGCAGAAAAAATGTTTAAAGACATTACAATCGGCCAATATTATCCGACCGGGTCTTATGTTCATGAATTGGATCCCAGAACAAAAATATTGGTTACATTTGCTTTAATAGCGGGATTATTTATTATTAACACCTTTGTTCCTTATACCTATATTGTCGCCTTTATATTGGGTGTGGTATTTATATCCAGGATACCGCTGAATTTTGTTCTCAAGGGTTTAAAGCCCTTAAGAGTAATAATAATATTTACATTTTTAATCAATATATTTGCAGGTCAGGGGGAGGCTATCTGGCGCATAGGCCCCCTCAGTGTTACCGGGGAAGGCATTTATAAGGCCCTTTTTATGGCAATAAGACTGATTTTGCTCGTCGTGGGGACCTCTCTGTTGACATTGACCACCTCGCCTATATCCCTGACAGACGGGATAGAACGGCTACTGAATCCGCTGAGGAAAATAGGGGTACCCGCTCATGAGCTGGCCATGATGATGACAATAGCACTTAGGTTCATACCCACATTGCTTGAAGAAACAGATAAAATTATGAAAGCGCAGATGGCCAGAGGAGCGGATTTTGAAAGTGGTAATATTATCAGCAGGGCAAAAGGTTTGGTTCCGTTATTGGTCCCGCTGTTTATCAGTGCCTTCAGAAGGGCGGACGAATTGGCCATGGCAATGGAAGCAAGGTGCTATCGCGGCGGCGAAGGCCGTACTAAAATGAAGGAATTGAAAATGGATGGCAGGGATACAATGGCGTTGGTTACTACTGCGTTGTTATTGGTTGTTTTGATAGTTCACAGAACAATGGTTTAACAATGGTTTAACAATAGTCCGCAGACAAACATTACAAATTTGTTCACTCCCCTTGGTCGTGCAAATTTGATGTTTGGTTGCGTTTGACCTACCATCAATTTGTCACTCCCTTTGGTCGTATAAATTGGGTTAGGTCATAAACTATCGTTCAATGGGGTGATTGAATGCGAAATATAAAAATTCAAATAGAATATGACGGGACAAATTATTGCGGTTGGCAGATACAACAAAATGGTGTAACCGTGCAGGGTGAAATAACGAGGGCCTTAGAGAAACTGACAGGTGAAGAGATTACAATACACGGATCGGGCAGAACAGATGCAGGGGCACATGCAAGGGGTCAAGTAGCCAACTTTATTTTAGAAAACAGTATTCCGGTGGAACGGCTTCCACTGGCCCTCAACGGTATTTTACCGTCAGACATTGCCATCATAGATGCAACAGAGGTCCCTATGAATTTTCATGCTCGTCGTAGTGCTATCGCAAAAAAATATATGTACCATATCTATGAAAGCAGGTACAGGAGTGCACTTTTGAGAAATTATAGCTATCACGTCCATTATAAATTGGATCATAACAAAATGAAGGAAGCCACCAAAATGTTTATAGGTACCCATGATTTCAAGGCCTTCATGGCAAGCGGCAGTGATATTCAAGATACCGTGAGAACTATTTATAAATTAGATATTGTAGACAGGGGCAAAAATTTATATATCTACATAAAAGGCAACGGTTTTTTATATAATATGGTTAGGATTATTGTGGGGACTTTGATAGAGATAGGCATGGATAAGATGCAGATAAGCCAAATTGAGAAGTTGTTTGAAATTAAAGATAGGGCAATGGCGGGACATACTGCGCCGTCCCAAGGATTGTTTTTGGATAGGGTATATTATCCTTGACACATTGGAAACATTGAATTAAAATGTACTAGAGTGTAAAAAATAATGATCCACTGCCCCGGATCTTAACACATATATTTTGTATCATGGTTCACGAGGAGGAAAATTATGAAGTCATATATAGCAAAACCAAACGAAGTCGAAAAAAAATGGTATGTAGTGGATGCCGACGGCAAGACTTTGGGTAGGCTTTCTACGCAGATAGCCACAATATTGAGAGGAAAACACAAGCCGGAATTTACGCCGCATGTAGATACAGGGGATTTTGTAGTAGTTGTTAATGCGGAGAAGGTAGTTTTGACCGGTAAAAAATTGGATCAGTCTTTTCATACTCATTATACAGGTTATCCCGGCGGGTTGAGGCAAATTCCACTTAGGAGAATTCTTGCTGAGAAACCGGAACAGTTGATTTATAATTCGGTCAGAGGGATGCTCCCGAAAAATAAATTAGGAAGAAAAGTACTTAAGAAACTTAAGGTATATGCAGGGCCGGATCATAAGCACGAAGCCCAACAACCGGAAGTGTTGGATATATAGTTGAAGAAATTTGAAGGGAGGTAGTTATGGATGGCAGGGTTAGCATATTACGGAACAGGTAGAAGGAAAAAATCTATCGCAAGGGTAAGATTAGTGCCGGGAGAAGGAAATATCACGGTTAATAATAGAGATATTGAAGAATACTTTGATTATGAAACCTTAAAAAGGGATATCAGAATGCCCTTAACACTGACCGAAACGTTAAGTAAATTTGATGTGATAGCAACAGTTGAGGGCGGAGGCTATACGGGACAGGCCGGTGCCCTGAGACATGGAATTTCCAGAGCGTTGACCAGATTTGATGAAGGGTTGAGGGGGCCGCTTAAAAAAGCGGGTTTTTTAACAAGAGATGCAAGAGCAAAAGAGAGAAAGAAATATGGGCTAAAGGGCGCAAGGCGTTCACCGCAATTTTCGAAAAGATAATAAAACACAACCGTCAGGAGAAAACACTTCCCGACGGTTTTTTCTATTTTGCTCCCTTAATCACCCTTATCTCAACGTCCCGCTTTTCAACTTTGGCATCAATTTTGTCAACTTTTTCTTCCGGCATAGTCAATTTTTCATAAGTTAATTTATTTTCAATTCCAACAATATCAAGCCCTATTACAGATTGGAAGTCTTATAACAAATTCGGATCCTTTACCCAATCCCTCACTCCCGGCTACTATTGAACCACCATGCAGATCAACAATTTCCTTTACAATAGGTAACCCGAGACCAAGACCGCCGGTGCTTCGGGCAAGCGAATTATCTGCTTGCACAAATGGTTTAAACAGGTTTGGTAGGAGCCCGGGGACAATCCCGATTCCTGTATCGATAACCCTAATAACAACATCATTAGTGTTGTTATCTTTAGATACTGAAAATTCAACTGTTCCATTCCTTTCTGTGAATTTCAAGGAATTGGATAAAAGGTTCCCTATAATTTGCTTAATACGTGCAGGATCGGCGTTTATATATATGGAATCAGCATGATATTTTTCTTTCAAGGCCACTTTTTTCATGTTAAATTGAACCCTGAATTCATCTAAGGTTTTTTTAACAATTTCGTTTATTTCAATATTTTCTTTTATTAATTTGATCTTGTTTGTTTTTGCTCTGGTGACATCCAAGAGATCATCAGCCAGCCTTTTCAATTGGGCTGTTTGGCGCTTTATAATCTCCCTGGCATATATGTCCTGTTCGCTACCCGGGGGCACATGCTCAATCAGGGAAAGCCCCATTGATATTGCGGCAAGCGGATTCCGAAGCTCATGGGAGAGCGTTGAAATAAAATTATTTTTATAAATATTTTCTTTATGAAGCCCCTCTGTCAGTCTTTGTGCCCTTCGCTCGCTCTTTCGAAGTGCGTCTTCGGAAAGTTTTCTGCTCGTAATATCAATATGTGTGCCATAGGCTTTTATCGGTTTGCCTTCATTATCATAAACAATTTTTGCCTGTCCCAGGACCCATATGTAGCCTGAATCTGTTGTTTTAACCCTATATTCGGCAACATGCCTTAATTTCTTCTTTTCATCAGGTGAATTTTTTCTGTTTATACTGTTCATGATGGTAAGGTTTATATCCTCCGGATGGAATATTGTTGGAAGCTTTGAAAACGCTTCTTTACCGGTCATATTCCCTAACCCAATTCTATTTTTCCATGTCTCGGAAATGTAACACTCTTTCATTTCAAAGTTTACTATAAATGATCCCAAAAAGGAACTGTCAAGGATTTCAAGGTATTCTTTTTCTCTTTCCATCAGTTCTAAACGGCTACTTTCTTTCAGTTCAAATTCCATCCGTTTTTTCTCCGTGATGTCTCTTCCAATAATTATAAGGCCATCGTTTTCGAGAGGATATGCACTTATTTCAGCCCATTTGTCTGTGAATTTCGAAGGCCTTTCCCAGTGTTGGGGTATTCCCGTTTCTAAGGCTTTATAATACCTTGTGAAACTCAAGGGCTCCTTGCTTAATGGAAATATATCCCACAATGTTTTCCCGATCATTTTTTCCCTCTCGATGCTTGAAAAATATTTAGCCTTGGGGTCAATGTAAGTAATTCTTAGATTTTTATCGACAACCAGGAAAATATCTTCGGTTATTTCAAAAGATTTGATCAATGATTGATTTTTGTTATTATCAGTGCCTGAGGGCTTGTTTAAACCCATATTTGTCCCCACCCTTTAATATGCATTCAATTGCAAAAATATTTACGAAGAAACATAAACCTCGGCTAGAATTTGTTTTAAGGTATCCAAATTTATAGGTTTGACCAGATGTTTATTAAATCCGGCCTTTATTGAGTGTTTTATATCTTTCGGACTTGAATATCCTGAAATGGCAATCAGATATGTATCTTTCAGTTCGTCGTCTCGGCGGATGTATTCGGCGACATCATAACCGTTCATGCCCTCCATTCCTATATCACATAAAATAATTTCAGGCTTCCGCGTCTTTGCCTTAGCAATGCCTTCTTCCCCGCTTAAAGCGGGAGTGGCCTCATATCCCATTACATTAAGAAGTCTGCATGTCAAATCGGTTATATCCTTGTTATCATCTATTACGATTATCATCTGTTTATCTCACCCCACTTTTTTCTTTTTTGTCGTTCAAAAAAGGAAAATATACAAACAAAGATTCCTTTCAAGTTTTTTGTCCTAGAGGTCTTATTTTCTCCACGTTTTTCATTATAATAATTATAGCACCCAGAAGGTGCATAATTTGTCATATTTTGTTGTGGTTTCTATAAAATATTTAGGGCTGAAGAGAAAAATAGGAAATTTAACATTACATAATTTTAAAAGGTCTGAGAATGCAATAAAGACTGCCTACGGCAGTCTATTTTGTTTGCTTACGTCAACTTTTTTTCAAAGGCATCAATGGAATCCGCCAAAGAATCTACCTGTTTTATTAAATTCTCCAGTTCATTCGACGCTGAATGGTCCTTTATACGGCCGTAATCATTACTTGCCATTAATAATTGAATCGAACTCAGGTTTTCCCTTATCTTATTATTACATACTTTTAAACTGCTTATCTGATCCGACACACTCATTTGGTCTCTATGACTATGCACCCATATACCTCCTAACCTGTGTTATTTTTAATATTATTCCCTTATATTATAAAAATATGATTTTAAATGTAACTAAATAATATTCGTACCGCATATCACATATATTAATAAATGAATGAAAGATAATGAAAGGGGGTCAGGAATTGAGGTTGATCATCATACAAAAACGTTGGATTATCAGGGTTTTCATATTATTAATTTCAGTCACAATATTATCAAAGACGTTGCTGTACCGCAAGAAATGTTTAGAAACCGGCAGCCTTCCTACTATGGCAAAGGTAATAGTTATAGACCCCGGACATGGAGGATATGATCCGGGCAGACCGGGATTCAGTGGGAAGGATGAAAAAGACATAAATTTGGCCATTTCATTATACCTGCGCGAATATTTGGAACAGAGCGGTTCCATTGTAATTATGATCAGGGAAAAGGATACGGATTTATATGTAGATGACGGTAGCGGAAGAAGGAAGAAAACCATTGACCTGACAAGTAGAAAAGATATTGTAATAAAGAATAAACCCCATGCCCTTATAAGTATTCATGTTAACAGTTTTCCGCAATCCAGATATTATGGGGCACAAACCTTTTATTCGAGGGACAATGAGGAATCAAAACGACTGGCTCTTATAATTCAGGAAGAACTTATCAGGGTGCTGAACAATGACAATAGACGGCAAGTCATGGAAAAAAATGATGTTTACATATTAAAGGGGTTAGATATACCCGCTGTTTTGGTTGAATGCGGTTTTTTATCTAACCCCCAAGAAGAGCAGAAATTGAATGACCCACAATACCAGCAAAAAGTCGCGTGGTCTATTTATGTAGGGCTTCAGAGGTACTTTAAAACGTCTTTCCGGGAATAATTACATCGATTATGCCTATTACAAGGGCCCCAATAAGCGCACCCCATATACTGACTCTCATTGTAGGGACCAAAAATTGAGTTCCATAAAGTACAATTGCCGATATAATAAAACCGGAGAAACCCCTACCAAAGGGCGAAGCTTGAAAATCTGTCATTCTTTGAATCAAGTAGTCGACTACCGAAATAATTACAGCTGCCAACAGAACTGCCCAGATACTGTTGATTGAAAAGCCCGGTGTGAGAAAAGCTGCAATGGCTATTACTATAGCGGATAAAATAAGCCTTAGTATTAAACCTACCCAGCTATCAGCTTGTTGGGTTCTGTTATCGTTTCTTTCTTCGGACATATAAAACACTCCTTTACAAAAATTATAGTCAATTCATAGCTTGATATAGTTATTTGTAGAATTAATTAAAATTATTCTTATATTTAAATTTGATTATATAATTCTACAGGTATGGTCTGCATGAATTTTTAGTACTCTGACCCTTGATTAGATAAAGGTGGACAACTCTGTCCACCCGGTGCTATTGTAGCTCACTCTTTATTTGGTTATATTTGGTCTTTGTACTTTGTACATCCTGACTCGAAGCGGGTTTGGTTTGATACCAGCCTCTCTGTTGCATTGCATTAAATATTTGGAATTGAATTTCTTGTGCGCCGGTTAAACATTTAGTCAAATGTTGTCTCAGGTTTGGACAGGACGTCTCGGTTATACCTGTATTATACGCAGATGTTATCTGCTTTTCGGAAGTTAACAGATCATTCATTATTTCTTGTTCACTGAGTCCGGGATTATTCATCGGCATAAAAAAACCTCCTTAATATTAAGTAGTTTGTTAATGGGAATTTAAGTAATTTAGCAGTTCATTATAATGCTGTTTGTGTTTTTGGGATGATTGTTGACAAAGATTTTTCAGCTCCGTGTCGGTGCAGGAGTTAGCATAGTGGCTGAATTTTTTTGTCATTAAAGACTCATAATTCAGCTGATCCTCCAAAACCTTTAAGTTATTAGAGTCAATTTGCCCTGTTTGGACATTCATTTGCATTGACATGAAATCACCTCCTATATGATTATCGTATTTCAGTACTATTGTTTGAAAAAGGATGGAATATATAACTGGAAAGTAGTGGAGATGCATTGCGCAAACAGGGGGACGGTTCTTCTGTTTGACAATTATTTTGAAATGAAGAAATCCGAAAAGCCCCTATTGTCAAACAGAAGAACCGTCCCCCTGTTTGCTTTAAGGGATTCAAATTATGACCTAAAAAACTTGACAACATGTTTGCAATTTGATAGTTTTATCTGTAACAAAACTTTAGGTTTTAGTGAAAATTTACAAAAATTATTTCATATAATATAAATTAAAATAGAGTTGAACGGAGGAAAAATCTATGGAGGATAAAATCGTAAAAGAAGGAATAACCTTTGATGATGTGTTATTAATTCCGGCGAAATCCGAGGTCCTACCAAGCGAGGTGGATGTTTCAACGTATTTAACCAAAAAAATCAGACTCAACATTCCACTGATGAGTGCGGGAATGGACACCGTAACCGAGGCCAAGATGGCTATTTCTATGGCAAGAGAGGGCGGAATCGGGATTATTCATAAAAATATGTCTGTGGAAGAACAGGCACTAGAGGTGGACAAGGTTAAAAGGAGTGAACATGGGGTTATTGTAGATCCGTTTTTTTTATCCCCTGATCATACGGTGGGAGATGCCCTGGAATTGATGGCAAGATACAGGATTTCCGGAGTGCCGATTACAGAAAAGGGCAAGCTTGTAGGAATTATCACCAATAGAGATACACGATTTGAAACAAATTATAAAAAGAAAATATATGAAGCGATGACAAAAGACAACTTGATCACCGCAAGGGAAGGGGTAACGATGGATCAGGCCAAAGATATACTCATGGCTCACAAGATAGAAAAATTGCCCCTGGTAGATGAAAAAGGTATGCTCAAGGGCTTAATTACAATCAAGGATATTGAAAAGGCTATACTGTTTCCAAATTCGGCAAAAGACGATAACGGAAGATTATTGGCCGGTGCGGCCGTCGGGGTTTCTAACGACACTATGGAAAGAGTAGAGGCATTATATAATGCAAAGGTAGACGTAATAGTTATAGATACGGCCCATGGACATTCCAAGGGAGTAATCGAGACAGTTAAAACAATAAGGGAAAGATATAAGGACCTACAGATTATTGCGGGGAATATTGCAACGGCAGAAGCGGCAAGGGAGTTAATAGAAGCAGGGGCCGATGCCATTAAAGTCGGTATCGGGCCCGGTTCAATCTGTACGACCAGGGTGATCGCGGGGATAGGTGTACCGCAAATCACTGCTGTCTATGATTGTGCAAAGATAGCAAAAGAATATGGAATTCCGGTTATTGCGGACGGCGGTATCAAATATTCGGGTGATATACCGAAGGCTATTGCGGCAGGTGCCGGTGTTGCTATGATAGGTTCCCTGTTTGCGGGAACGGAAGAAAGCCCGGGAGAAACGATTATATTCAGCGGCAGAAGCTTTAAAGTATACAGGGGCATGGGATCCATTGCTTCTATGGAAAAAGGAAGTAGAGACCGCTATTTCCAAGAAGACAGCAGAAAACTGGTTCCCGAGGGCGTGGAAGGCAAAGTGCCTTATAAGGGGCATGTGAGAGATACTATATATCAATTAATCGGTGGACTGAGAGCAAGTATGGGCTATTGCGGAACACCCACAATAAGAGATCTACAGGAAAACGGCAAATTTGTGCGCATTACAGGAGCAGGACTAAGAGAAAGCCACCCACATGACATAATAATTACAAAAGAAGCCCCCAACTACAGCATAGAAAGCTAAATGCGGCAAGTGTGGCAAGGGTGTGGCAAGGGGACGCTT
>JAAYPJ010000138.1 GCA_012519835.1 Clostridiales bacterium | reverse complement strand
TGGGTAAAATCCCGATAAAATTGGCCTACTGCAAAGAAATGTTCTTCACAGAGGACATACCTTACCTCATCGACGAGTTTGCTCAGTTCGGACAAGGTAGAGGGAGCGACGACCGGGGTGGCGACGATTATGCGTTGGACATGCAGGTTCCTCAGGAAACCGATGGCTGCCATCACTGTTTGTCCGGTGGCAATACCGTCATCAACAATAATAGCTGTTGTATGTTCCAGATTAGGATAGTCGGCACTTTTTCGGTATTGTTCCAGTTGTTTTTTTATTTGGGCCATGGTTGTTTCAGCTTCCTTCTGTAAATAAGCAGGGGAAACATCTAATCTGGAAACCAGGGTTTGGTCTACATTTATTTTCCCCGTCGGGTCCATAGAGCCTATAGCTAATTCGGGATTATATGGGGCCCTGATTTTTTTGGTTATAATTAAATCCAGCGGTAAATGAAGGCGTTGTGCTACTTCGGCCCCCACCACAACTCCGCCCCTAGGAATGGCAAAAATTATGTAGTTATCACAACGATCAAAGTCTTTGAGTTTTTCCGTCAGCTTTATTCCGGCATGGCGACGGTCTTCAAACATTATTTCCACCTCTTCTGTTTTTTGTTAAACATAATCATATATATCTAATGTTCCCGTTATATATATTATTTCTTTACCATTATGCATATTATACCATTTTATATTGTGGTATGCCATAATAGTCTGATAATGCGTCTTTTAACAATTGTTGAACAATAGTGGAACAATAGTTTAGCAATGGTTTAACAATCGTTTAACAATCGTTTAACAATTGTTAGCGACGCATTATCAGACCTATATGCATCAACCGATTAAATTCCACCCATTTAATAAAATACTTTATGTTGCGCCAAAATTGATAGATAATCTATATCTGAAAAATGATATAGTGTAAAGAGGTGGATATAAGGAGGAAATTATGAAGATATTGGTCGATGCGGACGGATGCCCGGTTAAGGATATAATCATAGATGTTGCAAAAAAATATAACATAAAGGTGATTTTGGTAAAAAGTATTTGCCATGAATTACATGACGATTATGCTGAAATTGTGACAGTAGATAAGGGAAAGGATATGGCCGATATTGCCCTGATTAACAACACGGAAGAAGGGGACATTGTGGTAACTCAGGATTATGGTGTAGCCGCAATGGCCATTGCCAAAAAGGCCACAGCCATTAACCAAAACGGGTGGGCCTATACCGAAGATAATATAGACGGATTATTGATGAAAAGATATATTGGGCAGGAAATGAGAAAAAACCATAGAAAATATACAAAGATACCTAGACGGACAAAAAAGGATGATATTAAATTTGAGGAATGGCTTGTCAGTTATCTGGAGAGCAAAAGCCGAGCAGATAGGGGCGGAGACTAGAGCAAACAGGGACTAAGGTGAGCTATTAGAAATTAGAAAATGAGGCAAAGGTTCCGGGGCGGGATTTATCAGGAACCGTCAAAAAATAAATGATATTAAAGTTAATAGGTTTGAATTATAGCGACGCTTTGGATGATTTTGAATACAGCAAGGCCATTATAAAAGGATGTAAGGATGCAGGGATAATCGGATTCACCGGCGACGGTGTAAAGGATGAATTTTATGACTTGCCGCTCAGGGCAATTGGTGAATATGGCGGTGGTGCGGAGGGAGTAAAAATTTATACGGAAAGGGCAGGCGCTGTCAGTGAAAAAAAGAGGTAAGGGTGTAATATTAACAGTATTGGGTGTGTTGATATTTGTATTGTGCAGGACATTTATTCTTGCGCAAAATGAAAATAATATCATACTGAATGGCAGAAAAATGAATTCTCCGAGTATCAAATCCTATATAGATATCGGGCGGGATGAAAAAACATTCGAGGCATCGCCAAAAGACAAAAACAACAGAGAATTTACAATTCGAGGAATTTATTTAGGTCAACCTGAGGAAGAATTAATTTCTGATTTTGGGGAACCGGACAGAAAAGACCTGAGTGAATACGGGTTCGATTGGTATATTTATAATAAAGATTATAGAAAGTATATACAGGTCGGTGTAAAGGATGGGACTGTGGTCGGCATATATACAAATGCGGACAATTGGAAATCTGCGAAGGGTATAAGCATAGGCATAAAGAGGCCAAGTGTGGAAAGGTTGCTGGGAGAACCGCTGCAGGGAATTACAAAAAATAGATGCACACATCTAATATCGGGGCAAGATGAAAAAGGGATATATCTTATAGATAACAGCTATGTGTCTATTTTTTATGATATTCATAACAAAAACACCGTCACGGCTTTGCAAATAATAGATGAAAATATAGAACTCAGTTTGGACGGTTATTATGGAAACTATAACGAAGAATTGAGGGACAGCTTTGAGAAACAAATTTTTGACCTTGCAAATTCTATCAGGGCGAGAAATAATTTAAGGCCCCTTGTATGGAGCAATAAGGCACGGATGAGTTCCAGAAAGCATAGCCAAGACATGGCGGATAATAACTTTTTTTCACATACTAACCTAAAAAAAGAAAGCCCTTTTGGCAGAATGGAAAAAGAAGGGATAGTCTACGTATCGGCGGCGGAAAATATAGCCGCAGGTGTTGCAAGTGCTATAGAGGCCCACGAAGGTTGGATGAATTCGGCAGGACACAGGGTAAATATTTTAGGAAAGTTTGAAACCCTCGGGGCCGGAGTGGGGTACAATTCGAGTAGTGAATACAAATATTATTATACGCAAAATTTTTTTGCAGGAAGGTAGGAAAATCCGGTGTGGCACAAAATGATTATTTCTTGTGGCGCACCGGATTGTATTATGATTTTTTTAGCCTTGGCCTGTTCCAAGGAAAATATCTTTGAGGGGTTTTTTGTGTTATAATCCTAGTAGGTAAAATATATAACGGAAGCGGGTGCTGTTGATGAAAAGGAAGGGCAAGCGTTCAGTGTTTATAACACTTGCCATATTGGTACTGGTATTGGGCAATACAATTATTTTTGCACAAAACGAAATCAATATCATATTGAATGATAAGAAGATAAATTTTCCGGATGCCAAACCGTATATGGACGCACAGGCCGGTAGGGTATTTGTTCCGGTCAGATTTGTAGCGGAGGGCCTGGGCGCTTTGGTTGAATGGGATCCGATTGATAGGCGGGTGGACATCATAAAAGACGGGTTTGATATTAGACTCAAACCTGATGAAAAGAGGCTTATATTAAACGGTATAGAAAGGCCGATAGACACGGCCCCCTTTATCAAAGATGACAGGATATATGTTCCCCTCAGGGTAGTCAGTGAATGTTTGGATATGGATGTCGAATGGGATGAAGAAACATGTGCGGTATCGCTAAAAAGTAAGAGTAGCAAGGAATTTGTAATCCGGGGAATCCGATTGGGACAATCCGAGCAGGAACTGGTTTCCAATTTGGGCGAACCGGATAGAAGAGACATAAGCGAATACGGGTTTGACTGGTATATTTATAATAAAGATTACAGCAAATACATACAGGTTGGCGTAAAAGACGGCACTGTGGTTGGTATTTATACAAATGCGGATAACTGGGAATCCGCAAGGGGCATAAAGGTAGGCATGGCAAGGGCAAATGTAGAAAGGTTGTTGGGAAAACCGCTACAAGGGATTGCAAAAGAAAGCGGCATATATTTGATATCGAAACAAGATGAAGAGGGAGTATATCTTATAGATTGCAGTTATGTAACCATCTTTTATGATATTCATAACAAAAGTACCGTGACGGCGCTGCAGATAATAGATGAAAATATAGAATGCGGTCTGGATGATTATTATGGGGACTACAGCGAAAAATTGCGGGACAGTTTTGAAAGGCAGATTTTTGATCTTGCAAACTCCATCAGGGTCAGAAATAATTTAAGGCCCTTTGTATGGTGCAATAAGGCGCAGGCCAGTTCCGGAAAACATAGCCAGGATATGGCGGACAATGATTTCTTTGCGCATTCCAATCTGAAGGCTGAAAGCCCTTTCGACAGAATGAGAAAGGAAGGGATAATTTACACATCGGCAGCGGAAAATATAGCCGCAGGTACTGCAAATGCAATACAAGCACATGAGGGCTGGATGAATTCCGCCGGGCACAGGGCAAATATCCTGGATGATTACAAAAACCTGGGAGTCGGTGTAGCCTATAATTCAAACAGTAGGTATAAGTATTATTATACGCAGAACTTTTATACCGGGAGATAAAAATATCCGGGAGCATTTTGATAAAATCATCGGTGCCAGGCACCGCTTTTTCAACAATATCCGGGGCGTTTTTGCATTCGGAAAGGGGGAAATACGGCATGAAAAAGAATAAGGTGTTGAAGATATTTGCGGCAATATTGGCGGTAGTACTGATTAGCGGAATACTTCTTATTACAAATGCCTTTGTAGGTAACCCGATATCGGCTAAAATAGCGCAAAGGGCTGTAAAAAATTATGTGAGGGAGAAATATTCCTTCCTTGACCTTGAATTAGAAAAACCTGTTTACAATTTTAAGGACGGGTCTTATGTAACATGGGCCAAGTCCAAAACCAGTATTGATA
>JAAYPJ010000137.1 GCA_012519835.1 Clostridiales bacterium | reverse complement strand
GCCGCCGGCAAGGAAATTCAAATACCGAAAAACTATTTTCCCGATGATGATCCATCCAAATACCCCAAGGTCATCTGGAGGAGCCACGCCAATCTGTTATTTTCCAATTGGCTAAACTACTATGTCTATCAAGAGACACCTTATGATATTACAACGATTACCAGTAGTAAATAACGAATGTGGCAAGGGGACGCTTTGTTTGCCACATTTTTGTGGCAGTGTGGCAGGGGGATGTGGCAAACAAAGCGTCCCCTTGCCACATCCCGGCTATCCGGTATACAATTATAACAATCTTGCATATAATATGACATAGATTCCAATTGATAACAAGGAGCTGTTGTCTATTATGGATAAAGATACATCCCAAGCTAAAGACATTAATAAAGTACTGATAATAACAATCCTCATAAATATATTACTGCTGATTGTCAAGGTGATAGCGGGATTAATGGTAAACAGTACCGCACTGATAGCCGACGGTCTTCACTCCGGTTCCGATGTAATAACATCTGTGGGGGTCATCATAGGTGTAAAAATAGCGCAAAAACCCAGGGATGCGGAACACCATTACGGTCATGAAAAGGTTGAGACAATAGCCACATTTTTATTATCGATAGTGTTAATTTATGTAGGTGCGAAAATCGGATACAGTGCCTTTATAGCAATAATACAAAAAAAACAAGTACATTTCACCTACTCTGCCTTGTTTATAGCCCTCGCATCCGTAGTTATCAAGGAAATCCAATACCAGATTGCATTCCGGGTAGGCACAAGGGAACAAAGCTCGGCGTTGATAGCCGATGCATGGCATCACCGTTCAGATGCACTTTCCTCAATAGCCTCATTTGTCGGAATATTGGGAGCAAAATATAAAATTTACGTTTTGGATGGTTTAGCGGGTCTGGCCGTTTCCATAATTGTAATAAGGGTTGGTATCAAAATCTTTATAAATTGTTTTCAACAACTGATAGATGTTTCCATACATACGGATGAGATAGAAAATGTAAAGAACGTTATTATCAACAAGACCGATGCTAAAAATATAAGTGATATGCGGACCCGTCAACATGGAACCAAGGTTTTTGTTGACATCAGTATATGTGTGGATCCTGATATCAATGTACAAGAAGGACATGAAATAGCCCAAGAGGTAGAAAATATAATTAAAAAAGAGATAGAAAATGTGAAGGATGTAATCGTCCACGTCAATCCTTATTGTTATAAAGATTACCATAAAAGGGGATCCGGGGATACTTTCCCGGACTGTGACCAATGTGATAAACAATAATGCGGCAAGGGGACGCTTTGTTTGCCACATTCGTTTTCAATGTGGCAAACAAAGCGTCCCCTTGCCGCATCCTCGCTCTACCTATTGAATAGATTATGATATCTATACAAAATAGTTATCAACCTTTCCAAACTTACGGGCTCTTTAGGCATACTGCCGTCGGTCAAATTTGCTTCTTTGTCGGTTGCCCATTTCATAGCATCCCTGGCCCAGGAACTTATATTATCGTCCTTATCATTATCGTCCTTATATTCTATGCCCAAAAACGTCAATATACCTTTGGAGATGCCTGTTACGGCTTTATCTAGGAAGTTCTGATCCTTTAACAGCTTTTCTTCTCCGGGATTGTTAATAAAAGCTGTTTCCACCAATATAGCCGGCATTTTTGTATTTTTTAATACAAAAAAGTCTCTATGCTTTACCCCCCTGTTTGCCAGGCCTATTTCATTTACAAGTGATTTTTGTACGGCATCTGCCAGTTTTGTTCCCAGAGCGGAATTCGGGAAAGCGAAGGTCTCGGTACCCGTGGCAGCAGGGTTAGAAGCGCTGTTGGTATGAATACTTATAAAATAATCCGCCCCATTATTGTTTGCCGTTTTAACCCTGTCCGCTAATTCGACCCTGCTATCATCCTGCCTGGTCAATATGGCACCAATTCCATGTTTTTGTAATATCTGTCCGACCTTAGCAGCAATACTTAGATTTATATCTTTTTCTTTTAGTCCTGTGGGTCCTATGGCGCCTGAATCACTACCGCCATGACCCGGGTCTATATATATTTTCATCAGTAATACCCCTTTCTTCTTTGTGATTTTTGTCTAAACTTTTGTTCTTTAAGGTATGCCAGATATATTGATTCGCGTTTCTTTTCTCTCTTTTTTTTTAATTTCATGATAGTTTCATAGAATTCATCCCGTGTGGGAAATTTTTTCCCGCCTATTTTTATATCCCCCTTCAATATAATTATGCGGTATAAATTGGTTTGTTTTTATTAATAATTATCTTATTACACCTAACAGCCTTTTATTAAAATAACCTGCATTTTATCCACCCGATTGTTGTTTTTTATCAAACGCTTGAATGCGTCTATACACTCCGCTATCTGTCATGGAAAACATTCTGCCTATTTTTCTGAGACTTAATTTTTCTTCCCGATGCAGCCTCTTCATCTCTATAGTCTCTATTTCCTTGAGTTCATCTAAGGTAATATCCATAAGTCCATATTTTATAAAAATATATTCCGGCAAACATTCCTTATCCGCCATTATAGCCTCATATAATGCAAAAAAATTTTTGATTAACGGATCCAAAATACCCCTCCCCTTTACCTTCCTCTGTGGTTTATCTTAAGTTATAATGCCTTTTGTTGTACCTGTCTATATAGTACACCATGTTTTTTTGTTATTCAATAAATTTAGGAAATATTTACTGCAAATAATTGTATACATTAACTACATAATGTAGTATCATACTATTAGTAGAGTGAATTTTTTATCCTGAACAAGGGTGTGGCAAGGGAACGCTTGGTGTAGCAAGGAGACACTTTATGGCAAGGGGACGCTTTGTTTGCCATCTGCACCCTATCACAAAAAGAAGGGAGAAACTATAAAATGCTACGTTTAAAACAATTGCGGCGGGAAAGGGGCCTCAAACAAGATGAATTGGCTAAGGAATTCGGTATAGCGCAGCAAACTATAAGCAATTATGAAAAAAGGATACGAGAACCCGATATTACAACATTAAAAAAAATGGCGGAATTTTTCGATGTATCTCTGGATTTTCTTTTGGGAACAACTGATATCAGAACACCTATAGAAACGTTGGCTCTTAGCAGGTCAGACGGATATGAAAATGATTTACCTGAGGAAGCAATAAAGGAAATCGAACTTTTTAAGGAGTTTATCAGGCATAAATATTCGAGCAATAGTTAAACGGTGGTTTATGACCTAACCCAATCCAACACTCAGTCCCCCTTAAAATGGTATCTTCCGTTTTGTTAATATCTTTATCGGGTTAAGGATGTTTTGTTTATTGTTGACTGAGTGTCGGATTGATGGTAGGTCAAACGCAACATTCGCTTTGCTCATTTCTCCACTCACTACGCTCGTTACGCTGTCCGTTTTGCCAACAACTCGCCGAGCTCGTTGGGCAAAAAGGCAACCAAACATCAAATTTGTACAACTAACGGGAATAAACAAATTTGTAATGTTTGTCTGCGGGCAATTGTTAATAGGGGGATTAAATGAAACTTGAAATGTTATTTGATTTGATAGAAAAAGAAAATATTGCAGTTGAATATATGGACTTCTCGCCCACTATACAAGGCATATATTATAAGGCGGACGGGTGTCTGCCTATAATAGGTATCAACGAAAACATAGTGTCGAACAGGAAACTATTTACCTGTGTGCTTGCAGAGGAATTGGGGCATCACTTCACTTCTACAGGTGATTCCACAACAGAATGTTATAGCTTTGTCGACAAAATAAATCTAGGCAAAACAGAGCTTGCTGCCTTGAAATGGGCTGCAGAATACTTACTTCCCTTGGACGAAATTGTAGGAGCCATTAAAAAAGGAATTAAAAATATAGAAGAGCTCTCAGATTTTTTGGGCGTAACCGATGAATTTTTACTGGAAGGATTCAGATTCATGGCCAAAAAACAATCATTTATCAAGATACAAGAAGATTTGTTCATTGCCCTCACAAATCTGCCGAATATTTATTTGTTCAAGGGATTTTATGAAGACGAAAGGAATAGCAATAAGCTGGTAGCAGAAGGTAAAACAGATTATAGTATTTAAAATTAGAAAGGAGATTTACTGTGTCCAAATTTATAGAAATAAAACCTGAAGAATTTAAGGAAAGCCCGTTTCAGCTTATAGGTAAAGATAGTATGCTCATTACGGCTGAAAGAGATGGAAAGGTAAACACCATGACTGCGGGTTGGGGAGGTCTTGGGGTGATGTGGGGAAAAAATGTAGTCTATGCGGTTATACGGCCCCAACGTTATACAAAGGGGTTTGTAGATGCTTCGGATACTTTTTCATTAACCTTTTTTGGTGGCGGTAACAAAAAGACGCTTAATTATTTAGGCACAACCTCAGGCAGGGATGAGGATAAGATTAAAAGGTCAGGCCTTACAGTTATCTATGATGGTGCCACCCCATATTTTGAAGAAGCAGCCATAGCAATT
>JAAYPJ010000136.1 GCA_012519835.1 Clostridiales bacterium | reverse complement strand
CTCCAATCCCCTATATTATACCACACTACGATACAATACGAAAGGATTATTTTTGAAATTTGACAAAAAAATAAGGCCTTTTCAATGGCTATAGCGATTTTTTTATTGTTCAACTGTCAAATACCCGATAATTCATAAGCAATAATCTTTTAAGTTTATCAAAAATTAAAAGTAGGGCTTTTAAAAACCCTACTTTTAATTTATCTATTTCTTTTTCAGAGAAATTAGGATAGTATAATACTATAGATAAAAAATATAATTTATAGAATTTGAAATAGAAAATTCAAGGCCAAAGGGTGTTTTGAATGCGAGAAGTTCTGGATTTATTTATGAATATAAACATAAGAGATATTATTGATATGGCTATAGTTGCCTTTGTTTTTTATAAGCTATATATGCTTATCCGCCAGACAAGGGCGGAGCAACTTATTAAGGGGATACTGGTATTACTGATAGCTACCCAGGTAAGCGGGTGGTTGCAATTTCACGTAATTAACTGGATATTGAGGAACACGATGACCGTGGGATTAATTGCTTTGCTTATTGTATTTCAGCCGGAACTGAGGAGGGCACTTGAATATATAGGCAGGACCAGGTTCTTAACGAAATCCATAATAGATATAGAAGAAGAGGAAATTAGAAATACCGTAGGCGAAATAGTAAGGGCTGTGGATTTTTTGTCGAGACAGAAAATCGGGGCTCTCATTATTATTGAAAAGGAAACAGGATTGAGCGAGGTTGTTGAAACAGGGACACAAATTAATGGAAAAATCTCCAGCGAATTGCTTATAAATACTTTTATCCCGAATACCCCCTTGCATGACGGTGCAGTTGTCATCAGGAAAGGCCAAATACTGGCCGCAGCCTGTTTGCTACCTTTAACCGATAATCCCAATATTAGCAGGGCGTTGGGCACAAGGCACAGAGCGGGAATAGGCATTACCGAAAAATCAGATTCTATGGCAATTATTGTTTCTGAGGAAACCGGCGATATTTCAGTTGCGGAAAACGGAAGAATAAAGAGGTTTTTAGACGCTGAAGAGCTATCACAAATATTGCTTCAAAGTTACAGGGCAGAAAAAAATCGTCAATGGCAGTTTTTAAAGAAGAAATGGAGAGATAGAGATGAGTAGAAATATAGCACCTAAAATCGTTTCAATTCTTTTTGCCCTCGTTTTATGGATATATGTCATGAATACATTTAATCCGACTGAATATCGGAACTTTCCGGGCATTCCTGTAAGGTTAATGAATGTAGAAGAACTTAAGGAGCAAAAATTGGCTGTTAAGGATAATGCCGATTTTAAAGCAAGAGTCAAGTTGATAGCAAGAAGGGATGAGTTAGACAAAGTGCTTACCGAACAGATTCAGATCAGGGCGGATCTGAGGGGATACGGTGAAGGAATAAACAACATTCCTTTAGAGGTTATCACGCCCAACAATATAAAGGCGGATGTGACCCCAAGGTTTATTCGTGTGGAACTCGAAAGGATTATAAGTGAACAGAGGGAAGTGAAAGTTATAACGTCCGGCGTCCCCAAGGATAATTTTATTATCGGAAATCTTGAATATAGACCTACAGTAGTGTGGATTGAAGGGGCGGAGAGCCATGTTAATTTGGTAAAAAGTGTAATTGCACAATTGGACGTCACTGGGAAATCCGGAAACGTTGTATTAAATCTGCCGCTGAAACCGGTTAATAATAAAAATGAGGAAGTGACGGATGTGGATATAAAAACCTCACATGTGGATGTTTCATTATCGGTTGATGCGTTAAAATCCGTTCCCATCAAACCTGATTTACAAATAACTACAGAAGCCGGTTATGCCGTTACTAACATAAAGATTAACCCGACAAATATTACACTCAGGGGACAGAAGGAATTAATTGACAGGGTTACCGAGGTCATCACAGAACCGCTTAAAATTGACAATCTGAATCAAGACAGGACATTGCTAAATGTAAAGTTGGATCTGCCCGAGGGAATAACTTTGCATAAAAATGTGTCTGTCACCATCGACTTGAGTCTGGAAAAAATAGAAGAGGCAACCTACAAGATCAGCAAAGACGGAATAACATTTGACAATGTACACGAAAATCTCAAAGTCGATATGGGCGATGTTTCGGAAAATATAAATGTGAGAATAATTGCACCAAGGGATGTGTTGGATTCTATCAAAGAGGATGACATTAAAATAGCGGTAGATCTGAATGGGCTTGATGCCGGCAAATATACTGTTGAATTGGCGGCTCAACTGCCCTTCGTCTTTGAAAAAGATATTAAGGAATTGTACCTGAACCCCAAAACTGTTGATATTAGGTTAGTAGACAGATGATAATTTTAGGCTGATAACCATTGGGTATTATGCAAAATAATCGGTTAACGTTATGTTGGAATTTTAAAACAGGCTTAAAATCTGTGACAGGGCTTTTAAATAGTTATAATTTGGTGTATTATATAGAAGGTGTTGTTTTTAAATATGAGGTTGGGATAAAATGATGAAATATGTTGCATAGTAATATGCAATATTTTTCATTATTCGATTGCTTCTGAGTATTATATAAGTCTGAATTATTCTAAAGGTGATACAATGCTTAATGATAAAAGGATCCGTGTTATTATAGGACATTACGGTAGCGGTAAAACTGAATTTTCGATAAACTATGCTATCAATTTAGCGAAATCAGGCCAAAAGGTGGCATTGGCCGATTTAGATATAGCAAACCCATACTTTAGAAGTAGAGAAAAATCTGAATTTTTGGAGAGCCATGGTATTTTAGTATTATCCAGTTATATAAAAGGCTCAGGCATAGATTTGCCTTCTATATCTGCTGATATTTTGGGGCCGTTACAAAATGAAGATTATGATTTGATAATGGATATTGGCGGTGATTCCGCAGGGGCAAGGGTGTTGGGCAGATACAATGAGTACCTGGTACCCGGTAAATACGACATGTTTTGTGTGGTTAATGCAAACAGACCGGAAACACAAACGGAAGCGGGGGTAATATATCATATAGAGGCTATTGAAAAGGCCTCGGGGGTAAAGGTAACCGGGCTTATTAACAATACTCATTTATTGAAACATACTGTGGTAGAAGACGTTTTAAGAGGTCTGAGTCTTTGCAAAAAAGTTTCAAACACATTAAATATACCTATTAAATATACTTGTGCTATTGAAAATGTTGCAAAAAGATTACCGGATGATATGGAGGGTCAAATTATATCTATCAGAATGATTATGCGTGAAGATTGGATGTAAAGGGGGAAGATTTCAAATGGCAAAAATTAAGGGTAAGGTTACATTCGATGAGGACCGTTGCAAAGGCTGTGAATTATGTGTAACTGTTTGTCCTGTAAAGATAATTAAAATGGATAAAAGCAGGATGAATGCTAAGGGCTATCACCCGGCTACTATATATGAAATGGATAAATGCATTGCTTGCGCAAATTGTGCAACTATCTGTCCGGACTTGGTAATTACGGTGGAAAAGGAAGATTGACGAAAAACGTTGGGGGGGAAATTTATGACTAAGGTATTGATGAAAGGAAACGAAGCACTCGGTGCTGCCGCCATCAAAGCGGGATGCAAATATTTTTTTGGATATCCGATTACGCCGCAAAGCGAATTACCGGAATTTATGGCTAGGGAATTACCCAAAATAGGAGGGGTGTTTCTTCAGGCCGAATCTGAAATAGCTGCTATTAATATGGTATACGGGGCTGCAGGTGCGGGGGAAAGAGTATTGACATCGTCCTCTTCGTTAGGGATAGCTTTAAAACAAGAGGGGATCAGTTATATAGCCGGGGCCGAATTACCATGTGTTATTATAAATATATCAAGAGGTGGCCCGGGATTAGGAAATATCCAACCTTCACAATCGGATTATTTTATGGTCACACGGGGTGGCGGAAACGGGGATTACAGACATCCGGCATATGCTCCGGCTACGGTTCAAGAAGCTGTTGATTTGACAATGGAGGCCTTTAATGTTGCCGATTATTACAGAACCCCGGTAATTATACAGGGGGACGGTATGCTTGGCCAAATGATGGAACCTGTTGAATTTAATGAACCTAAAAAAAGGGATTTGCCACCAAAAGATTGGGCAACAAAAGGAACAGGAGGCAAAAGGGAGCCAAATATTGTAACCTCTTTACTTTTGGCCACGCAGGATCTTGAGGACCACAACTGGAAACTGGACAGAAAATATAAGGAAATAGAGAAAAATGAAGTTATGTATGAGATGTACAGAATGGAAGATGCCGAAATTGTGCTTGTAGCTTACGGCACAACCTCAAGGATTGTTAAAAATGCCATCGAAACATTGAGGGAAGAGGGAATCAAAGCAGGACTTATAAGACCTATCACAATATGGCCGTATCCGAGCAAGGCATTCGACGAAATCCCCGATAGTGCAAAGGCTATACTGACCGTGGAAATGAGTACGGGCCAAATGCTTGATGATGTAAAAATTGCAAACGAGGGAAGGCTTCCGGTATACTTTTATGGAAGGACAGGCGGTATGGTTCCGACACCGGACGCTGTTATTGCAAAAGCCAAGGAAATTTTAGGGGGTGTGGAGTAATGGCTGTGGTATTTGGAAGAACTAAAGGTTTGACAGAAAAACAAACCCATTATTGCCCCGGATGTACCCATGGTATCATTCATAGATTAGTAGGAGAGGTGTTGGAGGAACTGGATATACTCGGAAAGGCTATTGGTGTAGCCCCCGTAGGTTGTTCGGTGTTTGCTTATGAATATTTTAATTGTGATATGCATGAAGCGGCCCATGGAAGGGCACCGGCAGTAGCTACAGGTATCAAGAGGGTTCTCCCCGAAAGCGTTGTGTTCACATACCAGGGGGATGGGGATCTGGCCGCCATCGGTACGGCGGAGATTGTTCATGCCGCACATAGGGGTGAGAAAATCACCACCATTTTTGTCAACAATACCATTTACGGTATGACCGGCGGACAGATGGCTCCAACGACTCTGATTGGGCAAAAAGCTACAACAGCTCCTGAGGGAAGAAAAGAAGAGTTGGCTGGAAAACCTATAAAAATGTCCGAATTGTTGGCTACAATTGACGGGGCAGCCTTTGTGGAAAGGGTATCCGTTCATAACGTTGCAAATATCAGAAAGGCCAAGAAAGCCATCAAAGGAGCATTTGAAACACAGTTGGCCGGGGCGGGTTTCAGTATTGTAGAAGTGCTTTCCACATGTCCGACAAACTGGGGGCTGACACCTCCCAGGGCAATGAAATGGTTGGAAGAAAATATGATTCCTTATTATCCGTTAGGGAATTTACGTAGGCCGGAGGGGGGAAAATAACATGGCAACAGAAAAAGTAATAATGGCAGGTTTTGGTGGCCAGGGTATTATGTCTGCGGGCCAATTGTTGGCTTATGCGGGAATGTTGAAAGACAAAGAGGTTTCCTGGTTGCCTTCTTACGGGCCGGAGATGCGTGGTGGCGCTGCAAATTGCGCCGTTATGATATCCGATTCTCCCATAGGTTCTCCTATTATCATAAATGATGCAACGTCCGCTATTATAATGAATCTACCTTCTCTTGATAAATTTGAAAATAGTGTAGTTGAGGACGGAGTGTTAATAGTGAACAGCTCACTGGTAAAAAGAAAGGTGTCCAGGGATGATATCAGGGTTTACTATATCAAGGCTACAGATATTGCTAATGAACTCGGGAATTCGAGGGTAGCCAATATGGTACTCTTGGGGGCATATATAGAGATTACGAAGATTGTTGGGATTGACACGGCACTTGAGGCCTTCAAAAAAGTATATGGACCGAGTAAAGAACATCTGCTTCCGTTAAATAAAAAAGCCCTCGAGATAGGAGCGGCAGAAGCCAGACAAACAAATTTTAAATAATGATAAAAAACTCTCATATTGGTGGGGGTTTTTTTATTTATAAGTAGGCCGGACCTTTTCATAATACAATAATATAAGATGTCTTTTTCCGTTATTACAGCTGTGATATAATATCATGGAAAGGTTGAATTGTGATAGCAGGAATTCTATTCATTGTAAATATATAACATTGGATGGCTCGGTGTAATAGTATATATATAATAGGTATTAGTATAGGGTAAATGGGGGTTACAAGAATGGGAAAATTGTTTGGCACAGATGGTGTAAGGGGAATTGTAAATAAAGATTTGACCCCGGAACTTGCATATAAATTAGGGCGCGTAGGGGCATATGTATTAATGAATAAAAACAATAATAAAAAATCAAAAATAGCTATCGGAAAAGACACTCGTATATCCGGTGATTTATTGGAATCTTCAATTGCAGCCGGATTTTTGTCAATGGGGGTTGATGTGGTATCCTTGGGCGTCATTCCCACACCCGCTGTAGCACATTTAATCAGACACCTGGGGGCGGATTTTGGAATTGTAATATCGGCTTCTCATAATCCGGCAGAATATAACGGCATAAAATTTTTTAACAGCGAAGGATATAAATTGTCGGATGAAACCGAAGATGAGATAGAGGAATATATTATGAATCATGATGATGTAGATAATAGGGCGGAGGGTAGAGACGTCGGTCTGATTGTTAATAATGAGAACAGCACAGACAGATATGTCAACTTTTTGAAAACAACAGTGGGATGTAATTTTAAAGGCCTGAGAATTGCTGTAGATACGGGGAACGGCGCAGCCTACAGAGTAGCCCCTAAATTACTCCGGGATCTCGGTGCCGATGTTCTTATCATCAACGATCAACCCAATGGAGTCAATATTAATGAAAATTGCGGTTCTACAAATCCCCAAAAGGTGGTTGAACTGGTGAAGGAAACTAATGCCGATATAGGACTCTCTTTTGACGGAGATGCTGATCGTTTGATTACAGTAGATGAAAAAGGAAACGTTATAGACGGTGATTATATTATGGCGATATGTGCCACACATCTGAAAAAACACGGCAAACTCAAAAACAATACTGTTGTAGCAACAGTTATGAGCAATATGGGATTCGAAATAGCCATGAAGGAACATGGGTGCAATGTTATAAAGACGAAAGTTGGGGATAAATATGTGTTGGAAGAGATGGTTAAGGGGAAATACTGTCTGGGCGGGGAGCAATCCGGACATATTATCTTCTTAGATTATAACACAACAGGTGACGGTCTGTTAACAGCTGTACAATTGATTGCCGTAATGAAGGAGGAAGGGAAAAAATTATCCCAATTAGCAAGCATCATGACCTCCTATCCCCAAGTATTGGTCAACGCCAGGGTTAAAAATGAAAATAAAGTGAAATACGAGGAAGATCCCGTGATAATGGAGGAAATCAGGGCCATTGAGAAAAAGATGACAGGACAGGGAAGGGTTTTAATCAGGCCCTCAGGTACGGAGGCGCTAGTCAGAGTGATGTTGGAAGGAAAAAATCAAAATGAGTTAAACATATTGGCAACCGATCTTGCTAAACTAATAGAAAGAAGATTAGGTTAGTGACAAAAATGCGGCAAGGGGACGCTTTGTTTGCCACATAACTTTGGAAGGGGGGACAGAAGGGGACGTACCTAAATTGTCACACAACGGATGAACGGATAAAGGAGGGAGGCCATGGGCTGGAGGTTCTGGAGGAATAAAAAAAAATCCGAAAAAAAGAGGACATTGGAATTGTTGAAAGAAGAGGTTTTCCAAATAGTTAACAAGGCCAATGCAATCGAAGAGCAATTACAAGGATTTAAAGATAAAATAGAGGAAATAGGCCGTCATATGGGGAATAACGAAGATGTAACCCAAAAATTTTTAAGGTTGGAATATAAATCTACCCAGGAGATATTGAATAAATTAAACCAAATCAGCGAAACAATGGACTATGGTGAAAGGTACATGAAAATAGAAGAGGAAAAGAGATATTTGATTGAAGAAAGAAATTTTATTACGGAGAAGACTATCCAGTGGCTGGACGATATTGATTTAATTTGCAGCAAGCTCAACAAACAAAGTCAGGAATATTGGTTTCAATTATTACAAAATTGGCAAAAACAGATAATAAAATCGCTAGAAACGCTAAAAATATACGAAATTGATGTTATGGGAAAAACTTTCAATCATGAATTTGCGGAGGCTATAGGCACAAGGAAAAAAGAAATCAATAAGGATTATTTGCCTTACGAAGTTATAGATGTATTGCAAAGAGGTTTTATGCTTGAAGATGGAACCCTACTAAGAAAAGCAGAGGTTATCACTATAGAAGAAAAGGAGCAAGGAGTGGACCATGAACAATAATTACAAGAAAAATGAGTTTCGTCCCATTATAGGTATAGATTTTGGTACAACAAATTCCGCTGTAGCTTATATACGCAATAAAAAACCCCAAATATTGGAGTCTGCCAACGGGGGGAGGGTTATTCCTTCCGTATTATTAATTGACTTAGGGGATAATGTGGTGGTAGGCAAGGATGCTCTGGATTCACTTGTTGCCATGCCGGACCGTACTGTTGCTGCAGTAAAAAGGAGAATGGGCTCAAATAACCCGATATATGTATCCGGAAGGGATTTGTTGCCGCAAGAGGTTGCCGCATTGATATTGAAGGAACTGAAGAAAAGTGTGGACGCTCTGTTTGGGGAAGGAGAAAAAGAAGCAGTAATTACGGTGCCGGCTTATTTTACGGATGCCCAGCGTCGGGCGACAAAACAAGCCGGGGAATTAGCCGGGTTTGTGGTGGAACGTATTATCAATGAGCCGACGGCAGCTGCCTTGGCCTATGGTTTGAATAATTTAAAAAAAGACGGACATATACTTGTATATGATTTAGGCGGGGGAACGTTTGATGTATCCATAGTGGAATTAATGAGCGGAATATTAGAGGTAAAAGCCTCCACGGGAAATAATTTTCTGGGCGGGGAAGATTTCGATTGGAAATTGGTGGACTGGCTCGCAAATAAAATAATAAACATGCATAATGTAGACCCCAGAGGCGATATTCGTGCAAAGGCTTTATTAAAGAAAGAGGCGGAAAACATTAAAATTAAGCTTTCTTCAGAAGAAACTGTAAAGATTATTATACCGGTAGTAACAGTAAAGGATAACCAACCTATAGGGCTAAGTACCAGGATCAAACGTAGGGAATTTGTTAATTTAATTGATGATCTGCTTCAAGAAACTATAGAACTGACGAAAAATGTTTTAAAGGACGCAGAACTTTCGGTTGGTGATATTGATGAGGTGTTGCTTGTCGGAGGTTCGACTAAAATACCCAGGGTATATGAATTGATATCCGATTTGTTTGACAAAAATCCGAGGGATGGTATTAATCCGGATGAAGCGGTTGCCTTAGGTGCTGCCGTTCAGGCAGGGCTGAAATCGGGAGCACTGCCCACGAGTGAGCTTATAGCCACAGATGTAGCCCCTTTTTCCATGGGGGTTGCCGTACTGAAAGAGTGGAAATTGTCAAGACTGAAACCCGGCGGTTTTGCCGTGATTATACCTAAAAACACAACCATACCGGTTACCAGAAGTGAAGAATTTACCACCACATATGATGGTCAGACGGAAGTATCCATAGAAATATACCAGGGTGAGCATGAATGGGTCAGCAATAATCATAAATTGGGTGAATTTTTGTTAGGGGGTATACCGGCCAATCATGTCGGGAAGGAAATCATAGAAGTTAAATTCAGATATAACCTTAACGGAATACTGGAGGTTCAAGCTGAATGCGTTTCAACCGGGAAGGAAATGACGATAACAGTCCAGGATGCATTAGATCGCGGCTCACAAAAAAGTTTTGAGGAGAGTATGGAGAAAATAAAGTCCATTTATAAAGAGAGAGAAGAGGAAATCGAGGACCGGGAGGATATTATTTATTCAGATGAAGATATTGACGATGAGGGTATTGACAGTGAACAGTCATGGGAATCTCTGATCGAGGAAGCGGACACTTACATAAAACAATTGAATGAGCTGAAAGGGATTATGGAAGAAAAGCAACAAAAGCAAGCCGACAAATTGATTCGGCGCCTTCGAAAGGCAATAGAGAATGAGAATGACGTACAAGCTAAAATTGAGGATATAATAGATTTTATAATAGATCTCACACTATAGGGGCTGAAAAAGATGGAAAGAAGATTTTCTTCTAAAAGAAGAAACAGGAATAAAGAAAAGGTCGAAAATCTCTATAAAATATTGGGAACCCGATCCAATATTGGGCAGGGAAGGATCAAAGAAAAGTATATTGAAAAAGTGAAGGAGTTTCCCCCTGAGACCCATCCGGAAGAATTCCAGGAGATCAGACGTGCATATGAAATATTGAGGGATGTCAATAAACGCAAACAATATGATATGCGGCGCAAGTACGGTGAAAAGCTCGAAAAGATTATGGAAGATGCTATATTTTCAATGGCAAAAGGGGAATTTGAAAAAGCCGAAGAATTGATAGGCTATGTGTTAGAAGTGGATCCTGATAATATTCCTGTCAGATTGACGCAAGCGGAATTATTTTTGGATATGGAAGATATCGAAAAATTCTATGATGTAGTAGACGGGATTATAGAGGAATGTGATACTGATGAAAAACAGTATATTTTGTTCATTAAATTTACTATGCTTCATTCAAACGAGTATCACGAAGAAGCGTTTGCCGCCCTTGAAAAAGGCGAGGAATATATAACGGATACGGAAGAATATCATAAACTCAAAATAAGGGCATTTTTGGATTCCGGAAATTTTCAACAAGCATGGGGAGAATTCAAACACGCCTTGCCCTCTGTTAATAATTTAACGATTGGGGATTTGAATATGTTAACATGTTGGTTGAACGTTGCAATGAATCTTGGGAAGTGGGGAGAAATTTCAAAAATCCAAAACTATATCCGTAAACTATCTAAAACAATTATAGATGAGGAAGAGTTTTTCATACTCAGGGAGGATCTATTAGAAGAAGCGGATTCCTATCAGGAGGTATCGCGTTATAGAGAAGCGGATATCTTTTTGCAATTAGCCGGCCAAATATTTCCGAAAGACGAAGTTGTCAGAGAGCGGAGGAAAGAAATACAGCCAATTGCTAAATTGGAGGGGGAACTGGACCGTCTGTTTAAGGACCGTGAAGTGATACCATACGTCTCCATGAAGATTCAAGAAATGTTTGCTGAGGAATATTTTGATAACGAATATTATGATGAGTTTTTAAACAATTATCCCCATGAAATGATGGAGGAAATGGAACAGTTGAAAGAGGATATAGCCTGTGGTATATTGCGGGTTAAGAAAAAATATCCTTCCCTATATAAAGAATTTAAAGAGGAACTAACGGATTTATTTAACGAATCAACAAAGGGTTTGAATCGTGAACAAAGAAGGAGACTAAGGTAGGCGGTAAATAAAGCGTCCCCGGTGGCAATGGGACGTTTTGTTTGCCGGCTAATTTTAAGGAACATCCCCGGCATTTCAAAATGGAAAAAATTAATGAAAACTTAATACTTAATTAAGGCGTATTTAATATTAACCTGATATAATTAATGTAATGAGGTTAGGCATATTCTATAGAAACATACTATTTTGATATACCGATGGGGGACGGAACTTTATGTTAATGAGTAAATATAAAATAATGATCATGACAGCATCCGTAGGTTGCGGCCATGATCAGGTTGCCGGGATTATAGAGAAACAATTATTAGACAAACATGAAAATATAGAAATAAAAATTATTGATTTTATTGATATTTTTCCTCCGGCGATGGGCCAATTTATTAAAAGTGCCTATTTAAAGATGATAGATAAGGCGCCGAATTGGTATAACTTATTATATAAATTTACCGCAAAATCTAACCAGAAAAATAAAGTGAGCAGTATATTCACATATAAATATAAAAAGAAAATTAGTGCACTGATCAAGGTTTTTAATCCGCATATGATTTTATTTACAAATCCTTTTCCGTTAATTTTAGTATCGCAGTTAAAAAGGAAGAATAAAATTAATACATACACAGCAAGTATAATTACAGATTATACGGCACAT
>JAAYPJ010000135.1 GCA_012519835.1 Clostridiales bacterium | reverse complement strand
TGAAAATATAGTGTAAAAGACGATTTTTGTGCAAAATTTCGGGTAATACACCATAAATATGGTACAAGCTGGAATAAATCGCGTGAAATCTATGCACTAATTGAAATTTTGCACATTTGGTTGGCTGTGCATTGGTTGGGGTGTGAGCTGTAACATAACAATGTGAACTCAAACGCGCGATTACACATTCAATGTTGAAAAAATGGGTAATTTGGAATATAATATAATCTATGTAGTATTTTACTGGTTTCATAAATCAGACAGAGGTCTTCGAAATGTATATCAGTTATAAAAAATTATGGAAACTTACGATAGATAGAAATGTTCAAAAGGGGATCTAGGAAAAATGACGGGGCTCAGCCCTTCAACAATTGCCAAGCTAGATAAAAACGAAGTTATAAATACCGGTGTCATAATTAGGATTTATAAAACCTTACAATATGACCTGTAAGATATTATGGAGTCTGTGCAAGAAAATAGGGGGGAGAAAACTTATGGCTAGGCTTGAAGATATAACTGTGGGCTCGAGCGTGGCCGGTATTGCCGGGGGCGCATCAGTTGACATTGTTGCTGTCAAATGGCATGGTACAAACGCAATGACTGTAACCTTTAAAAGTGCAAATGGAAATGTAGACGAACAAATTATATATCGTGAAGATGAGGAACAAATAACGGTATTGGATGAGGGCTTACCTTGGAGTTTTGATGGAGATGCCAATCTTCTTAGGCTTGTATCCGAAGCATATAGAATTAATTTGGCTCATATGTGGCATGGGGACGTTTTGTTTGCCACATATAATCTCTAGAACACAAGGGCGGCCTTTGGCCGCCCACTATTTTCACATTTACGACATAGATGACAACACCTGGGCCTTCGACACAATCCCTTTTAAATTCCTATCCTCGGTAATTACCGCAATAGGATATTTGGTCTCGGCCGCCATAGAAATTATGTCGCTCAATAGAGCATCCGGTGATGTAGTTGCTATGTCCCTTATCAGAATATCGGGAATGGTTAATTTTTCACGGCTGGCCCTGATGGCATCATCTATGGTAATGACTCCTTGTAGCCTCATTTTTTCAGCTACCACGTATGCACTGGAAACACTATTAAATTTCATCATATTTATTGCATAGTTAATGTTATCTTTCATGCGCACTATACTATTTGGAGTAATCATTACATTTTTGACGCTTATCACCTGGGTTTTATCCGCACCGTCTATAAACTGTTTTACATAGTCATCTGCCGGGTGTTCACTCATTTCCTCAGGTGTAGCTGTTTGTATCAATTCCCCGTCCCGCATTATGGCTACCCTGTCACCCAACTTAAAGGCCTCATTTATGTCATGAGTAATAAATATTACGGTTTTTTCCAGCTTCCTTTGGATTGATAGCAGTTCAAACTGCATATCTTTTCTGACCAATGGATCTAATGCGGAAAAAGGTTCGTCCATAAGCAGGATTTCCGGGTCGTTTGCCAGGGCCCTTGCTAAACCGACCCTCTGTTTCATTCCCCCCGAAAGACTTGTTATAGGCTCATGTTCCAATCCTTCCAAACCAACCATGGATATCATTTCTTTTGCTTTCATCCGACGTTCGGATTTGGGCATGCCTTTTATTTCAAGGCCATATTCGACATTACCCATAACATCCCTATGAGACATCAGTCCAAAGTTCTGAAATACCATGGAAACCTTATTTTTTCTATAATTAGCCAATTCCTTTTTACTAAATTCACCTATATCCTTACCTTCAAATAAAATCTGCCCCGATGTCGGTTTATTTAACATGTTGAAACATCTTACCAATGTGGATTTACCGGAGCCGGACAAACCTATGATTACAAATACTTCGCCTTTTGCTATGTCCATAGACACGTCCCAAACCGCTATGGTTACGCCGGTTTTTTTAAATATTTCATCTTTGTCCGTGCCTGATTTTTTTAACTTGGCAGCCGCGCTTTTTTCCATGCCATATAGCTTGTACAGGCTTTTAACACTTAATATGTTATTGTTCTGCATTATGATTCACCTCGCTACGTTGCGCCAGTCCTTGGGTAACCCTGTCGAGAATTATAGCAATAATTACAACCGCCGTTCCGGACACCAATCCTCTGCCTATTTCTATA
>JAAYPJ010000134.1 GCA_012519835.1 Clostridiales bacterium | reverse complement strand
CCTGGTTGAGTATCGTAACCACTATTCCGATTGCAGCTATTTTAAATATAATATCAACATTCATAACCATAATTTTTCCTCCTGCTATTGGCCTGTATTAAAGGACTATTATCACTATTGTCATTCCCAACAAAAATCCGAGATTTTTAAACAGCTTAGTGTTCTTGTTTTGCTCTACTAACGCCAACTCATAATGCCTTTTAAATTCTTCTTGTATCAACCTGATGTGTTTCATCTGGTCCTCGCAGTTTGATATTCCCAAATTCTTACCCAGAGATAACAACAGGTCTGTATCCTCTCTGTTAAAACAGGTATGCTTAGTCTCTTGGGTCACAACACTGCACCAAATCTCGTCGAAGGTTTGCCCCAGGTTGAGGTTTAACAGATCGGCGGCGGACAAAAATATATCCCCGATCTCCTTTTTACTCTTGTGCCCGACCTTTTGCATTATCACAGGTATAGGTGTGGCGCCATATACTATCTCCGTTTCAAGCATCTGCAGGGTGGATAAAAGCGAATTCAGAAGCTTCGATCTCTCTACGTATGTATTCGCAAAAATAAAACCCAGCAGCGAGCTGCAACCGATAATGATAATGGAATATATAAATTTGAACAACATATCAAACGACCTGCCTGTCATCCTTGTAATTTACACCCTTATACAGATAAGTCAAATTCGATCCGTCAATAACACTGTCCATGGTGCCCACCCCGTTGCTGTTCGATAAAAATATTATCCTTTCAAATACCCCGTCCCCGACCAGTTTACCGATGATGTTTTTGTTCAATATATCCCCCAAGGAACGCCCATGAACCGTTGTAATCAGCTTTATCCCCGCCATCATCGCCTCTTCTATGGCTATGCTGTCCTCCGTCCTGCCGATTTCATCCGTAGCGATTACCTGGGGAGACATGGATCTTATAAGCATTATCATCCCTTCGGCCTTCGGACAACAATCCAATATATCCGTCCTGGGTCCCAAATCATTTTGAGGCACGCCCTCGAAACAGGCCCCCAACTCGGACCTCTCATCCACTACGCCAACCTTTAACCCCCTGAAATTCATATGCGGCACACCTTCGCTTATGGTGCGGATAATATCCCTCAGCAAGGTGGTTTTCCCGCATTGCGGGGGGGAAACTAACAATGTATTTAAAAATTCTCCTTTGGAATTAATAATATATGGCAGCGCCTTTGAAGCGATCCCTAACTTTTCTCTGCACACTCTGATGTTCAATCCGCTAAAATTCTTTAATGTTCTTATGCCCTTATTGCCCATCAGTACCTTTCCCACTATTCCTATTCTATGTCCGCCATGTATAGTTATATATCCGTTTTTTAATTCGTCCTCTATGGAATATATGGAATAGTTGGAAGCAAACTGTAATGTCTTTTCGATGTTCTCTTTGCTTATGTAATAACCGCCCACCGGTGTTAAAGTAAGGCCCCCGTTTATATCCACAAAATACTCTTTTTGGTTGCCGGATACCATTAGGGGTCTGTTGACTCTCAATCGTATCTCTTCCAATACCGACTTAAAATCGTCAGGCAGTTTTTTTATGATGCTCCTGACATCCGGACACAGGTACAATTCCAAATTTGAAATAACAGATAATCCTTCCTCACTTTTGTTTATCGAGGTTTCCCTCTTTCCCACAACATGTCCCTCCTTTAATATAATTAATATTTATGCGGCTAATCAATTATGCTTATTTTGCAAAAAAATAAAATCCAAGGATTTTATCCTTGGATTTTATAATATGTAATGCTATATCTTATTCATCTTCTTCGGTATCATCATCGTGGTGATAATCCTCTATCTCCCCAAAGTCAACTATTTCATGACATCTCGGACATACTACGTCCACATCGTCCTCATACAGCAAGTCCTCATCTATATATACATCTTCATGACAATTGGGACATTCTATTTCAACAAAATCAATTTCATCATTTTCATCATCCTCGTCCTCATAAATGTCATCCTCGTAAAAATCATCCTCCACATTTGCCAAATCTTCATCCATAGCCTCTACATACTCGGTAATCTCTTCCGCACCTTCATCCAGTTCCACTATTGCGTCCGCAAAATCCTCCAAGATGTCTATAATACTGATCAAAAGTCTCCCCTCTTTGGTTGATTCGTCGATATCCAAACCGTCGGCCAACCCCTTTAAATAGGCTACTTTCTCATATAGAAACTCCATTTCCATCCCTCCTCTTTATTTTAACATTTGTATTGTTTCCTTATTTTCTGGACATATACTCTCCGGTACGGGTATCTATCCTGACAATATCACCTTCATTGACAAACAAAGGAACATGGACCACGGCACCGGTTTCAACCGTAGCCAGTTTTGTTACGTTACTTGCAGTATCACCTCTGACCCCGGGTTCCGTTTCAGTTATCTGCAGTTCAACAAAGTTCGGAGCATCTACCTGAAACGGTTTTCCCTGATAGAATCTGATCATGGCATTTGTATTTTCCTTCATGTACATGATAGCACCTTCCACTTCCTCATGTGTCAGCGGAATTTGTTCAAAAGTTTCGTTGTCCATAAAATAGTAAAGTTGACCGTCATTGTATAAATACTGCATTTCTTTCGTTTCAATGCGCGCCCTTGGAAATCTGTCACTGGGATTAAACGCATCTTCACGAATAGCACCGGTTTTCAGGTTTTTATATTTAGTCCTGACAAAGGCTGCTCCTTTTCCCGGTTTTACATGCTGAAAATCTAAAATAACATAAGGCTCCCCGTCCATCTCAAAAGTTACGCCTTTTCTGAAATCCCCTGCTGAAATCATAATATCCCTCCGTATTCATATTAAGACCGTAATAAGGTATGTTTTTATTAAATTTTAAACCTGTATATTCATATTATATCGCAAGTTTTCTATAAGACTTTTTGTAGATTTTGATAAAACCCTATAGCCGTCTTCCGTAACGAGTACCAAGTCCTCAATTCTTACACCGCCAAAATTGGGAATATAGATACCCGGCTCAATGGTTATCACCATTCCCGGCTCCATAGGCACATCACCGTGAGCATTTATACGAGGCAATTCATGCACTTCAAGGCCTACTCCGTGACCCAGGCCGTGGCCGAAATATTGGCCGTATCCGCTGTCATCTATTATATTTCTTGCAATTGAGTCTAATTCCGCACCGGTTATGCCGGGCCTTACGGCTTCCAGGGCCGTCTTTTGCGCCCTAAGAACAATATCATAAATCTCTTTTTGCCTGTCATCAGCCCTTCCCAGGACAACGGTTCTGGTCATATCGGAACAATATCCGTTATATACACAACCGAAATCCAGGGTAATTATATCGCCGATTTCGACTATTTTATCACTGGCCACACCATGGGGCAAAGAAGACCTCGTGCCCGATGCAACAATGGAATCAAAACTCAGCCTTTCGGCCCCTCTTTTCCTCATAAAAAATTCCAGCTCCAGGGCTATATCCAACTCCACCAGCCCCGGTTTTATGAACCCGAGTATATGTTCAAGCGCCTCATCTGATATGTCGGCCGCCTTTTCTATATTTTTTATCTCATTCGGTGTTTTTACGGACCTCAGTTTCAGAATGGCCCCTTCCAAGGGGATTATGTCCGTATCCGCCAGTTTGTCCGTAAATTCTATGGATTGTCCATATGTCATAAAATCTTCTTCAACACCTAATTTAAGTAAAGTCGATTCATTTAAAACGTCGGTTATGGTTTTTGTATTGCCGATTTCTATTATTTCAAATCCCTTACATTGGACAGTTGCCTGTTCTATATACCTGAAATCAGTAATAAACTTGGTATCTGTTTCGGTAATTAACACATACCCCGTGCTGCCCGTAAATCCGGATGCATACCTTCTGTTTTCCGGCTTATACAGCAGTATCCCGTCCAGATTTTTTCCCTTTAACAGTGACCTGATTTTGCCAACATTTTTGTTCATGCCCTCACCTTCTGTTTAATGATACCACATTTTTTCAATATTGAATAGATTTTTTCCCGTATGAAAGAGCAAGTATTTACTTTTTATCATTGCTGTGAAAATCGTAGGGGTGGACGACCCTGTCCACCCCGGCAGACAGAGTCTCGTCTGCCCCTACCCCCCGAATGATAATTGAGCGATAGTTTTCACACAGTCTGCCTTCCCCTTGCCGCATTAATGTGGCAAACAAAACGTCCCCTTGCCGCATTTGTGGCAAACAAAACGTCCCCTTGCCGCATTTAGCTACCGTCCCCTTGTCCCACTCTATAGCCCAATGGTTTGGTAGTAACGTATCACCTTTACAGGTGATATAACCGCCCCCGGCAAATCAGGATTGCCATCACCGTCATTTATAATTCGGGGCAACTCCAAATCAACATTAATAAATTTTCTGGCCTGTCTATATTCACCCCTGGATGTAATATTGATACAATTTTTACTCAAGTCACATTTGATATCTACTTTGTAATAATGTCTTTCCTTATATTCTTCAAAGGGATTGGTCTCCCATCCGCTTAAATCCTCTATATCGGAAATCAGATCCGCCATATAATTACAAAAATCGGAAGGACTGCATAAAATATTGCTATCGGCAATTTCGGTATATCCCATATCACATGGCCGCAAATCGACAGTTTCGATATACCCAATATTATATGTCTGCAAATCGACAGTTTCGATATACCCAATATTATATGTCTGCAAACCGACAGTTTCGATATACCCCATATTATATGTCTGCAAATCAGCCAGATAATTACCCGTTGCCTGACTACATAATTTCATTATCTCCTCTATTTTTAATTCTAAAATAGATTCCACAATATAGCCTGCACGATAATTATCGTTATTAGAACTGATAATCATATTATTGTTAAGCAATATATTTAACAAGGAAGTTGATAATACAAAGATAATTAGAGATATAAAAATTACACCTACATATATTACGCCTTTTTCGTCATGCACACAATCGTTCATTTCAGTTCTTCCTGTAATTTAAATTTAATTTAATTTTATTGGAATATTCTATTTTGTCCGCTATGACTTCTATTTCTATCAACCGACCTTCTATTAATTCGTTTACCGCAACATCATCTATGTTACCGCATAATACGTTGTGTTCGTTATTCTTGTTAACCCTGATTTCTTTTGTAACCCTATAGAAATATATCAATGTATTTTTTTTCAGGGATTTCTTCCCGCTCAAATCCACCCAAACATTTTCATTGTTACAATTTTTACTCTGAAATATATTTTTGTCACTGTCAAATATGACATCCTCCTGATTAAATTCTTTTAAGCCCTTTTCTATATACTTTGAGGCTATATATACGTCGTATTTTATTTGCCGGGTATCCGTATAGCGTTTATAGCTGTTGAACGCAAAGGAAAACAGCGAAGAAGTGATGATCGTAATTATGGAGATGAGTGCAACAGATATTATAGATTCTATCAAAGTAAATCCTTTTTGCCTGTTCTTAACTTTCCATGCCATTTTCTTACTCCCCATGATTCGGTCCATCCATATCTATTTTACGCAGGTTAATATATCTGACCAAATTATAGCCGATATTTCCCTTTCCATCCTCCACTTCTACATTTACACAGCTGATGTTTTCGTAATTATCTAAAGGCCTGGTTGAAATATTTATATTATAATCCTGTTCTTTAAAACTTATAATTTCACCCAGGTCTAAAAAATAATATTTGTTGTTATCTATATAAACATAACCTGATTTGATTTCCTCCATTTTGTTTTTTGCTATCGTCCCTATCTCCTGTCTTATCGTATTCGCGGTTATCAATCGACCGATAACGGAGAAGCATCCATTAAATACTGATATTGTTACAACCAAAATGAATAATGACAATAAGACCTCTATCAATGTTAATCCCCTGTTATTTCCCAAACTTTATCATTCCCCTAATCATATATATTTGATATTCTTATTCTTCCGGTGCCAATCAGGACTTCTATATCAATTTTTTGGCCTTTTTTGTTCACCAGTATAAATTTTCCGTAACTTGTTTCTCCGTCCCAGTTGTGCGATATCCTGGTTATCGATCTGTCAGATTTTGAAATGTTTTTACCAAGCTGTCGGTTCAGCACGATTCCCCCTCCCGTTATATATTCCCTGACCCTGAATTTATCTCCCAACAATTCCACACAGTACCATTTGGACTCATCCAAACTCAGCTGTCGGGACAGACATAGTGCCTCCTTAATTTCAACCGCAGTTGATTTTAACAGGATTTTATGATATATATTGCTCGGAACAGAAAAAACAATTGAACCCAATATGACAAATAAAGATAACGTAATAAGTACCTCTATCAATGTAAAGCCATTTTTGTTGCCCGCCATTTTTTTCGCCCCTCCTACAAGATCAGCCTGTCGGTAGCAATCTATGTAGAATTTTATCATTATTTTATATTTATTCTATATAAGGCCTATTTCCCCTCTTTATATCCCCAAATTTTTGGCGCTATTCCAATAACCCCCAATATAAAAGCAACTAGGCCGGCTATTGTAACCTAGTTGCCTAGCGGGCAGGCTCTGCCCTCCCATGCATGCCGGAAATCACACTGTGTCCTATACGATACTGTTGACAGAAATTTGTCTCGAACTTTTATTTCCCGCTTCGTCTGTAACGGTAGCCTTGACATTAAATTTTCCTTCAGGCAATCCTTCCAATGTTATTGATATTATAGTAGGTTTGTCTTCATCGTATTTTTCAATTTTCCCCCTTTTAACGACACCGCTTCCGTCGGCAAAAACCTCTATTTCGAAATCCAAAATATTTGATGCATTATCGTCTACCTCCAAATCGAACTGCAACTTGCCGTCTATGGCTATAAAAGAATGATAGTTGGTATGTAATTTAACCGTAGGGTTTGAATAGTCCAAAAGATAATAGATAATTTCCGCAT
>JAAYPJ010000133.1 GCA_012519835.1 Clostridiales bacterium | reverse complement strand
TTCTGTTTATACCTTCTATATATCTCATATTTCCACCATTCCTTCCACTTTTATAGGTGGATTGTAGCATATTTTATTGAAATTATGTTAACCAATTGTTGGATTTTTGGCACGGTCTGACGGTTCTATTGTTAATTAAAATTAACAATAGAACCGTCCCCGTGCTAATTATTTTAATTCTTCCGCCGTAAAATCCGACTCTACAAAAAACGCTTGCCTCTGATCGTCTTCTTCTATATCTTCAAATCCCAACTGATAAACCATGGGGTTGGTATCGGATCTCACAGTCAGCAGTTTACTGTTTGTATCATAAGCGCAAAGGTACCTGGTATAGGTAGTATGATTATACTTTTTGTTTCTGACAAACCCGTTTGGCATAGCCATTGCAGCCATTATGTTGTAGGAATGTGAAAGGGCTTCCCTAGCATTATTGGATCTGATATTCATCCTGGTTAGATAGAAGGCCTTAATAAACCTGGAAAAGGGATCATATCCCCCGGGTAAATCCTTAGGTGAATTAAATTCCTCGAGATTGTCCAAGTCTAAAAATTTCTTCAACTTTCTGACGTGGGATTCAAAGGCCGGTGAATTGGTCATCACATCATATGGGTTTTCATAACATATCAATTCTCCCTTTTTAGGTTCAATAATGATGCACCTTTTAGTAGAATCGGCAAACATAAAGTGGAAATTCGGTGATATTATGTTTTCCCCCGTATGGTCCCTAGTAGCTATGCGAATATTCGGTAAATCTTCAATCAACTCCTCCACAGTTTTATAATTCGCAAGTGCATAGGTAAAATAATACAAACTGGAAACATTGACCTTTTGCGGTTCTACTTGATTGGCATAGAGATTGAATACCCTAAAGGTGTTAGTAATTCCTATTAGTCCATGTTCATTTACACCATCTTTTAACGGGTCCAAATTTTCAAAACACATCCCTAACGTTTTATATTTTGAATACAGTGGATTACCCATCAAATCGTTACAAAAATTATAGTTTCTTGGTAGATAAATTGCATTATAATTTAGGGGAACCTCATAATCCATTGTCCTCCCCATCACACAACCATCATCATAATTTATTTTTATGCCCGTACACATATTGTCTCCTTTCATTGGCCTTTCCATAGGACTGTTTATATCAGTTTTTCAGCCTTAACAAGACTGGCGTAAGAATTCCCCCACCCCTGAATCACTCTATTCATGAAATGAAAATATAGGTGGTGGGAGCATGTCACAACCTTATTGACTGAACAATTCTTTCCTTCTTAAATTATATCATTAAATTTATAATATTTGTAGTAGATGGCGGAAAGATAACAGGCTATGTTAAACAAAAAGGTTACTATTCATACCCTGCCACTAAAACGCCCCCTGCCAATAGCCGACTGTGCAAAATTTCAAGTAATTCTCGAAAACATAAAAATAGAGGGGTTTCCCCCTCTATTATATGTCCTTTTCAATCAGGTCGCCTGTTTTTAAATTATATTTGTATTCTATTTCTCTGTAGTTACTATCAATTACATCCACCTCGAACACAACCTTGCCCCTTTTTATCTCCACACTCCATTCTTCGGGTTGGAAATCCTCTCCCGCATCATCTAAGGCCTTTTCAATTAATTCCGGAATTTTTGCCAGATCTTCTCTTAAAATCTCCCCCTTTTCCTTACCCTCGAACTCTGTTTCCACTTTTAAAACATTACCGTTGTAGGGATCAATTTTCATTTCATGTTTTATATTCCCATCACATCCCTCAATCTCATAGACATAGAAATTATCTTTCCTATCGAGTTCCATCTCCTTTATTTCCGCTTTGGGGTAGATTTTTTTAAAAATATCATAGGCCTCCTCGGGTGATAATTTTATATCCCATATAAGGATAGGATCATCACCCTCCAAGGGTCTGTCTATGGAAGAGGATTTCTCCGGGTTTAAATCCTTATTCGCGGGTTTTGTGATACATGCCGTTAATATGAATATTATAATTAAAATTATAGAAACAACGCTCAAACTTTTTTTCACGCCACATACTCCTTTCGTAATTTTATTTAAATTTTAATTTATGCAGGGGAAATAGCGGTTAGATACGTTCTGATATATTTGTCATTATTTATCTTTATTATAAAAAAGATTGTTTTATGTCTACCATCATTCCGGCAAGTCTAAAGTTTTTTCAAAATAATGGCATCCGAATATGTAGCGACAAATGATATAATAAGAATAGTGACAAGTGGCTAAATATCATTGTTTGTTGCCGTTAAGCCATGGGACAAACAGTTCCGGAATGTCACATATATAGCGGAACAGAAGGTGAAAAAATGAGTAAAAAAATTACAAAGGACAAAATCTACGCTAAAGGGTTTCCTATAAAAATTTATACGGAAGATTATCAAAACGAATTTATTTCCCTGACCGATATCGCAAAATACAAGAGTGATGAACCTAACGATGTAATAAAAAATTGGCTTCGAAACAAAGATACACTCGAATTTTTGGGTTTGTGGGAGTCCTTGTATAACCCTAATTTTGATTTCGTTGAATTTGATGGGTTCAGAAATCAAGCAGGATCAAATTCTTTTACAATGTCTCCTCAAAAATGGATTGAAGGTACAAACGCAATCGGCATAGCATATAAATCCGGATCCGGCAGATACAGTGGAATTTATGCTCATTCTGACATCGCTTTTGAATTCGCTTCATGGGTTTCTCCTGAATTTAAACTCTATATAATACAAGGGTATAAACATTTAAAAATAGACGGGGATGGCAAGTCATCATTAGAATGGAACCTGAATCGTGAAATCGTCAAAATCAATTACCGTCTGCAAACTGAAGCAATAAGGAAAAATTTGATTGCACCCAAACTGACCCCCACCCAAGCCGGCTCCACATATTCCAGCGAGGCCGATCTTCTAAATGTCGCCCTATTTGGTAAGACTGCCGAACAGTGGAAGACAGAAAATCCGGACAAGAAAGGAAGCATCAGGGATTATGCCAGTGCGGACGAATTATTGGTTCTTGCTAATTTGCAAAGTTACAACGCCATTTTAATCGGCAACGGTGTGGAACAGTCAAAACGTGTTTTAGCGTTAAATAAATTCGCCCAGAAACAATTAGGAGCCATTAAGATTTAACACGGGGATTTAACACGGGGACAGTTCTATTGTTAAATTAACAATAGAACTGTCCCCGTGTTAACCCATCTTTTAGAACATCACATGCTATTTCGCAGACATTCCGATAAATCTTTTGCTCCAAGGTCTTGAAATCCAGTTTATTATTGTTTAAACTTATGGTATACATGTTATCCCCCATTTCAATGTCTTT
>JAAYPJ010000132.1 GCA_012519835.1 Clostridiales bacterium | reverse complement strand
TGCATTATCAAACCTACTAATTCTTTTTCCCTGTCCGTGAGAATGTTTTTTGATTTTTTCATTTCATAACCTCCATTTTGGTTTCTATGGAGATTATTGCCATTTACACGGATTAATATTCAGCCTCTATCTGAATGAGCAAAGCGAAATGAAGAATCTTCAAAATGACTTAAAATCGAGACCCTTCGCTTTATGACCTGACCCGATTTACAAGGTGTTTTTTATGAAACCATGGCTTTTTCAGTGATTTCGAACCGCCCTCGTGTTAATTTTTCTTTAAAATTTTAACTATCTCCTTTGTCTTTAAAATTTTTCTGGAAGATACAACCTTATCATCGATAACAAGGGCCGGGGGCGACATTACACCGTAAGTTGCCATCTCTTCGAAATCTTCCACTTTAATAACCTCCGCCTCTATATCCAATTCTTTTAAAGCTTTTTCTGTATTCTCCTTTAAAGTATTACAATTTCTACATCCTAAACCTAAAATTTTGATTATCATTGTAAATCACTCCTTATAATGTTACTTTAATAAAACTGAATAAAATACCTACATTAAAAGATAACTAAAAGCATTGAAAGCATAACCGATTATAATAATACCCACGCTGACAATAATTAAGAAAATAGCTAGAAGCTTTGTTTTTACAACCTTTTTTAACATAATAACAGACGGAAGGGCAAGTGCGGTTACACCCATCATAAAGGATAAAGCGGTACCAAGTCCTACATCTTTTAAAACTAAGGCTTCGGCTATAGGTAACGTGCCAAAAATATCTGCATACATAGGTAAACCGACAAAAGTCGCAAGTAAAACAGAATACCATTTGTCCTGACCTAATATTGCGGTTATATATGACTCCGGAATCCAATTATGGATAACGGCTCCTATCCCAACGCCCAATAAAATATATATCCAAACTCTTCGAATAATATCCAACACCTGATCTTTTGCAAAACCTATTCTATCCCCGGTAGTTAATTCTTCTCCGTCGTTTTCGAATGCTTTATTGCTATAAACAAACGATTCTACATAATTTTCAAGGTTGGATTTGCTAATTATAGTCCCGCCTATTACAGCAAGTACTACGCCTACGGCAACATATGCTATAGCTATTTTCCAGTTAAATATACTGGCGATCAAAATAATAGACGCTATGTCTACAAGAGGTGAGGAAATCAAAAATGAAAATGTAACTCCAATCGGAAGCCCGGCGCTTGTAAAACCTATAAATATAGGAATAGATGAACAGGAACAAAACGGTGTAACGGTTCCAAGTAAAGCTGCCAGGGTATTTGCCAGAATACCATCAAATTTACTTAATATTTTTCTGGTCCTTTCCGGCGGGAAAAAACTTTGAATGTAGGACATCACAAATATTAAAACAGATAGCAATATAAATATTTTAATCACATCATAGATAAAAAAGTGAATACTTCCGCCTACTCTGCTTTCTATGCCTAAACCAAATACATTTTCAACCAATAACCTGATTAAATTAAAAAGCCATTCCATTTTGAGCAGTTGACTATTCAACCATTTAAGGATAATCATAAAATACTCAACTCCTAACTTTGTTTTTTAAATAAACCTGCTTTAATAATTTTTTATCAATATGATCAAACAGATTCTTTAGTAAATCCAATCCCTCCTTATTAATTGTATATTTCATCCAAACCCCGTCCCGTCTGCTATTCACTAAACCGCTTTCACTTAATATTTTCATATGATAGGACAGTGTAGGCTGGGTTATGTCAAATTCCCTGAGTATAACACAGGCACAAAGTTCACCGTCAGAAAGCATGTCAAAAATTTGCACTCTTGTTTCATCCGCCAGCGCTTTCATTAACAAGGCATACTGTTCATAATTTTTTTCCAACTAATTCACCCCCCACAAATTATATAGACATTTATCTATATCCATTATATTCTGAGATATAGATAAATGTCAATATATATTTTAGAATATGATCAGACCGTCAAGATGTAACCGGATTAACACGTTAAGCTTAACACGGGGACGGCGTCTTAACACGGGAACGGTTCTATTGTTAAATTTAACAATAGAACCGTTTCCGTGTTAAGACGTTTAAAGATAAAAAAACAGGGAAAGCAGGCTATTTTGCGCAGCCTGCCGTCCCCGTGTTAACCTGTGTTAACCTGTTAATTCATCTGACAATTACCCTATGTAACAAATCACATATTTCATTTTGTACATCTTCCAATTCCTCATCACTGTAGGGCGTAAATTTATTCCGCCCTGCTAAAATTGTTTCACCATCTTTAAAATTTTGAAGTACATATGTATTACAACCTTTTATCTCCTCCGATATTATCCTGATGTCTTCCACATTGAGTAATTCCTTGCATATGGTGGTTCTGAATTCATAATCAACTTTATTTTCCAACAATATATTAATGCTCTTTTGTATATCTCCTAAAACTACAGGTGTTTGAGTGATCGACGAATACTTATTCAGGGGTGCTTTTATATCCATAGCAATATAGTCTATTAATTTTTCATCAATTAATTTTTTGAGTAGATCGGGGTTTGTACCGTTAGTGTCTAACTTTATACTGAAACCCTCTTTTTTAACTTGGCGGATAAAATCATACAGCCCTTTTTGGATGGTCGGTTCCCCACCGGAAATACATAAAGCGTCTATAAATTTTTTTCTATTTCTTAAAAAATCTATGACCTCCATTTTATCTATCTTTTCCCCTATGCCATTCACAATAGGGCTATTATGGCAGTATGGACATCTAAAGTTACAACCTCCCGTAAATATCACCGTACAAATATTATTTGGATAATCTATAAATGATGATTTTTCTATTCCTAAAATACTGATATCATCCTTATCCTGCATTTATATTTTCCTCTACTCTATCGGCTAGTATCCCCGAATCGGCATCTATCTTATACTCAACACGGTCTTTGTATTCTTCCTGTTTACCTCTGTTCCACACCTGTACGGGCCTGTGGAATCCCACAACCCTACTCCAAACTTCCGCCTCGCTTCCACATTTGGGACATTCGAAGTGTTCCCCTGATAGGTAGCCATGTTCGGGACATATAGAAAATGTGGGGCTAACCGTAAAATAAGGAATAGAGCTCCTTTCCATTACCTTTTTAATCAACATTTTACAGGTTTCTATATCTTTAATTTCTTCACCGATGAATCCGTGTAACACCGTGCCTCCTGTATACAAGGACTGCAGTTTTTCCTGCAGTTCCACAGCCTCGAATATGTCTGTAGTATAATTTACCGGAAGCTGTGTAGAATTTGTATAGTACGGTTCGTCTTTACCCTGGGTATGTATTTTAGGATATAATTTTTTGTCCATTCTCGCGAATCTATAGGTAGCCCCTTCCGCGGGAGATGCTTCAAGATTCCACAGGCTTCCTGTTTCTTCTTGAAATATTTGTATAACTTTGTTCATAAATTCCATAATTTCTACTGCGAACCGATTACCTGTGTCTGTAGTAATATCCGTTCCCAATAAATTGATACATGCCTCATTCATCCCATTTAAACCAATTGTAGAAAAATGGTTTTTAAAATATCCTCCTGTCGCCTTTTTTACGTTTTGTAAATAGTGTCTCGAGTATGGATATAAACCGGCATCCATATACTTTTCTAATACATACCTTTTGGTTTCACAGATTTCTTTGGATATTTCCATTAATTCTCTAACTTTTCTTTTAAATTCCTCCACAGAATCAGATAAATAACCTATCCTCGCCATGTTTAATGTTACAACGTTTATTGAGCCTGTAAGCGGATTTGCTCCAAATAATCCTCCGCCCCTTCTCCTGAGCTCGCGATTGTCCAATCTGAGCCTACAACACATAGACCTGATATCCTCCGGTGACAGATCGGAATTCAGAAAATTTGCGAAATAAGGAGTACCGAATTTTCTTGTCATATCCATAATTGAGTTTATCACTTTTGAATTCCATGGAAAATCATCAGTAACATTTATGGTAGGTATCGGAAAACTGAAGGCCCTACCTGCCCCGTCCCCTTCCATCATTACCTCGCAAAACGCAAGATTAAACATATCCATTTCTTTCTGAAATTCTCCATATGTTTTATCCATTAACTTCCCGCCAATAGTTACCGGCTGTTTCTTTAATAAAACATGAGGTGTTATATCCAATGTAATATTGGTAAACGGGGTTTGAAAACCTACCCTTGTCGGTACATTCAAATTAAATACAAAACGTTGTATAGCTTTTTTTACCTGTATGTAGTTTAAATCATCATAATATATGAAGGGAGCCAAATATGTATCTATGCTTGAAACTGCCTGGGCTCCTGCTGCCTCGCCTTGGAGCGTATACAACAGGTTAACCAATTGCCCCAATGCCGATTCTAAGTGTTTTGGGGGTTTCGATTCTACTTTCCCTTTTGCCCCTTTAAAGCCCCTTCTTAAAAAATCCTCCAAATCCCACCCACAACAATAGGGTGCTAGTAGTCCAAGGTCATGTATATGTAAATCCCCTTTAATATGTGCGTCTCTCGATTCCTTATTATAAATCTTGGTTAACCAATACTTTTTGGTAATACTTTCAACAATGTGGTTGTTTAACCCCTGCAGAGAGAAACCCATATTAGAGTTTTCGTTTATCCTCCAATCCTCCAAGTTTACGTATTCCTCTACCATTTTTTCCGCGTCCATAAATAAGTTTCTGGCTTCCCTTATCTCTTCATGCTTTTTTCGATATAGTATATATGCCTTCCCGGTTTTAGCATGTCCTTCTTCTATCAATACCTTTTCTACGATATCCTGTATATCTTCTACCGAGGGAATGCCTACACCATAAGTCTCGTTTATTATTTCCGTCACCATTTTAGATAATTCCATTGCCCTAACTTCATTACTGCCACCTACGGATTTTGCTGCGGCGAATATAGCGTCCTTAATTTTGCTACCGTCAAAGTCGACAATCTCTCCATTCCTCTTTTGAACCTTAGAAACAGCCATTGGTCCCCCTCCTATTGTGTTTTGTTTTCCTGTTATACTATATATTGTATATATTACATTAATATACCTACAATTTTCAATGTCGCCTTTGACCCTTGTTAGACATTCCTCGGAATTCTACTACTAAATTCTTCATTTTTCACCTTTATCTTCATGTTTATCCATGTCAGGTATTTTAAGGAATTTTGTTGAACTATTGGCTCTTTAAATATATTTAACAGTCCCGCACCAGTTTAAACTTTTCAGTCTTTTCTCCAGTAACTTTCTGCTCAGGACAAGCATGTCAGCGTCTTTGCTGGAATTTATTAATTTAACTCTGGTTTCTCCACATTTCCCACTTTTGTTCAAGGTTAATTTATTATCAGCCTGGAGCAGGCATTTTACATGTCTGACTGTGCCCAGGTTACCGTCAACTATAGCTATATTTTCGCCAACTATATCTACAATAATATCCTTAATAAATATATAATGAGTACACCCCAGGACAATTACCCCTATTTCGTCTGTATTATACTGTGAAAAGGCATTCTTAACATAATCTCTTATTTTATCAGAATACTCTCCCCCTTTTTCAATCATTTCCACTAAACCCAAACAGGGCATCTTGATAACATTTGTTGCATATTTTAATCTTCTTATAAGATCGTTAAACTTTTTTTCCCTGAGGGTAACGTCCGTCGCCATCACAACTACCTTACCACGTTTGTTTAATTCGATGCCCGGTTTTAAAGCAGGTTCCATACCTATAACCGGAATGTTCAAGTTATTTCTTAACTCATTTATTACCACACTGGTAGCTGTATTGCATGCAACTACCAGGGCCTTAATTTTAAAACTTAACAAGTGATCGACTGCATTCAGGGACAACTGTTTTACTTCCTCATTGCTCCTGACCCCATAAGGCGCATTATCAGAGTCCCCGAAATATACATACTGCTCATCCGGCAGTTGATATGCCAAATCTGCCAAAACGCTGATACCTCCTACCCCGGAATCAAAAACTCCTATAGGTGAATCAGGCAATTTTTTCTCCATGTACAATCACAACCTTTTGTTATATACTATTACATATATTGTTTTACTTTTTTAGCCCTTTTTACAATAACTTTGCCCATTTAAAAAATGCAAAACCTACCATTATATTTTGCCATATATACATTATTTTTTCCACCCGAAAAGGGTTATTTGAAATAAATCCATAGGACATATATAACATTGCCCGGTGAACTGTAATATTACAATACGATAAAGTATTATTAGAGAGGGTGAAATTATGTCGGCTTATATTTTTATCATAATGAGTGTTGTCCTCATTGTGTTAGTTTATTTACTATTGCAAACATTTAGAACAAAACTTTTCGATAAGTATTTTCAAATATGTTTAGAGGAAACCTATAACCTGGACGATCTGTTCCCGATAAAAATACGGGGAAGGGTCCTTCCCAAAGTTGATTTCCTGGATATTCCCTACGAAAGTTTGAACATTGAGATCAACACAAAAACAATTCGCGGAACCATTATCAACAATACCCTGTCCATGGAACTCATTAGACCTAGTGATAGAAGGGCTTCGATTTACCTGGTAAAAATCCATTATATCGATACAGTCAGGCCCTATATAAGAGAAACCGTTAAAAATAAAAAAGAATATATTGATCTGGTTAAAATATCAACAAAACAAAAGCATAATCTTGAAAGAATAGCCTGCCAAACTTGTAAACATAGGGTGCAATGTCAGATCTCTTTTACAAAATGTAATTATGAAAGAGAGCCTAATGATACAATTTTACGCAAAGGGATCAAGGTAAATACAAACAAAAATTACGAATTGAACTAATAAAACAAATACAATATAATAAGAAGGTATGCCTCAGCATACCTCTTTAATTCATTGTAACTTGCATTATGCGTATTCCATCACTTTAATCTGTCATGAACAATACTATCTGCAAATACGGTTTCACTATATTTTTATTAAATGTCACGGCTATCGGTTCGTGCCGTCTCCCTAGATTTTTAACATAAAATGAGCAATATTAAAATATACCATCAGTGCCAATGCATCCACTATAGTTGTGATCAAGGGCCCTGCCATAATGGCGGGGTCCATTTTAAATTTTTTTGCCACAACAGGAAGCAAACTCCCCATAACCTTGGCGAGCACTACAGTAAAAAATAGGGTGACAGATACTGTTAGTGCTATATTTACAGAGATTTTTTCAATAGTTATAATCCTGAGAAAATTTATAATGGCCAGTATGAAACCTACCAGAGAACTTACTCTTAATTCTTTCCAAAATACCCGTAAATAATCCGTTATTTGTATTTGCCCTAAAGCAAGCCCTCTGATAATCAGTGTAGAAGATTGGGTGCCCGCATTCCCTGCAGAGTCCATCAGCATAGGTATAAAAACATTGAGGGTCACTATCGCTTCAAGTACCGATTCATATCTGCTGATAATTCCCCCCGTAAATGTAGCGGAAAGCATCAGTATCAATAACCACGGGGTCCTCCGTTTTGCTAAGGCAAATACTCCTGTATGAAGATATTCCTCGTCTGTCGGTTCCATGGCCGCCATTCTCTGGAAGTCCTCGGTAGTTACCTTATCGATCACATCCATAATGTCATCTATTGTAATTATACCGACCAGCCTGCATTCCCTGTCTACCACCGGTAAAGCGATTAAATCATATTTTTTAAACAAATCCGCAATCTCTTCCCGATCATCCATTGTATATGTTGAAATAAAATCCTCATTCATAATTTCTTTAATGAACAGGTTTTCATCTAACAATACCAGCTTTTTCAAAGAAACTATGCCCTCAAGTTTTCGTTTTTCATCCAGTACATAACATGTGTATATTGTCTCCTTATCCATGCCAATTTCTTTTATATAATTGAGGGCTTCCCTTATTGTCATCTCCTTTTTTAAATCGACATATTCTATAGTCATAAGACTGCCTGCAGAATTTTCGGGATATTTTAAAAATTGGTTGATAAGTTTCCTCTCTTCTTCCGTAGAAGCTGCCAATATTCGTTTAACAGCATTAGATGGCATTTCCTCAAGAAAATCTATTTTATCATCGAAGAATAATTCCTCCAAAATTCCCCTAAGTTGCGATTCATTCATAGCGGCCACGATATCCCTTCTTTGTTGATAAGTTAAATGGGAAAACACCTCCGCCGCTTTGTCTTTTTGCAACAATCTAAACAGTATAATAATATTTTTCTTGTCCAATTCATCGAAGGCTTCCGCTATATCTATAGCCCTGATGTCTTTCAGCTTTTCCTTTAGCAGGATAAACTCTTTTTGTTCGATAAGATCTAACATCTTACCATTCATATCTAGCTCCCCCCTTAGGGGGATGGGTTCCCTGTCTTTGCAGCAGAAACTTCATCCCCTTTATTAAACTGTAATTGTTCCGATAAATTGCGCCAACGGCCCTCAGGACCGGAATCCATTTCTACCACCACCTTTATATTAGGAATCAGAAGCCATAAATCAGAGTGCCGGAAATATGTTAAAAATTAATTTTGTCCCTTCTCATATTTACATTCAGCACTATCCCCAACGCCATCATATTTGTCAACATAAACGTTCCGCCATAACTGACAAATGGCAAGGGTTTTCCTGTAACCGGTGCAAGCCCTATGGCCATAGCAATATTTAAAAAAATATGAAATGCCAACATAAATGTAATGCCTGTGGCCAAATATGCCCCGAAACTGTCTTTTGCCTCCCTGGCAATGTTTATGCATTTGTACAACATTGCTAAATAAAGTACAACGAGAGCAATAACCCCTATAAAACCTAATTCTTCCGCTATAACCGAAAATATAAAATCAGTATGTTTTTGCGGCAGGAACCCGAATTGGTTTGAAGTACCGTTAAACAAACCTTTTCCCCAAATCATTCCTGCCCCCACGGCGACCCTGGATTGAAGGGTATGATATCCTTTCCCCATGGGGTCTTGCTCGGGGTTTAAAAATATCAAAATACGAGTCCGTTGATATGGTTTTAATATTCCGAACCAAGCAAAGGGTGCAGTCACCAGCCCCACAGCCATTGCAATGAGTATATGCTTATATTTTAATCCCGCGGCAAACAACATACCGAATACAAAAGCGCCAAAAATTAACGTTGTACCCAAATCCGGCTGTGCAAGAATTAACGCCATGGGTATACCTGCAAACAACAGGGCCTTGAGAATAACCGACGGTTTATGAAGCATATCTTCGTTATCATCCAAAAATTTTGCTAAACATATTATAATTGCCAGTTTTGCAAAGTCTGCAGGTTGAAAACCGAAGCCTCCAATCCTGATCCAGCGTGATGCCCCCCATTCTTCTTTACCTTCCCCAAATATAAATACGGATAGGAGCATTAAATTAGTTATAATATATATCGGTATATAAATTTTGGAAAGCGTATTATAATCTATGAGCATAATGATGATTATGGACGCCATGCCCATTATTATGGAAATAATCTGGGTCCTTATGTAACGCTCGCCACCCAAACTATGTGTAGCGCTATTAACCGCAACAATTCCGATAATACAAATTAGCAATACTATAATTATTAAACCATAATCTATCTTTTTTAATAGCCTGGTATCAATTTTCAATCTTTTCACCCACCCAAGACCCTTTTTATTCCGTTACACAAACCCTATGTATCTATTCTGTTTCCCACATTATTAGTTTACTTTAAATACTATCATTTTACAACCTGCAAATTATGATTCAACCCGTTATACCGACTGATTTTTCGCCGGGTATAATAAATTGATTAAATAAAAAAATCAAGCGGGCCATGTATGCCTCGCCTGATTTTTATATCAGCAATTATTGTCCTCCGCCTATCAAATTTTATAACTGTCCGTCTACTTATAGATTTTGTGATTGCTGTCCGGATATTGATGTTGATAGACTTTGTGACTTTTCACTCATGTGTAATTGATCTTCCGGTGATTCACTCATTATTGGTTGTTCCGAATGTTCACCTAATTGTCTTTGTGCAATTTCAACTAATGTTCTGGTAATAGTACCTCCGATATATCCATTTTGTCTGGATGTTAGGCTACCTTTGTCCATTTTATCATAGTCAGTCAAACCAAACCCATTAGCAATTTCCAATTTCATAGCATTTATTGCATGTCTGGCTTCCGGAACTATTATTCTACCTGAACCTCCTGATCCACCACTGCTACTCGGCATAATGTTTTATCTCCCTTCTAGTTTAGACTTTGAATAAATTAGTAGCTAGATGCTACACTCATATTATCTGTAGTTTATATTTTTTTACACGTTGTAAATTCTACTAATGAGAGCTATATTTACATCAATAGTAAAACTTATCCGATAGCTTATGGTCATAAAAAATTCCTAAATTGTAAAAAGACTTCTTGTTTTTTCCCCATACTATTTTATATTATCCGAGATCAATTAAAATATAACAAATTCGATGCATATTATTTTTGTAATTATTGTAATTAGTTTTAATTATTTACAATGTAATAAAATAAATAAATATTCACATACTAATAAAGAGTTTAACCTGACAGAATTTTATTATGACTAAAAATAATATAATTTAGGAGGCTGTTATTTATGACTACGTACAACAAATTAGAAAAGGCTCTATCTGCCGCTAAAGGTCTCCAAGCAGACTTTGAAACATTTTCATTAGATACCGACGACCAACAAAACAAGCAGATGTTCAGCCAACTTGCAAAAAATTTGGGAAGTGCAGTACAAGCAATACAATCTCGTTTAAACTTTGTTGGAGGAGAAGAACCACAATACGTGCAACAAGCAATGGGAATGAAACAACAAAATAAACAGTAAGAATCCCTGTTATGGCGTTAGGACTATATATAATTTTTTAACGCCTCAAATTTGTAAATGCCGTTAAATATGGAAAATATGATTTGGGCGGGACAAGATCCCACCCAAATTATGTTTTGCTTATATTTTATTTTTATTATCTATTCTCCGGCCACCGCTATATTTTTTATTTTTAATGTAGGTGAACCGATATATGTCATATCAGGTATTGTAAATGCCAGGTCTTCACCGATGGCTTCAATATTTTTTAACACATTATAAAAATTACCGGCTATTGTGATCTGATTGACCGGTCTTTTTATTCTTCCATCTTTAACATAATATCCTTTAGCAGCTAACGAGAAATCCCCGGAAATAGTATTTGCCCCTGAATGTAGCCCTTGCAACTCTGTGATAATCAGACCTTCATCCATAGAAGATACCATATCTTCATATGTATTTAAACCGGGCTGTATATATAAGTTAGAGGGTGCGACTGTTATCGCTCCTTTATAGGAAGTCCTGTATCCGTGTCCTGTGGATTCGACACCATCCTTTTTAGCTGTTTTTAAATTATGTAACAGGCCTTGTAATATTCCTTCTTCAATCAGTGATATTCTTTCACTTGCAACCCCTTCGCTATCAAAGGAACGACTGGCTACCCCATCGGTCATAAACGGGTCATCTATAATAGTCAAGGACATACTCCCGATTGCCTCTCCAAGCTTATTTTTTAGTAAGGAACGCCCTTTTTGGACATTATCGGCTGAAAAAATATCTGAAAAGGTTTTTAGCAAGTCCGCACTTGCAAAATTCTCCAGCAATATGGTATAGGTCCCACTTTTTATGGATTTTGCCCCCAGATAAGAAAGAGCTTTATCCACTGCCCGTTTTGCCACAGACTCGGCATCAAGGTCCTTAAAATCCCGATATGTCCCAAATGCAACAGCACTTTGGATTTCGCTATTCTCTTGGACAATAACCGAGATATAAAAAAATGCTGCATTTGATTTCTCGTTCCTGTTTAAACCCTTGGTGTTATACACACCCCTTTCATTTTCATAATCACTGTACATACAATCATTTACATTTATAACCCTCTTGTCTGCAGAATAGGCCCCCTTTTCAAGTTCCCTTGTAAAACCGAGTTTTTTATCTGCAGACATCCCCGCCAAATCATCGGAATACAGATCTATGTGCTCATATTCTTTCGAACCTTTAAATATAACTTCCTCTTCATTATTTTCAACTATTTGGGCATTTGCTTTTGCCATTTCAATCAGGGCCTCTATGGCACTCTCATCAACCTTTTCCGTATAGGAATAACCCATTTGCTTGTTGTAGAGCCCCCTGAAAGATATGCCACCCTCCTTTGATATGGTATAATCGTCTATTTCTCCCTTAAAAACCTTGCAATTAAAACTGCTGTTATTTTCATAATAAATTTCCATATCTTCAAAACCTTCTTTTCTACCACGTTCAAAGATCAGTTCCTTTAATTTATCTATGTCCATACTATTCCACCCCACTTCCGCCGCCGACAATAATTTTGCTCACTCTGATCATGGGCTGCCCCACATCGGTAGGTATGGTACCGCTGACAGAACCGCACATGCCTTGCCCATATTCTAAATTGTTGCCTACCATGTCAATTTTATGAAGTATATCGGGACCGTTTCCTATTAAAGTAGCACCTCTTACAGGCCTGTCCACCTTGCCGTTTTTGACTAAATATCCCTCCATAACTGCAAAATTAAAATCACCGGTAGCAGGGTTGACGGAACCCCCTCCCATATATTTTGCATAAATACCGAATTCCGTATTAGAGATAATATCTGCCGGAGAAGATTTACCGGTTGCTATATATGTATTTGTCATTCGGGATGTAGGAGCAAATTTATATGACTGTCTCCGTGCAGATCCTGTAACATTCATCCCCATCCTTCTGGCATTTAATTTGTCTACCATATAATTCTTCAGGATACCGTTTTCTATCAATATATTTTTTCTGGTAGGTTCGCCTTCATCGTCGATATTGGAAGAACCCCAAGCATTTGGAATTGTACCGTCATCTATGGCAGTAACAATATCCGATGCCACCTGCTGTCCAATTTTATCTGCAAAAACAGAACCCTTTTTAGCGACCGATGTGGCTTCCAATCCATGACCGCAGGCTTCATGAAATATAACCCCTCCAAATTTATTATCTATTATTACCGGGAACTTGCCGCCGGGACATGGTCCCGCGTTCAACATTGTAACTGCGATCCTGGAAGCCTCCTCCCCGCATTGTTTGATATCTATTTTATCATAAAACTCAAATCCCATATGTGCTCCCGGACTATACGAACCTGTTTGCATTTCATTATCCTTTGATGCTATGGATTGAATTGCAATCCTTGTTCTCACCCTCTCGTCTTCCGCAAGTCTCCCCTCGGAATTAGCAACCAGTATGTTTTGGCTATAATCCAAATACCTTACCGTAACCTGCGATATGCTGTCACTATAATTATCGGCAGCCTCATGGGCTTCCCTCATCAGGGCAACTTTTTGACTGTTACCGATTTTACTTGGCGGACATTCTATTGGATTGATATTTTTATAGTTATACCTTGTAAAACCCAGCACTATGTCCTGTTTAATTCCCTGTATTGCTTCGCTGGCCTTAATAGCCATATCCATCAATGCGTCCTTGTTGTACTGATTAGTATAAGCATACACACTATTAAACCCTTTAAAAATTCTAATCCCAACACCGAAATCCCTACCTGAAACACCGTTGTCCACCTTTCCGCCTATCATCATAATTTCCGTGTTATATCTGTCCTCGGCAAATATTTCCGCAAAATCCCCTCCTGTCGATAAAGCAACCATAATTATGTCCTCGATAAATTTTTCATTTAACATTTACTTCCTCCTCAAACATCGGTGTCACAGTGCCGGGCACCGGACATCAAATAATTACCGCCTTTGTATTTTCCAATGTTGCTACAGCCCTTTTTAGAATATCTATTGCTTTTAACACATTATCCAGTTCCCGATTATCTTCAGCCTCCACCGCATGGTTAGTAAAATATTCGATATCCTTATATATGATGCTCTTCGTACTTTCATGTAATTCTTCTATATCGGCCTTCACTAACTGCATCAGTTTGGTTTTTTCGTCTTTCCTGATACTAAAAATATATTTTGTTATCTTATATGTTGTAATCCCCAACAAAATTGATGCAGTTAATCCAAGCAGGATCGAACCCCTGCTCCTTCTTTTCCTCTTTCCCATGGCCTTAAGACCCGAAATTATTCCTAATATACCTAGTCCCTTGAAAGTCCCGCTATAATTCAAAACAACCAGGGGGATACCCAGTGCCGCTGCGGCCGATACAGTATTTGCAACTATATTTTTAAATTCCCTATCATCCGTAATGTCATCAAAAAAACAACGGTCTGACTCATATTCTTTGCTAAAAAAAGAAAGCTGTTCATCGGATACGCGAAAATAATCCTGAATGTCCTGTAATAATTTCTTTTCGCTATTTGTCTCAACATAATCCGATTTCATAATGATAATCAGATCCTTCATTAGGGAGAAACGAAAGATGTTTTTTTCCTGGTCATTCAAATACCTATCCAGATCTATATCCCCGTGTACTGTTGAAAAATCTGTCTTTTCCGTAATAATAGAATTTACCAACCGAATTCGTTCTTCAGAAGGTAACCGAATCTTGTTTATAATCCTGTAAAACTCCGCCAATTTTAGTTGGCTACAACCATCATCTATGCAGATCATCGCACTCAATAATTTACTGTATAAAAATTTAATGTTCAGCGGCATGTTTTCCAGGCCTCTTATATTTTTATTCATTTTTTTATACCCACTTCCCATATTAATATAATATATCGAAACTGTACTTCTACATCCCTTCATGAATTCCTCTATTTATGTATAGAAACGGGCGGAATTTCGCTCCCCTATATTATTCTGTATATATTATAGTATAGCTATTTTATGTTAAAATACCAAACAATAATTTACATTACCCCCTTTTAACCTTCAACGCCGAATGAGTTCAAAGAGTAAATAAAAAACACCTCAACATGAGGTGCCTTCAAATTTTTACAAAATCGGCTTGTCTGATTAACTTTTAAGCCAGCCTTTTTTCTTCTCCTTAGTAAAAATATTTTTAATTATTCCTAAAACCGCCATTATATCTTTTATCGGCAAGGCTATATCCTCCGCTACAACCTGGGCAGCCGAGGCAGTGTATTCCACAGTTTCCTCTATAGCCTTAACAGCTTGAGAAACGTGTTGCATTTCTTCATTTATACTTTCAGTTATTTGTTCGGTATTATTGAGAATTTTAGGCACACTGTTTAAAATATTATCAACATTTCTTTCGTTGCGTTGTATAATTTTGCCTATATCACCGACAATGCTATTAATATTCATCAATGTCTTAAAGAGTATGACCAGAACCCCGATGCCGGCCAATACAAGCAATGTATTGACTAATTGTCCTACAGTTATTTGAATATCCACACTATTCCTACCCCCTTATATGTTTTTTCGTATGTGCATTATATTTCGTCAGTGTCTGTCCTCAGTTTCCCCGTATTCCACCTCGTCTGAATCCTCTTCCGTCTCCTCAAAATCTTCTTCTAAAACATTCATCCCGTCGTCTGTTTTAAGTCTTTCTGTCAGCATATCCTTCTTATCATCTATTATCTCCCTGGCATCTTCATAAACCTGTATTATCCTTTCTCCCCCTCTTGCAATGTTGGTTTTCAGAATATCCTTAACTTTTTCTAATTCCTCCTTAGCCCTTTTACGATTGTTTTCCCCGTTATCAGGCGACAAGAGCAATGCGGTTATTCCGGCTATTACACTCCCCAAAGCAAAGCCCCTTATCATGCCCTTTTTTCTTTCAATTCTTTTTTCCCTTTCAATTGTTTCAGGGTCCATTCTCCTTTTGATCGTATTAAATTTTTCTTGCAGTTCCCTAAGATTCATATATATCACTCCTCGTTTATATTGTTTATTTAATACCGTACACTTTTTGTTATACCCTTTTGGACTATTGTTAAACGATATGATTAATACCCAAAACGGTTCCCTCGTTCAAACAAATTCTTCAGATAAGTTGTATATAATTGTTTTAACAGGGTTATTTTCTCATTCATTTCCAATTGCAGATCCGACACCGATTCCAGTTCCCCTGATTCGATACATTCCCCCAACCGGGTAAACAAAGATTTTTTCTTCAATGTATCTTTCATTAGATATTTTCTCAGTTTGCTGACGTTTTCCCAATTGATTTCATCTATATCGGTTGAGTCCTTTTCTTCGTGAATTTTTTTACAGTTTCTTACCAATTCCATATTATCAGGTATAATTCTACCCAGTAATTCCGTTACCCATCGCGTAATAGTAGCCTCCTTATAGGAATTAATAATTTCCTTGTTGAAAACATCCCCGGCATACAATACCTCGTTTTTACATAATTCTAAATCAAAATTCTTGATGTTCTCCCATACGGTGGCCGGCGGAATACCAAATTTTTTGTTCCTCTCTTCTTCCGTATAATATTCAAATACATCCCGCTCGCTTCTGTATGATCTGTCCTTTTGAAGATAAAATTTTTCCTCGCCTTCATCTTTAAAAAAATCAAGTTCCAATTGTTTGGTTGTTTTTTGCGATTTTACAACAGCTTTGATCCCGTCCAGCATTGTTTGATAAATTGAAGCCAAGGCCAGGTAAGTGTTAGTTGTCGGGTTTGATGATCTTACTTCAAACCTCGTTGACATAGGGTTGTTTATATCCCTAATCAAACCGACCAGCACCGTCCGATTTCTGGAGGGAATTTCAACACTATGTCCTATCGATGCCACTATACACACCGGTGCTTCAAACCCCGGTTTTAATCGATTAAAGGCATCATTGGTTGCCGTTATAAAGGGATTTACCACCTCGTAATTTCTTAGCAGCCCGAAAAGACTTCCCCAACCTAAAATACTCATATAGTCGGTTTCCCTGTTTTTAGGAGTAAATATATTGATATGTCTTCCACTGCTAAGCTTAATACATACACCTATATGCATATGTTTCCCGCTGCCGGCTACACCTTCAATGGGTTTAGCCATAAACGTTACTTCAAGCCCGTGTTTTTCGAAAGTTTCCTCCACGATTTCCCTGATAAATAACTCGTTATCTGCAGCCTGTAAAGGTGTACTGTATTTCCAAACTATTTCTAACTGTTCCATTACATGATTCAATCTGCCGGTTACCCCTATTTTGGCAGTGATTCCTCCAACTTCCTTATGTCCCATTTCCGGTTCCATGCCATATTTCTTGAGTAGTAACATAGTTTCTTCCAATGCAGTGCGCACACTTCCTTTGGTGCGTTTCCAATATTGCTCTTTTAACATTTGGGAGGTAGATAATTTTTCTTCATTAGCGGTATCTCCCGGGGTTTTTACCCAAAATTCCAATTCTGTAGCCGATGTTAGGGTTATGTCTTCTATGGCCTCACCTTCGGCAATATTTAAGTCCTCTCTAATATGTGGGTATTCATTTATTAAAGATTTTATTTCCGAAGAAAAATGCTCTATAGACCTTTTTAATATAGATCTTGAGTCCACATTTTCAAGGTTATGCATCAAATATGCCGGTATTCTCAATGTTCCTATGGGAAGCCCGGTATCCTCACAGATATGCTCAAAGTTATAGTCGACAAACCAGTTAACCGAAAGATCAAGAACCAGATCAACCCTGGCGTTGTTTAATGTAGCAATCCCATGGAGGACTACACTGGAGCCGTCAGTTTGGACACCTATATTAAAAAATCTTTCCATTTCATTGATAAACAGATCTATAGGTATTTTTTCGTCTGTATCGTTTCCGCCCAAATCTACAGCCACTAAGGAAACAAATTGTATCGAAGGATGCATTCTCAACAATTGAGTGAGTTTCTCTTTGGTATGTGTCCATGGTGGCAAACAGTATAACATAGGCTCTTCTAACAATTTTTTAAACGATTCTTTCATAAATACTCCTCCAAACAAAATTTTGCCGAAATTTATAGATTTTTAATTCTGGTTATTCTTTGTCCAACGCATTTCTATTATTGATAGGTCATCCTTGAAATCGGATTGGGCCCTTATTAATTTATTCAAACCCATTATCAGGTTGCTATTTACAGAATCTGTCTCCTTTTTAATACAATCAACAACACCGTCAAGTTCAATTGGCTTGCCTTTTTCATCCTTTATCTCCATCAGACCGTCTGTATATATAATCAAATGGTCCCCGGAGTCTAAGCATATTGTCTTTTCTTCGTGTCTTTCGTTAAACTCAAACCCCACCGGGGTGCCATAAGCATCCAGCTCTGTTATTTCCCCCGTACCCTTAACCAACAAGGGAGCAGGGTGTCCGGCTCTTACATATTTCATTACTCCTGTTCTAACGTTCAAAACCATATAAAATATGGTAAAATAGTGGCTGTATCTCCCAAAAGGGAATCTCTCATTCAGATAATTGACAACCTCTAACGGGGTCACGATTTCGTAATACGGCGGTTCATTTATCTTTCTCTTTAGTGGGGACCCCCTACCTACGTCCAGAATAAGTGTTTCCGATAATATAACGGCTAGCATAGATGATGCCACCCCATGACCCATTACATCAAGCATATATATTCCCACGTTATCATCGTCAAGCATAAATACATCAAATATATCCCCGCCAACCCTCCCGGAAGGTTGAAAGGTATAATTGAACAGACAGTTTGGTATATCACCAAAAGATTTCGGTATAAGAGCTTCCTGTATTTTAGCGGCTAAATTCAGGTCTCTTTCCAATTCCCTTTTTTGTTTTTTGATTATTTGCAAATTTTCTTCTAATGCTTTTTGTGACATGGCTAACTGTTTTTGCAAACCCATCAATTTAGCCTGATTTTGTATCTTAAAAATTAAATCTATTTTTTCAAAGGGATAACATATATAGTCGTCTATGCCCATTGAAATCAATTTTTTTTTGTCTTCTGTATCTAATGTATTAAATAACGCGATAACAGGTATTTTTTTTATATAATAATCGTCTTTTAAGATATCACATAATCCCGATTTGTATCCTTCATCAGAAAAACAATTGGTTAAAATCACGTGAGGCATTTCTTTAAGTATAGTTTCCTTGCAAATATGTTCAACCGGTTTCTGGATAACTTCATAACCGTAATTTCTAAGCAGATCTTTTACATATGTCAACGAATTGTTTCCTGAATCAAATATAAGGACTTTGTAGGTAGTCAATTTTATGCCTCCCCTTTGTTTTGTCTTAAGTATAATAACATTTTACATCTAAAGGTTATGGCTTATCAAGAAGAGATTTACAAAAATACTTATTTGTTGACCATTGTTATAATTTTTATTTCTCCACACCTTAATATATTCTACATGTTTCGATAAATCCCTACCTTCGTGTAAAATTTAGATATCCTTTCTGAAATTTGGGCTCCCATGCCCATTATTTTTAACGTATTGCTTCCATCAAAATAAAAAACCCCCCATGGTATTTTGATTTTTGTTTAAGGGGATTGATTATTACAGAAACTCTATATCTGCGGTTAATTTATAAATTACATCCTTTCTTTCGACAATTATTATGGCCCTTTTACGCAGTTCTTCATCATTTCTGATATTTTGTAACAGTTCTTTGGTGGGATTGATCGCAACCGGGTTTCCAACCAGCTTCAACATAGAATAATCTCCAATTGTATCGCCATATGCATAGCTGCTTTGTAAATCTATATCATACTTTTCAACAAATTCCATAATGGCTACATGTTTGCTGTCAGAGTCCCACATTTGAACAATTTCACCCGTAAAGTTATTGCTTTCATCTGTCTTATATTCTGTGCCTCTATAGTCGGCCACCTCATATTTTTGTGCCATTTTAGATACCAGGTAATCCGGACTGCCGGAAATAAAAATAACTATATGTCCCTGAGCCTTATGCCAATTGATTCTGTCCCTGGTAAAACGGTACACTCTGTCACCCTTTGAATCTATTATTTGGTCTGATAGAAAATCCATATAATTTCTGTTCAATCCCTTCATGGTTTGAAGATATATTTCAGCTACTTTGGCCAAATAATTATCATAATTCCCCTGTCTCATGTCCCAATCATGAAATGCACCCCGAACAACGGTATGCCACGTGATTGGATCTATGACCTCGTATTTTATTAATCTTTTAAAATGTTCTATCATCAAAGAATCTCTATAAAGCGTTCCATCAATATCAAAAAATACCCCACTATTTCCCATTTTATCCTTTCTCCCTACATCATAGTTTGCTCGTCAATCTTTATTATGTAATAATATACCCATCCTGCAAATACACAACCCATAACTAAATATATGCCAATTATTTTATCACATACTTATAATATATAAACAACAAAAAGCAACCGCAGCTGCTTTTTATTATTTGTGTTATCCAAGCTAATTTGTTATGTCAGTTAATTTTTTATTAATCATCTACCGGCATAAAGATTTAATCCAGTATTTCGGTAATAGTAACAAATTCATATCCTTGTTCCCTAATCCACTCTATCATGGTGGGTAGTATACTCATCATATTTTTCACCGTCTTTGTATTTCCGCTATTATGCATCAATATAATCCCTCCGGGCTTCAATTGCTGTTTTACATATTTCATCATCTGTTCTCCCGATGTGCCCGCCCAATCTCTGGTATCTACCGACCAATTAACAATCTTATATCCTAAAGAATCGATCAATTGTTTGTCCTGTGCCTTGACTGCCCCGTAGGGAGGCCTGAATATAGGTGTATGTTCACCTAATATATCTATCAACAATTGTTCTGTTTTCAATATCTCATTTTCCTTTGAACTTTTCGATATTTTAGGCAAATATTTATGACTCCAACTATGATTGCCTATTTCATGACCCCTGTCACTAATATCCTTTAAAACATCCGTATGTCTTGCAGCATTCTGCCCTATCACAAAAAAGGTAGCCTTGATATCGTAATCATCTAAAATATCTAAAATTTGTGGTGTGAGTTCAGACTCCGGGCCGTCATCAAAGGTAAGAGCGGCCAATTTTTGAACCCCGTTCCCGGAATAATGAGTCCTTATACTGCCAGAATCCGATTTATCCTCTGATCCCGTGTCACCTGTATTGTTGTTTTCATCATTGTCAACACTTTCATCACTTTCGTCCGGTTCAATCTCCAAATCCGTTTCCTCATCCGGATCTATTTTATCCCCCTCCTCACTATTACTGTCGTCAATATGTGCTATTTCCCCGGGTGGGGAAGTTTGAACATCCTTTTCATTATTGTCTGAATTTGTCGGAAGATCTGAAGCGCCAACTATTGTGCAACCTGTAACAAGAAATATACTTAAAATGCTTATTAAAAAAATATTGAATATATATTTTTTCATTTCAGTTCTTCTCCTCGTCTCATGTGATGTCTAATAATTACTTATACTACCAGTATACAGAAATATTTATCGAAATATATTACAAAATTGTTACAATACCAAAACCGGCATTTGGAGAATTTTAACTACCTTTATAACTATAACCGGATTATACTATTTTACGGCCTTGATCTTGTCTATTACAGCCAAAGCGATATTAGAAGAGTGATCTGCAATACGTTCCAGATTACTGATAATATCCACAAATACGATGCCGGAACCGGGGATACATTGCCCGGAACTCAGTCTTCCTATATGATTTTCCCTCAAGGTTCTTTCCAGATAATCTGTGCGTCTCTCCATTTCGAGTACCTTCATAGCCAATTCCCCATCTATAGACTCCAAGGCAACTAAAGCATCTGTATAGGATCTCAAAACTAATTCCGACATACATTTCAATTCATCTATTGCCGGATCCGAAAAAGCCAGTTGATTGTCAATCAATACCTGTGCCAATTCCACTAAATTTTCAGCATGATCCCCTACCCTTTCTATGTCATTGATTGTATTAAAGAGTCCATCGACGGTTTCCCTGTTTTCTATAGAAATGTTGGTATTGGATAGTTTCACCAGATAAATGGAGATTTCCTTTTCCATCCCATTGATTATTTGCTCTATACGCAGTGTCTCATCGATTTTACTCTGATCCCTATCAAAAATTGCTTCTATAGAACTTTCCAGGGATATTTTCGCCATGTTCCCCATATGGAGGGTTTCATTCATTGCATTTACTAACGCTATGGGGGGTGTCCCCAGCATACGATCGTCAATATATTTGATGCCTTCCACCACTTCCTCTTTCCCGGAAACCAATTTGTCGGTCAAATAAACAAAGGTTCCGGAAAAAGGCATCATGATAATTGTGTTTGTTATATTAAATATGGCATGAGCATTGGCAATTTGCCTTGAAACAGCATGGGCGGTAGTTCCCGGATCTATCGTCGTTATAATCCGGTATAGCGGTTTTTGTAATAGGACAACAAAAATTATAGTCCCAAATATGTTAAACAGCACGTGAACCGCTGCCGCTCTCTTAGCTGTTCGGCTAGCCCCTATACTTGAAAATACAGCCGTTATAGTTGTGCCAATATTGATTCCGAACAAAATAGGTAGCCCGGATGAGATAGGAATGAGCCCTTGGGATGCCAAGGCCAGTAATACTCCTGTAGACGCACTGCTGCTTTGAAGGACTGCCGTGATTACAAGTCCTGCAAATATACCTAAAAATCGATGTTCCCCAAAACTAACTAAAATATTTTTAAAACTTTCGTATTTACCTAAAGGTTGCAAAGCATCTCCCATAAATCTCATACCCAAAAACAAAACACCAAAACCTATAAATACCTCTGCAATTTGTTTAATCCTCCGATTATTGGAGAAAAGCCATACTCCTACGGAGATTCCTACAATAATCGATGCATATGGATCAATTTTAAATGAAATTATTTGCGCTGTAACAGTTGTCCCAATATTTGCACCCATAATGACTCCTATAGCTTGAGCAAGGGTCATTATACCCGCATTAACAAAACCAACCGTCATTACGGTGGTTGCACTACTACTTTGTACAATCATGGTTGTAACTGCCCCTACAAGGACCGCCATAAAACGATTACTAGTAAGCATACTTATGATAGATTTTAATTTATTACCCGCAACTTTTTGAAGCCCCGTACTCATAATTGTCATTCCATAGAGGAATAATCCCAAACCCCCTATAAGGCCAAAGACGATTTCCACCTAAAAATTCCCCCCATCATAGCTTTCCATACATATGTATAATAACACACCGCACAATAACAATGTGTTGAAACTTACCTTCGGTTAACAAATTATTATAGAAATTATTCCTTCATACATGTCCTCTTCAAAACAGCATTAAATGTTGTTTTTAATATGTTTCCAATATTTCATGGTTTTTACTCAAAGGAATGCTTCGCTTGCAGGTATTCTTCATACGTATTTATATTTTTGAAACAGAGCATATATGAATCAAATCTTTTTATTTCTTCCTCTGTTATTTTTTTTGTGTTTACATTCTCAAAAATATTTGCTATCTTATAACACCCCTTCCCCAGTAACTTTTCGAACTCCGGAATACAACCTTTACCGTATATTGCGTGGAGAGGTTGATAATACTCCCTGGCAGGCGGTGCTGTCAAATCTTTGTTTTTTGGCAAAGTAGCCGTACTTTCAATCAATCCGTCGCTACAAAAAGGCACCACTACATCCTCATCCTTTAATGACTCCACCATATATTTGACAAACCCGGTATTAACAAACGGCATATCACAACCTATAGCAAATATATGGGAAGTTTTGCTTTGCTTTAGCCCGGAATATAGACCTATCAAGGAGCTTTTCTCTTTTGTTTTTACACAATCACTGACGAATTTTACATTTTTCAACATATTATATTTTTCCGGTTCGTTGGTTACCACCAATATATTTTTAAATACACCTTGCAGTGGGATAACTACTCTTTCAATCATTGTTTTATTTCCTAGCTTAAGCAGCGCTTTATCCTGACCCATCCTGGTACTACCCCCACCCGCCAGCACTGCAGCAGTTACTCTGTCACTATTCATCTTTTTTATCAGCCCTCCAACATATAGCATATAAAGGTAAATCGTAAGTATCCCAATCTAATTATACCACATGTGTACATAATTTAATAAAAAAGTAATCAGGCTTATATAGTACCTGATTGTCCTTCCTGAATTTTTTATTTTTATGTTTGAGATAGATTTTTTACGGGGGAGCTTTTTAAAGAACTCCCTTGGCGGATTTTTTTCGGAAAAAACCCGCAATTGCATCAAATGCTTCACGTGGTTCCTCTATATTGTCGACAAGATTTTCCATAAGACATTTATCGGTTCCATCCTTATTCATAATATACGATACTATTTTATCATATTTTACATTTATCCCATTGTTTTTTAAAATAAGTCCGGCGCAATCACTCATTATGTGCCCGTAAACTGACTTGATTCCCGCAAATAAAATTAATAGCGCCAAAGCTTTTCCGACAATTTTATCCGCCATTGAAGCATTTCGCAAAGAATTTTCATCTTCTATCAGTTTTAAAAACAGGGGCATTATCCCTTTGTCATAGGAAGCCATTATTATATTTCCATCTCTCACCAGAACACAAGAATACCCCCCTTCAAGCAATTTATCTTGGGCCAATGTTTGATCCGACATTGATAAATTCCCCCTTCAATAACTTCACTATCATGGGTACAATCGTTATTTGTATAAGTATACCGATTATACCTGTTTGGATCGCTGTAATTACAGCGACCATGGGACTTTGCATCTTAACATTAAAAAATATAAGTATAACATAGACCACAAAACCGTACATAAGCCGTCCCGCCAGCATGGCGCCGAATAATGAAACAAATATATTGATCCCTAGCTTGTTATACAGTATTCCCGCAATAAAACCGTATGTAAGCAATTCGAACACCATAATCGGCATCATAGGCACCGGTGCAACCGGCGGCATGCCTGTAAGCAAATAGCTCAGGATTGGTGTCAATATACCTACGTACAGCCCCGTAATCGGCCCCACCAAGAGACCTGCCAATAATACCGGTATATGCATCGGTAAAAAAACAGATCCCATACCAATTGAATGAAATAGTTGCGGAATCGATACCCCCAATGCAATAAACAATGCTCCTTTTGATATGTTTTTTATGTCCATGATCAACATCCCCCAGACTATAATATAAGCGGCCGGTGGGTAATGGCGGCCACAGAAACCTGTACCCACTGACCATTATAAACTCCTCATAATATTAAAAATTGCAAACAACGCCCCTATGAAAATAAAATTTTCAATCTTCCCGCCTGTCTTTATAGTATAGGGCAACCTGATCCTCTTGTCACTAAAAGGTACAAAAAGCCCTACACCCGCTTTTGTAAGCATGTCTCCTAATAAATGTGATGCCATACTCGTTGCAAAAATAATGCTATAATCAATATCCCCGTAGAATAAACTGATTTTTTTGACAATGAGGGTACACACTATCAAGAATACTATGGAATGTGAAAAACCCCTGTGTTTACTGAATAATAATATTACCAAAACAAATCCGACTGTGGCCAGAATATAATGATTGTAATAGTAAGATAATAAAATAATAGTTATCGCCGCCATGGCCTGTACAAAATTCCTGATCATACGATAACCTTTCCGTGCAAATTTGTCCGCAAATATAAATCCTAACAAAATTATAAATCCGATACCGTACAAAATAGGATTATCCCTTAGAAAAATAACGGTAACTGTGAACATCATGACTAGGACGATAATCCATATTTTCTTAATATGTTTAGCCTTAACAATGGCAAACTTATTGCCCAACGATGAGGTTCCCGTGTCCAAATCCGGCAACAATGCACCGATTATTGCGACTATAATGGCAATTGTATTCAGTTCCCCGACAGCTAGAGGAAATCCTAAAAAGGATACCACTATCAGGGAAATCATCAGCCCCAAGGCAATATGGGTTCTTCCTAGCATTTATATCGTCCCTTTCCATGCAAAGCAATGCATATTTGTCTAATAGTGCGTCGTATATTTAAAATATCTGTATATTACACTCTCATCGCGGTTTGAAATTTTGATGGTTCCAACAGCTCCCTTCAAATAAAAAACCTGAAATTCGCGAACTCGCTACGCT
>JAAYPJ010000131.1 GCA_012519835.1 Clostridiales bacterium | reverse complement strand
GAGTGGGAATAGCCTGATAATGCTTCCAATAGTGTAAAAAACTATGTTACATAAAGAAGAAGGTGCCAAAATTTGAACTGTGATAAATGCGGTTTTTATTGTTATGAAGATGAGTATATCTGCCCTAGTTGTGAATCATTTTTAAAGAGAGAATACCCTACAGATGAACATGACAGATTCATATTTATTCATAATAGAATTACTGAATTTAACAAAAGAAAAAGAATAGTAAATCTATTGGGATTGAGGAAAACATTTTTTATTATAATAGTTATTTTACAGATAATTTGGAGTTTCTGGATTCATACTTTTGTAGTATATCGTTTTCCGAGCAGAACTAATTATGATATAGCTAGCTATTCTATAGTGTTTGCTATGGCTTTATATATTATAATTTTAGGAAAGCCGGAACTTCTATCAGATCATATGTGAGCGGTGCAAACAAATGAAATTGATAAAATCCATGGCGTTGGGGTGATATATGGATTTATATTTGATGGATGCATTGATTCGGATGGTCAGTTATGTTAATCTATTATATAGAACAGACATTCTGATTGGGAGTGAATAAAAATGAATTATAAAAAGGAAAATTTAATGAGTATTAAGGAAGCTAGTAAATGGGCTAGTTCATATTTGGATAGAAAGGTGACAACTTCAAATATTTCATATCTTATACAATATGGAAGGATTAGAAAAATAGAAGACAATGGAGTTTATATACCAAAAGAGGAATTAGTAAGATACTATAACTCCTATTTAGGAAAAAGGGAAATAAATTGGAAAAAACAATTAGGTGATGATTTAAACTGGGCATTATCTTTTGATAATGTGAGAGAAGCTGAAACAACAAAACATGTGCATAGGCTGCATCCATATAAGGGGAAATTTATTCCACAATTGGTGGAATATTTTCTTGATGAACATACAGATGAATTTAAAAAAGATGTATTTTTTGAAGAGGGAGATGTGGTTCTGGACCCTTTTTGTGGCAGTGGAACCACCCTGGTTCAAGCAAATGAACTGGGCATCAATGGAATAGGCATAGATATATCAGAATTCAACACTTTTATAAGCAATACAAAGATTGGTACATATGATATTAAAAATATTGAATGGGAAATAAATAATATTCTAAGGGAATTGGAGAGGCTAAAAAATACGTCAAAAATTGTTGAATTTGAAAGAGAATTGGACAACAATCTATCAAGGTTTAATAGTGAATACTTTCCCTCACCCCAATATAAATTTAAACTGAGGAATAAGGAGATAGATGGAAGAAAGTATGGTAAGGAGAAGGAAATATTATTTTTAAAAATCTATGAACAATTAATCAGCAAATACAAGATAGAATTGAGACAAGAAAAAAGAGATAGTTTTTTAGATAAATGGTATACAAAAAATATTAGGGAAGAGATAGAGACAGCGTTCAATATGATTAAGAAAATAAAAAATAAGGAGACAAAAAAAGTAGTCGCTCTAATATTGAGCAGAACCATCAGATCCTGTCGTGCAACAACTCATTCTGATTTAGCAACGTTAAAAGAGCCTGTGATGAGAACCTATTACTGTCATAAACATGGGAAAATATGCAGACCGTTATTTTCAATAACAGGGTGGTTATCTAGATATTCAAGAGACACTGCAAAAAGGCTAAAAGAATTTAATAAGTTAAGAACGGATACAGAGCAAATATGTTTGAATGGGGATTCAAGAAATATAAATATATCAGAAAAACTGAGGATAAAAAACATAAGATTATACCAGATAGTTAAAAAACGGGGGATTAGAGGTATTTTTTCGAGTCCCCCCTATGTAGGATTAATAGACTACCACGAACAGCATGCTTATGCCTATGATTTATTTGGGTTTAATAGAAATGATGAATTGGAAATAGGCCCCTTGTTCAAAGGACAGGGATTAGAGGCTAGAGAATCCTATGTGGAGGGCATAGCCCAAGTATTGGTCAATTCGATTAAGTACTTAGACGTAGATTTCGATATATTTTTGGTAGCCAATGATAAATATAATTTGTATCCCAGAATTGCAAAACGAGCAGGGTTAGAAATAGTGAACCAATATAAAAGGCCAGTATTGAACAGAACAGAACGAGACAAGGCAGCATATTCGGAAATAATTTTCCATATGAAGAGGGGGGAATAATCATGGGCCTATCAAACCCTAAAATAGAAAAAATAGCACATCTGGTAATTCAGGTTCTATACTCAAGATTCGAAAATTTTCCAAAGGATTCAAATAAAAATAGAAACGCACCGTTTCATGAGGCCTTTTTAAGGGCATTTTCAGATGAATTAAAAGATAAAGTAATACAGATTCCGTTTTTCATTAGCCTGAGTAGTTGGCTGCATGGTTTAAACACCTCGATAGGGCAAGTATTTTTTGAAAATGTAGCGCATATATTATCGGACGGGGAAAAAAGGGAATATACTTCTGGAAAGCTTGGCAACCTACAAATTACGAAGCGTCAAAAAGAAAATATAAGCAGAATAATGACTGAACTGAGCAATTCATCAAGAAGCCCAGATTTAGATATAGAAAATGAATCCATATACATTGACGATTCATCTGAGAGGGTAAATGCAATTGATTTTTCAGCAGATGTATTTTATGTAGAAGATAGCAAAATAGTAGCAATAGAATTAAAATCTGTGAAACCTAATTCGGGTGAAATGCGTGGGGAAAAACATAAAATTCTTGAAGGCAAAGCTGCGTTATATAAAAAGTTTCCAGGAAGAACTATAGAATTTTATATCGGATTTCCGTTCGATCCAACAGATGAAAAACCTACGGGGAGTAATAAAGATAGATTTATGGATTCAATCGTAGGTGGGAAAAAATACTTCCATCCTTCAGAAATTTTGTTGGGGGAGGAGTTATGGGACAAACTTTCGGGTGTAGAAAATACAATGGAAGAGATACTTAAAATAATAAATAGCATTTCTAATGTAGATTTTATGAAAAAATATGACTACCTAGTATCCTTTTCAAACAGGGATACTGAGGAATATAAACAAATCCTCAGGGAATGGAATATGTTTTCGGATTTGGAACTCCTGAGGAATGATGATGTTATATTAGAAAAGATAGGCGAAATAAGGAATCTAAAAAGAACCTATAACAGGCAAATTTTTAGGAATGGGAGATATGACTATGATAGACGTGATACTTTAAAAAACCTAGTTGAATCCTGACTTTTTATGGGCAAACAGGGGGACACAAACAGAAGAACCGTCCCCCTGTTTGGCCCCCTGTTTGGCTAAAATAATTGTCAAACAGAAGAACCGTCCCCCTGTTTGCTCGGTGTAGGGTAAAAAGTAACCACCACCAATTCCGGTCTATTAAAAATCCGGAAGGGGAAAACACTGTTTCCCAACCCCCTGCTTACAACCATTGATGTTCCCCCATCTCTATGTATCCCATTCGTATATTTTGGGAATAAACCTTGACCCGGTGCAAACATGCCGCCGATAAAAGGAATTCGGATTTGGCCCCCGTGGGCGTGTCCGCTGAAAACCAAATCCACATTCATATCTTTATATACACCGAACTGTTCAGGCCTATGGGAAAGTAAAATGTTAAAATCCGTATTTGCATGGTTGAACAGTTTCTCAAGATTATTTTCAATGTATCGGTTGCTATCGAGCCAAGGGTAGGATTTTTCGTTTTGTTTTATTGCGGGATCCGCCACGCCCATTAAACCGATTTTATCCCCGTTTCGGCTCAACACCATATAATAATTATCGATAATTTGAACATTTAATTTCTCCAGTTCACCTTTGAGTAAATCGTATTTATCGGATGATTGTTCATGGTTCCCCGAAACATAGTATATTGGCGCTATTTTAACTGCCTCTTGAACAAAATCTGTTGCCGTATCAATTTTTGTATTCCTGCTGTCTATTAAATCTCCGGTTATCACAACGATATCAGGCTTGGCTGCCTTAATCTTTTCTGTTAATCTTCCATGAAAATTCTTATTATGCAAATCAGAGACTTGCGCAATTCTATAACCATGAAAACCCTCAGGCAACTTGGGATTTTTATAGTTATAATTTGTTACAACGAGAGCATTATTTTGATATATAAAGAATACAGTTATTCCTATAAAAGCTAACGCAAGGATTGTTTTGATTGTTTTAGGTCCAACCTTCATAAAAAAACTCCTTTTTAACACGGGGACGGTTCGAGACCGCTGAAAAAGTCCCATTTTTATAAGGTCCACTGGAAGGTGTCATTCTATGGTATCTGAGCGAAGCGAAGAATCTCGCATTTTTAATACATAAGGGATTCTTCATTTCACTTCGTTACATTCAGATTGACACGATTCGGGACTTTTTCAGCAGTCTCGGACGGTTCTGTTGTTAATTTTAATTCCTAACCCCTTATACTTAATGTTATTTTATTTCAAACCCATGATACCTGGTTCCCTGAAAGGTTAACTTTCCAATGTCACCTTCTGCTAAAAGTCCATATTCTTTTCCGGAAACACGAAATTCCATCCTGTCGCCACTTTCCACCTGAAATGTAACATAGTAGGTAGTGGAGGTATGATGATGGTGGTGTCCATCATGGACACTGGTACTGTTCGACGTATGACTGCGCTTTGAAACAATTTTGGCCGCTACGCTTAAAACCGGCTGTTTGTTATTGTTACTCCATTCCTTGATTCCCTTAACAATGTTAAATATTAAAAGCGAAAATACAAAAATAAAAAATAATGGCACAAATATTCCTAAAAAATCAAACATTTTCATACCCCGCTTTCCATCTGAGTAGACAATCGTTGTTTTTCCTATTTGATAAATATTTGTTATTTTATCATTTTTCTAAATTTCTTTACTCTAACATATTATCACAAATACCTATAATTTTTCAATAATGATAATAGACTGAGCTAACACAGGGACGGAACTAACACAGGGGCGGTTCTATTGTTAATTTTAACGTGAATTAACAACAGAACCGACAGGCTGTGTGAAAATTGTCATCCTGAACGAAGCGAAGGATCTCAAATGACCTAAAAGCGAGATTCTTCGCTTCGCTCTGAATGACAAAAAGTAAAAAAGTGCTTTTTCACACAGCCTGTTGTCCCCGCGTTAATTTATTAGGAAATAGCCTAGCCTTAGTTTGCCGTCCCCTATCATCTGTCAGCAATTCTCAAATTCCTATTGACAAATCAGTCTACAAGATATAGACTATGATTAACAAGGTCTACGAATCATAGACTGAAAGGGGTTGTTTATTTATGGTTGAATACAGGCTCACAGAGGCGGAAGAAAATTTTGCGGATATAATATGGGCAAATGAACCTATCAGGTCACCGGAATTGGTGAAAATTTGCGAACAAAAGTTTAATTGGAAAAAATCTACCACCTATACAATGCTGAAAAGACTTGAAAAGAAGAAAATATTCAGAAATAAAAACAGCATAGTAGAAGCATTAGTTAAAAGGGATGATTTTTATGCGGGGCGGAGCAAAATATTTGTCGAAGAAAATTTTGATGGTTCTTTACCTAGATTTTTAACAGCATTTACAAGGACGAAAAAGCTAAACAGGAGCGAAATTCAGGAATTACAGAAGCTAATAAATGAGTACAAGGAGGAAATGTGATGGATAAATTATTTTTACACATTATAAATATGAGTATTACCTCCGGCTATGTAATTTTATTTATCATAGCAGTCAGGTTATTTTTGAAAAAGGCGCCGAAAATATTTTCTTACGGGCTTTGGGGGATAGCATTTTTACGATTGATATTTCCATTTTCCCTTGAAAGCATATTCAGTTTGATATCAATTAATACAAAAACTATACCGGATAATATAGGATATATGCAAACGCCACAGATTCAAAGCGGAATTACGGCAATTGACGGTGTGGTAAATAGGGTATTGCCTGCACCTGTTATGCTGGCAAGTGTAAACCCCATGCAGATCCGGATTTTTGTAGGCAGAGTAATATGGATAACAGGATTGGCAGTATTATTAATTTACGGCATATTTTCCACACTGAGACTTTCAAAAAAATTAAAATCAGCAACCTCCTTATACGATAACATCTATAAAACAGATATTATAGGGGTTCCTTTTGTCTTCGGGTTAATAAGTCCCAAGATATATTTACCGGATAATCTTTCCGAGGCCGAAAAACCTTATATTATAAGGCACGAGCAGGTACATATCAAAAGAAAGGATCATATAATAAGGTTTGTAACTTTTGTGATAACATCCATCCATTGGTTTAATCCCATTGTATGGCTTGCGTTTTATTTAATGGGTGAGGATATGGAATTATCTTGTGACGAATCGGTAATGAAGGAAATGGGTCATAAAATAAAGAGGGATTATTCTAATTCCCTTTTAGCATTATCTGTCGGGAAAAGAGTAATAGGGAGCTCACCTGTTGCATTTGGCGAAAGCAATACAAAAGGCAGAATTAAAAATATATTGAATTATAAAAAACCTAAATTTTGGGTTGTGGTGGGAGCTATTGTTGTAGTTATAGTGTCGACTATAGGGTTGTTGAGCAATCCAATCGGTAACGGGGGAAAAAATATTGATGCAGGCCATGTTCCCGTGGGGGTTGACAATAAAAATACGGGATTTAAAACAATTCCGCTGACTGCAGAAGAATTGGGGTATTTTAATAGTGACGAATTTTTTAATGGGGAATATATGAATATCCGGAATCAATTTTTGAGTTCGCTTTACGATGTACCTGAAAAGATCGATTTATTCAACCTGTTCTACTGTGGCAGCGGCCTTGAGGAAACTCCTACGGAAGCGGAAAAGGCCGCTATTATCGCGTATAATAACTGGGATATGGAGCCGGACTGTGCCTGCACGAAAATCAGCCGTGCCAACATGGATGCAGTGCTTACAAAATATATGGGGTTGACTCTTGCAGACACAGAGGGCATAGGGTTAGAGAACTTTACTTACTTGGATCAATATGATGCATATTATTATTATCATGGTGACACAAATTATCGTATGCAGATTTCGTTTTTCCACGGAGAGCAAGAAGGTGATACCATTCGTCTTTTCTACGATGATTCGTTTACGAATGAGGGGGAAATAATACTTACATTGCAAGAACAGGGAAATACTTATATTTTTGTGTCTAACAAAAGGGTAGTGCCCTAGGTGTCAAAAGAGTGAAGACCCGTTAAGTATTCCCATTGCTTTGAGATGATTTTTTACCCTGTTAGTGTATAATATTTGTAGGCAAAAATGCATAAAAAGGAAGAGCATCCTAAAGAGCCCTTCCCTATACATGAATCATCCATTATAATGTAATTGTCGAAAAGACATTGAAATGGGGGATAACAT
>JAAYPJ010000130.1 GCA_012519835.1 Clostridiales bacterium | reverse complement strand
CGGATTCCTTTGAAAAACACAGACATAGTGATATCAAGGTAATCGGTGATACCGAAAATCAGCCGATAGACAGTTATTATATAAGCATATCCAATGAAAATACACCTGCCGGATATGAAGCTACTGCCGCTGTCAGTAAAATTGGCGGCGAAATAATATGGTATATGGATCCGGTATTAAGCAGTAAGAATAATATTAATAAAAAAGACGCCATAAAAAAAGCAGAGGATTTTTTAAAAAGAATCGGGTTCAACAATATGGAAGCAACATATTCAATGGAAAATGAGGGTCAAATGGTTATTAATTTTGCTTATAAACAGGAGGACGTGTTAATATATAGCGATTTGGTCAAGGTTAAACTTGCTTTGGATGATGGCGATATAATCGGTCTCGAGGCACAGGGGTTTTTAACAAATCATTATGAAAGAAATATCGAAAAACCGAAGATATCTAAGAAAGAAGCCGGAAAAAAGCTGTCTGACAGGGTTAAAGAAGAAAATGTAAGATTAGCTATAATTCCTATTGCCGGGGGGAAAGAAGTATTAACCTATGAATTTAAAGTAAAATTTGGCGAGGATCATTATTTGATATATATTGATGCCGATACAGGGCAACAAAGAAAGGTACTACTTATGATAAATCAAGAAAACGGAACCCTTGTGATATAGAAACCGGCAGTGCCGGTCTTAGCATATAATCACCCGGGTAAAATTTCAACGAGCCTTGGGGCGGAATGCAATAAGAACCGTCCGAGACTGCTGAAAAAGTCCTATTTTTATAGGGACCACCGGAAGGTGTCATTCTGAGCGAAGCGAAGAATCTCGTATTTTTAATACATACGAGATTCTTCATTTCACTTCGTTGCATTCAGAATGACACGATTCGGGACTTTTTCAGCAGTCTCGAACCGTCCCTAGTGCATTCTATTGACAATTTGGGTCCTGTCCTCCTTTGTTATTCATTTGTCACAAAAAATGGGGCAAACCAAGCTTAATAGCAAGGTTTGCCTACACTTTCGCAGTTATCAAGTTTAGCTTTAGCAGCCAGTCCAGGTTTACTAAGGTGTTTGCTCATAATGGGAATCAGTTAAAGCTGCCATCCCACACAGGCATATTTTCAATGTACCGACCTTCTACCGCCGGAACATAATATGCACCGTAGTCATTAAGTTCGTTTTCATGCTTCATATCGGGAAATTCAACATAAAATCTGTAATAAGGCATAAACAGTTTTTCAGTGGTGCTTGTGCGATAAACCAGTTCAACTTTTTTAACATGTTCTGTGCCCTCAAACTCTTGTGGCACAGTTGTGATATAATTTCCATTTTCAAGTAAAGTTAGTGCTTCTTTGGTATCAATAATAGGGTACTCACCTACAACATCGCTTAAGTCCGTATAGTATTTTCTTGCAAGGAATAATGCGCCATCATCATTACAATAAAAATCCACTGTATTAAAGTGATAATTTAAAATGCTCCGGATATTGTCACTGCTTTTTTCATGAAAAGATATACTGTATGATTGCTCTGCATAAATGTTAAAATCACCACCCGAAATGTTAATAACGGGATTTTTCATTCCTATAAATTCCGCATATTCTGCTTTTAAATATTCTGCCACCTTATATGTTTCCCCATATGTTGCGTAATGTGTAAAATTGTATTCACTGGGCAGTTTGACGGGCATTTTGAAGTCTACCTTTACAGTATAGTTTGTATTAATTTCGACTTTATAATTTTCGTCTTCAATAAACAACCTACTGAAATCAAAATATCCTTTTGGTACTTCATCGCCGACCATTGTAAATTTTTCGGTTATGATTTTTTGAGTTTCTTCATCAGGAACATCATTTGTGATAGGGACAAACAGACAAACATGGGGACGGTTCTCCTGTTTGAGTCCTTTATTAAACCTTCACTTTATAGATCCTATGAATGGTGAAGCCGGTAAGCCTTGATAATTGTCTCAGGGAGATCCCTTGTTTTCTTTTTAGATATTTTATAATTTTATCTTGGATTTCTTGCTCCATATTTTGAAGTTTAGACAAATCTGTATTATATTTATCTAATGCTAAATCCCTCACATCTTTATCTGAAAGTGTCTTTTTCTCTTCATCAATATCTAGGCACCGACTATCGGTGATTTCTATGTGAAATTTGCCAAACTCTGCTACCGCTTCTTTTTTATCGGATGAAAACATCTGCAAAGCAAAATTGGTATCCACTATATTACTTGTTTTGTAGTATTCATTATAACTGCTCCATTTGTAATCTTCTGTATTACTGACTAAACCGGCCTTTACCGGATTCTGATGAATATAGCGTAACACAGTTAAAAAATAGGTGTCGTCTTCTACCGGTTCACTTTTGAATCTACCCTGAAATAGATGTCCACTTCTATCATATTGCCGGTTATACCAATAGGCATAACTTACCCCTATTCGTCTCATGGTGTTTCCGATTTTCTCATTTCCTTCTTTAATCAATAAATGAAGATGATTTCCCATCAAGCAATAAGCATATAATTCAAAGGCAATTTCTTTT
>JAAYPJ010000129.1 GCA_012519835.1 Clostridiales bacterium | reverse complement strand
TGAATGGTGATTCTTATAGGATAAAAGAGACTAGGGAGTGGTTGGAAGAAACCAATTAATTTTTTAACATAAGTGGCCTAGTTTTCGATTATAATATGGCCTAAATTTCAATTGACAAATACAACTTGGATACTGTCAAGGAACACGGCTGCGAAGCTGAACTAAAGGAAAAAGAAGACAGGATCATATTAGAAGAACATTTGTCAAAATTAAATGAAAAATATCGGGAGGTTATTAGGCTTAGATACTTTTTAGGTCTGGATCACAAAACTATAGCCCATATACTAAAAATACCTGCTGGAACGGTGAAATCGCGGATCCATATAGGTCTCAAAAATTTAAGGAAAAGCCTTGGAGGTGATGGCTATGAAGGAAATTGAAAGAATTTTGAATAAAGGAAAGACAGATATGGATAAAATGAAAGTTCCTGAGGAATTGGGGGAAAGACTGTATAAAGCCCTTGATAATAAGTCTCCGGCGAAGCCCAAAAAAACGAACCGGAAAGCTATATTGGCTGTGGCTTGTATCCTCGTGTTGATAGTAGGATACAATTTTAGTTCCCTTGCATATTACGGAAAAAGGCTTTTGGGATACAATCAGGTGATGAATGGGACATTAAAACAGCTTAATGAGTTGGGCAGGGGGCAGCTTATTGGGAAGGACTATACTTTTGAAAATGGGATAACTGTTATATTGGATGGAATAATGCTTGATGAAAATCAGTTGTTGGTTTTTTATACTATAAAAGACCCAAGAGGGGGAGTAGATGAGGCGCCCGGCATCAACATGTCAGTAAAAGGATTTTTAAGGGAATACATTCCACAATCCGGACATGGAATAATAAATGATGAAAAAACAGAAATAAAATGGATCCATAGTTTTGAAAAACCTTCTATATTTGAGAGGACATTGAAGCTGAAATTTAGCATAGCAAAAAACAATATGATGGAAACAGGGCAGATCAACTTCAAGATAGATGCCAATAAAGCAATGGGAAGTATATTGAAGCAAAATATAAATAAAACCATAAAAAGTGGTAATACCAAGATCCATCTGGGGTATATTTCGGCATCTCCTACAAAGACGATTTTATATGGTTCGATACAAAACATTGTCGAATTAGCAAGGGATCAAATCTCAGGAGAAAGAATTCGTCCTAACAATGTAGATATAATGCTAATAGCAAATGGAAAAGAAGTGCCTTATCAGGGTGGGGGGATGAGCACAGATATTAAGGGAATCAGGTTTCATAGCGATTTTGATGCTCTGCCCGAAGATTTAGAGTCTGTCGAATTATTTATAAAGAGCTTTTCTGTAGACAGAGATGTCGGCAAAAAGATTCATATTGAAAAAGGCATATCTGAACAAAACGTTGAAATTTTGGGGCAAAATATAAAGATAGATAACATGTACAAATCAAATGAAAACACATATGTTACAATTACTACAAGGGAAGATATAATTTTGACAAGGGTAGGGCTCATGATAGACGGGGAGAGAACAGACCTAAAAGAGACTACCGGCGGCGATTTAGAAAAATTAGATGACGGAACCATAATTTATACAAGAACATTATGCTTTCCGGGGGAAGGAGAAAATTACGAATTGGGTATAGAAAGGATGACCTATACGCAGCCGTACGACAAAACTGTTAAAATACCCCTATAGAGGACTAGAGGTTTGAGGTCGGATGAGAGGTGTTAAAATGCGGGACAAAGAGGGCGTACCCGTTTGTCACAGGGGATCAGTTCTTACATCATTAATCGCCTTTGATGAAGTTTCCAAACAGAATATTTAATGGACTCAACAAGCGTATCGGCCATCTTCATTACAAGGCTCAATCTTGTATTTTGCAGCACAAGATATTCCATATATCCACTCAAATTTACAATGCCGGTAATAGATATGTCACCTACTGCCGGAAGACTTTTGTTTACCCCTGCTCCGGGTTTCAAGGAGCCTTTGTTTACAGCAATATAACCGATTCTGTCTACCTTTCCCAAACAGGCATCTATAGCTATGATAAAAGGGTTGTTGAGAGAACCGTATATAACATCTAAATTTTCCTGCAGGTTTTTTGCATGCACAGGATTATCTAGGGTACCATGTAAATGAATATAGTCATATTTTGAAAGCGGAAAGGACAATTTA
>JAAYPJ010000128.1 GCA_012519835.1 Clostridiales bacterium | reverse complement strand
GTGACGGAAAGGAAGCAAAAAAATTAGCAGCCATGGCGAAAAATATTTCCTTTAAACTTACTGCTCCCGGCACTGTGAGTCAACCAGAATTAGGGAATGTTTTTCGACAAGGGGATGTTTTTGTGCTTCCCTCTTTTTATGAAGGACTGCCATTAGTGATAATCGAAGCATTAGCTTCCGGGTTAAGGGTGGTAGTATCGGATTTACCCGGCCTAAAACCCTGGCTGGGAGACGAAATTAATCATAGCGGTTTAATCAGCTATGTCCCCCTGCCCGAAATGGTTAGGGCAGATCAACCCATAACAAAAGGGCTACCTGCCTTTGAAACCCGGCTAAAGGATAGCCTTTTAATTCAAATTAATCAACCACATACTGATCAGTTAGCGGTCTCTGCCAAAGTAAAACAAGCAATTTCAAAATTATCCTGGCTTGGCGTATTTGAAAAAATAGAAAGTTTTTTTTAGTCCTTTGCAAAATATGAGCCCAATCCGCAAGGCGGGAGAAATAACAATAAATCCAATCACTTGTTAGTTTTATGTTTAATTTATGGTCAATCAAGCAGGAGCTGAATAATTAATTATTCAGCTCCTACCCGATTATAACAAGATTTGATATTTTTCAAAATATTCAATCAATTTATGCTTTGTGCTATAAAGAGGCTGCCTCGTCATCTGAGGTAATACTCTCTTCATAAAAATAATTAATATTTTCATATATCCCGTTTTTTCTCATTACAGGATGATAGTCTCCAATTTTGAGGGCTTCTATAAAATCCTTATGATCCCTTATGGTGTTGTAAAATTTAGTGGCATATACTCCGAGTTTTTCGGATCTGTGAGCATCACTGGCACCGAGAGATGGGATATTCAGTTCTGTAGCCAAAGTATAAGATTGTAGATTGTGATGCGGAAGGGTACTGCCGTTAAAAGATTCTATTCCTGTTAACAGGTGGCTGACATTTCTCATATTTTCACCCATCCCACGATTATTATCTCTAAAAGGATGGGCTGCAACAGCCGCTCCACCGTGTTTTTTTACTAATGTCAGCAATTCCTCTGCACTTATCATCTCCTGGGGTATATCTTTTAGCCCAAATGTCAATATATCGCCTTCGTGGGTCAGTATTTCCGAACCTACAATTACTAAAACTCCATTTATTTTAGCCGAATCCCCTATTTCATTCCGCAGGTGATTATTTTCATGGTTTGTAATACATATTCCGTCCAGGCCAATCAACCTGGCTAGTTTAATTGATGTTTCAAGGCCTAAGATACTATCAAAGGAATATTTACTTTCGTGTACGTGCGTATCTATAATCACAATGATCACTCCTATGCTAAACTGTCACCTACTATGTTTTATGTATGTTTGTTACATATTATATCCACAAAATATCTTTTTGTTGAAAACACATATTGTCTTTTGAACGTATCCAATATATCCAAAAAGAATGAGTCATCCAAAAGCCTTAATTTATGTTACCACATTTTTTAAGAAAATGCCTATAAAATATATCTATAGTAATGTAGCCGTGCATAGAAAATCATTATAATGAAAGTAATAAAAGTGATAAAAAGGACGTAAAACTGTGTTAAAACTGTCATTCATTTGTCACTCTGAGCAAAGCGAAGAGTCTTAAATGTTCTAAAATACAGATTCTTCGCTACGCTCAGAATGACAAAAAAGCAAAAATAGTGCTTTTTCACACAGTCTGACATACACAAATCATCACATTAAATCTGTTGCGAAAACTATTGGGCCATTACGGTAACCGAAAATGGAAAATAGGTAGCATCTTCAGCCCCACAAAAATCATAAAGCAATACATTACGCATATCCCCCCCCGACAGCAATTTTAGCATATAATAATTACCTATAATAGCACCCAAACCTATAGATAACACTTATTGGATTTATGGGTTAGTATTGCCTATAATAATTTATATATGGACAAGCATATAAAAACGAAAAAGGGGGAAATATCAGTGAAATTGTTAAAAAGATTTTTGCTTACATCTTTTTTATTCATTTTAATAT
>JAAYPJ010000127.1 GCA_012519835.1 Clostridiales bacterium | reverse complement strand
TCTATGTCGAAGAGACAGGTGTGAGCACCGTGTATAATTCCCTTTTCTGCGTTTCCGCATCCTAATCTGTAAAAGGCAGAAGGAGCCGCCTTTGCAAAGTAGGCGAAATCCTCCCCTCCCAATCTTGGGGTTTTTAGTATGGTGACATTGTCGGCGCCCAAAACACCCTCTCCACTATCCCTTACAATATCTATAATTTCGTCCGTATTGACAAGTGCCGGGTATCCGTCCTTTATAATACATTCAGCCTTACCGCCCATAGCCTCCGCAATTTGGGTCACAATGTTCTTTATCCTTTTTATCACCAGTTCCCTTGTATCGGGATCTAATGTCCTCATAGTACCCGTCAACCTAACCCTGTCCGCTATTATATTGCATCGTGTCCCGCCATTTATAGTTCCGATGGTAACTACCACGGAATTCACAGGGTCTATATTTCTGCTCACAATACTCTGCAGGGCTACAACTATCTGACTAGCTGTAACTATGGCATCTATCCCTTCATGGGGACGTGCGGCATGACCATCTTTACCGTAAACAGTTATTTCGAGACTGTCCGTATATGCATTCGTCTGGCCGTATTTTATGCCGATTTTACCCACGTCTATCTCCGGTGATACATGCAGTCCGAACACCGCATCAACCCCAGGATTTTCCATTACGCCATCCTCTATCATACGTTCGGCACCGCCCACAGTTTCTTCCGCGGGTTGGAAGAACAACTTGACATTTCCGTGTAAATCTTCCTCCATCCCTTTAAGTATTTTGGCGGTTCCCAAAAGAATAGACGTATGGGCATCATGCCCGCAGGCATGCATTTTGCCGTCAATCGTAGATTTATATACCACATTTTTTTTATCCTGAATCGGCAGAGCATCCATATCGGCCCTCAGGGCCACGGTTTTCCCGCCTTGTTTGCCCCGTATTATCCCTAAAACACCCGTATCGGCTATTCCTGTTTTATGTTCAATACCCATGTCCTTTAAATATTCAACGACCTTGTCCCTTGTACGAAATTCTTTCCCACTGAGTTCGGGGTTCATATGAAAATCCCGTCTGACTTTTATTATCCAGTCCCTTATCTCTTGTACTTTAATCAATGTTTCATTATATTTTTTCATTATATAATTAATCCCCCAATCAACTGTATACTATCCTAATTATATTCCTTCTGATTAAAAACACAAATAAATTCCGGTATGAATAGAAGGCTTGCCGGCGTGGTACTTGCAGGCAGTCCCTCCTTTTTTGTCCAAAGATATTCTATTTAGTCGGCAATGTGACAAATTAGGTACGTCCCCTTTTGTCACACTGTGTAGTCGCGCTCCCTTCTATAATTAATTTGCCTTTATCTGCATCAAGCAGTGTATTTACCCCGAGAGGAAGTGTCACTTCGGGTTTACAGTGCCCCGCCTGCAAATTAAAAATAGTCGGTTTCCCGTAAGGCACTATAATATCTTTAAAAACCTCCATCAAACTCAGGCTATTATCATATATTTTAGATTCACAGTCATTCCAATCTCCAAGAATAATCCCCGATGCATCGTCAAATTTTCCTGCCATGGCTAGTTGAACAAGCATCCTGTCTATTCTGTAGGGCTCCTCGCCTATTTCTTCCAGAAATAATATTTTCCCTTTCGTATCTATCTCGTATCGTGTTCCCATTGTGGCTGATATTAAAGATAGGTTCCCACCTACAATTATACCACAAGCCTTGCCCCCGACTAAGGTTTCTATTTTTATATTTTGCGGATTCAGTATATTCATCATCGGTTCCGGATTCATAATGGCCCTTAAAAATTCCTTTTCAGAAAAGTCATCCAACCCGCCTGCAATATCGGGCGAAGCCGTAGGCCCGTGGAAAGTCACCAGTCCACAGATTTGGTTGATAGCTATATGTAAGGCCGTAATGTCGCTGTATCCCACAAATATTTTCGGATTTGCCCTGATAATATCAAAATCCACCTTATCCAATATTCTGGTAGCCCCATAGCCCCCTCTCAGGCATATAATTCCGTCAATTTCTTTATCGGCAAACATACTGTTTAGGTTATCCGCTCTCAACCTGTCTTTGCCCGCCAGATAACCATAGGAAGCAAAACAGCCGGGTGCCAATTCCACCCTGAAACCCATATTCTCCAGCCATTCCTTGGCCAGTTTTACATTTTCTGTCGGGGCCGGACCCGACGTTGCCGTTATACCTATTTTATCACCTGATTTTAACGCTTTCGGTCTAAGCATATCTATCTCTCCTCAAATTAATTAGGAGCTAAAAATAGCTCCTATAGATAATTTATGCTTTAGATATTATATTCTTTACAAAATTTGCAACATATACGTTTAATAACGGAAAATTGTAATTTATGCTATTCCAATCTAGTCAAGGCCACATCACAGCTTATACTTTGCGCCTTACCTAAGCGACTGGGAACTATTTCTCTTTCAAGCAAATGATCATAATTTTCCCTTTCCACAATGAGTTCGGCATTCCCTTCATTGATTAATACTACCGCAGGCCTCGGTAACCTGTTATAATTGCTCGACATGGAATAGTTATATGCTCCCGTATTGAAAACCGCTAAAATGTCACCGGATTCAATCTGCGGAACCTTTAAATCCCAGATTAAAATATCACCGGATTCGCAACACTTTCCGGCTATTGTAACAACCTTTTCAGGTTTTTCGTTGGCTTTATTGGCTACTATCGCTTCATATTTTGCCTCATATAAAGCGGGTCTCGGGTTGTCGGGAAGTCCCCCGTCGACACTGATATATGTCCGTACATTAGGTATCTCCTTGATTGCTCCGAGGGTGTACAAGGTAATACCCGCCTCACCCACTATCCATCTGCCCGGCTCTATAATAATTATGGGCATATCCAAGCCTGCCCCGGCACATTCGTCCTTCACGGCCTGCATAACAGGGTCGGTATGAAACGATATGGGTTTGGTTTCATCATCCTCATCGGTGTAGCGGATGCCGAACCCTCCCCCGATATTTAACTCCTCCGTGATAAAACCGAATTTTTCTTTTAAACTTTTCATCAAATTGACCGTAACATTTATAGCCAATATGTTTAAGTTGCTATCGAATAATTGAGAACCTATATGAAAATGAAACCCTTTTAAAATTATATTAGATGAGTCCATGGCTTTTTTAACTACATATTCAATAATTTTTTCATCCAGGGGAATACCGAATTTTGAATCTTCCTGCCCCGTATTGATATATTTATGGGCGCTCCCTTCCACCCCCGGGGTTATCCTGAAAAGTATTTTTACTTTCTTGTTCTGCTCTGCCGCTATCTCCTCCAACAGTTCGAGTTCGTATATGTTATCCACCACAAATCTTCCTATATCATGTGTTACACCCAAGGCTATTTCTTCATAAGACTTATTGTTCCCGTGAAATATTATCCTCTCCATAGGAAAATCCGCCCGTATAGCGGTATATAATTCCCCGCCGGAAACAACATCGAGCCCTAAACCTTCCCGCTCGATAATTTTACACATAGCCATTGTGGTAAAGGCTTTGCTTGCATATGCGGCCCTTGTATTCGGATACTTATTTAAGAAATTTTCCCTTATATCCCTGCACTTGCTTTTAATCCTGTCCTCCGACATAACATACAGCGGTGTCCCGAACGTTTTTGCGAGTTCTACCGTATCACAGTTATCAAATATAAAGTTCGTATATTCTTCTGAACGCATTCCAACATCCCCTATCTTTAATCTATGACGATATATTTTAATACTTAGTTGCAATATTATATCATTTTATTTTGGTTCGTGATACCCCTAATAACAATTGTTGAACGATTGTTTAATATAGGGAAATAGCCTATTTGCTTATTCAAGAACCTCGAACTGTTTTACAATCAATTTTTCCAAAACATAATACAATATTACAGTTGAAACGATAAAGATTACCGCTAATACTGTAAATACAAGATTTATATCAATCCTGTTAATCAGGTTAAACACCAGAAGACTTATCCCGCCGATATATAAAGTGCCCAGACCCATTCCAAACAGTACATTAAGGTTTTGTTTCATTGCCTGCTGCGGGTTGGTCCATTTTAATGACGGTCTTATTATGTCTATTACCATGCCTATCTGCGTCATCGGAATACTTCCCAAAAGGCCGAGTATGACTATGAGGACAATTGTTGATATCCTCAATCTTATGATAAAGGCCAAAGCACCTAACAGAGCGG
>JAAYPJ010000126.1 GCA_012519835.1 Clostridiales bacterium | reverse complement strand
GGTACTCGCTGAACATCAAGGTTGCGAATTTCGAACCCAGTATATAGGACGGTTTAACAGGTAATGGCAACAACAGGGCCAGGTCATTAGAAAAGTAATATTTAGACATCACATAGAGCAGTCCGAGCACAAATACTATCACCTGGGCTCCCAGAAATCCTAACAATAAAAACATAGAACTTTGACCTATTTGGCTATATATATCATAGATTTCACCTAATGATTTTACAAATAAAAAGTAGGTCGGTATGAGAGATAGCATAGCTATGCCAAAGACTATAATCTGCCATCTGTTCTTTTTACTTTTGAAACTGTATGCTATGGAGGATAAGCCGAATGTGGTGTTAAAATCTGTTTTAATCAGCGAAATTATCTTTTCCATCATTCTGTCAACTCCAAAAATATATTTTCTAAACTTTCTCTTTCTTTTGCATGATGTCTCAGCTCCTCCATAGTCCCCACAGTCACTATCTTCCCTTTGTTGATTATCGCTATTCTGTCACAAAATTTCTCCGCCACTTCCAATATGTGGGTCGAAAAGAATATGGTTTTCCCTTCATCACGCATTTGCCTCATAGTTTCTTTGAGATTGAAGGAAGATTTCGGGTCTAATCCCACCATAGGCTCATCCAGTATAAACAATTCGGGCTCATTCATAAGAGCGGCGGTAAGGACCAATTTCTGTTTCATCCCGCGGGAATAACTTCCTATTATATCGCCCATGGCGTCTTTTATATTAAACATATCCAGATAATACTCCATCTTTTCTTCTCTTTTATCCCTCGAAATTCCATACATGTCCGCTATGAAGTTTAAATATCCTATACCCTTTAACTTATCATATATCTCCGGGCTGTCGGGTACATAGGAAATCATGGCCTTAGCCCTTAGGGGTTCCTCCCATACATTGACCCCACCTATTGTGATATCTCCGTCGTCAGGTTTCAGTAAGCCTACTATCATCTTTATTGTGGTAGTCTTTCCCGCCCCGTTGGGTCCTATAAAACCAAATATCTCTCCCGATTCAATATCCAAACTTATATTATCTACGGCTTTTATTGCCCCTTTATTATAGGACTTTGATATACCATTCAGTTGCAACATAATTTTCACCCGGTTTCTGATCATATACTAAAAACCGAGACCGTCACCGCCTTCCCTTTTCTATATTTTTGTTCACAATATTTCAGTGTTTCAAATTATTATTTGGTACCCCGATTACTTATATACAAATATATACCCGACTGAAACTTGTTCAGATTCATCACGGGCGGGGTTCATTCTGCTCGTCTCGGAATTACAAGATATGGTACCCTCGTAACAATAATAAAAAAGTTATTTCCGAAAGACATAAACCTTTCCCAAATTGATATATGTATTATATGACTCTGATCAGGATAATACAAGAAAAACGTTACGGACAAGAAAATCCGTCGAAGAACAATTGCAGGGATGGAAAGATAAGGCGGGGAGCGGGAGGACAAGGGGACGTCAGAAGGTTTTGACCCATATAAGCATATGTTGACATTTCCGACTACTAGTTGTAGTCTATAAGTAGAGACAAAAGGTGGCATGTTGCAACTGGGACAGTGAAACAAACCCTTGAGGAGGGGATATATATGTACGGGGATAATGTAATTCAAGACATACTGCAGATAAAAAGACTGAAGGAAAAATTAGCCGAAACCTGCAAAGAAACCTACTACTTGTTTATAACGGGGTTCAACACAGGCCTCAAACTACAGGAACTCCTC
>JAAYPJ010000125.1 GCA_012519835.1 Clostridiales bacterium | reverse complement strand
TCTGAGCGTAGCGAGTTCGCGAATTTCAGGTTTTTTATTTGAAGGGAGCTGTTGGAGCCATCAAAATTTCAAACCGCGATGAGAGTGTAATATACAGATATTTTAAATATACGACGCATAATTAGACTACTGTGCAGTTTCACAATTTAAATTTACCCTGATGAAAATTAACAAAATTTGATATAATAACTAGTACATACATATTAGCAATAGTTAAACCATTGTTAAACCATCGTTCAACTATTGTTCAGCTATCGTTCAAAGGAGGTGGATACCATGTTTTTGGACGACACTATCGCGGCTATTGCCACGGCCCCGGGGGAAGCGGGAATAGGTATAGTCAGGATTAGCGGTGAAAAAGCGATAGAAATAATAGATAAGATATTCAGATCTAAAAAGGATAAAAAATTAAGCCAATATAAACCCAGAAGGATAACCTACGGCTATATAACAGATACGGATACAAAAGAAAAAATCGACGAGGTTCTGGTTTCATATATGAAAGCGCCGGACACATACACGAGGGAAGATATAGTGGAAATAAACTGTCACGGCGGCATGATCCCCGTAAAAAAAATATTAGAGCTTGTATTAAGATCAGGTGCCAGGGCTGCCAATCCGGGAGAATTTACGAAAAGGGCATTTTTAAACGGAAGAATTGACCTGTCACAGGCAGAGGCCATAATGGACCTTATAAGCGCTAAAACGGAAAAGGGATTTGATGTAGCGTTAAATCAATTGGAAGGGTTTTTGTCCGGGGAGGTTCTGAAGATCAGGGAAAAACTGCTACAGATGCTGGCACATATAGAGGTCTCCATAGATTTTGCGGAAGAAGATATAGATGAAATAACCTTGGGTGTTTTATTGGAAAGCAGTAGAGAAGTGGAAAAGGACATTCAAAAATTACTGGACACCTCGAATACCGGAAAAATAATAAGAGAAGGGCTGAGTACGGTGATCGTCGGAAAACCCAATGTGGGAAAATCCTCCCTCCTTAATGCGCTAGTCAGAGAATCCAGGGCCATAGTGACAGATGTCCCCGGCACAACAAGGGATATGATAGAGGAATACTTCAATGTAAAGGGTATACCCCTCAGATTGATAGATACCGCAGGGATAAGAGAAACAGAAGATGTTGTAGAAAAAATCGGTGTGGAAAGATCAAAGGAACTCTTTAATCAGGCAGATTTAATTATAGTAGTGTTAGATGCTTCCGATAATTTGACAAAGGAAGATTTGGAAATAATAGATCTTATCGGTTCTAAAAAAGCCTTAATTATAGTTAACAAGACAGATCTTCCCCAAAAACTTGATGTTGACGAACTGAAGGATATTGTAAAGGACAAGGATATAATTGAAATATCTATATTGGAAAATATAGGAATAGAAAAAATAGAGGATGCCTTGGTAGACATGGTATATCAAGGTGAAGTGAAAGCAAAAGATAATTTATTGGTTACCAACGTGAGGCATAAAAATGCGCTGGAAAGAGCACTGGAGAGCATAAAAGACGGCATAAAGGCCATAGAAGGGCAGCTCCCCTTGGATTTTGTAGAAGTGGATATAAAGGATGCGTGGAATGTTCTGGGTGAAATCACAGGAGATACGGCAGGGGAGGACTTGCTTGATCATATTTTCGAAAATTTCTGTATAGGGAAATAGTATGTTTCACGTGAAACAATGGAGGAAAAGGTATGAAAAGGTATAACGCCGGAAATTACGATGTTGTGGTGGTGGGTGCCGGACATGCGGGCTGTGAAGCTGCGTTGGCTGTTGCCAGGATGGGTTATAGGGTGATAATGCTCACCATGACATTGGATTCCATAGCGGCACTGCCCTGTAACCCGTCTATCGGTGGAACGGGAAAAGGCCATTTGGTGAGAGAAGTAGACGCATTGGGCGGAGAAATAGCGTTAAATATAGATAAGTCCTTTATACAAAGTAGAATGTTAAACACGGGAAAAGGACCGGCGGTGCATTCTCTGAGGATTCAGGCAGACAAAAGCAGATACCATATAGAGATGAAGAAAACACTGGAGAATGAAAACAACCTGGATCTGCGGGAAGGGGAGGTAGTGGACCTGATAATGGAGGACAATACCGTAAAGGGGGTTGTTACAAGAACAGGTTCAGTGTATTATGGGAAGGCGGTCATACTAGCCACCGGCGTATATTTAAATAGCAGGATATTTATAGGGGAGGTCAATTATGAATCCGGTCCCACGGGTTTGTTTCCCGCCATGTATTTATCCGACAAGCTCAAAGAACTGGGTTGTGACATGCGAAGGTTCAAGACGGGCACCCCCGCCAGGGTGCATAAAGACACCATAGATTTTTCAAAGATGACTATTCAAAAATGGGATGAGGAGATTGTTCCTTTTTCATTTATGAATGAAAACATATCTAAAGAGCAACAGCC
>JAAYPJ010000019.1 GCA_012519835.1 Clostridiales bacterium | reverse complement strand
GGTTTGCATTTTACCGTTTCCGATACAGGCTGGTTGAAATCCCTATGGGGAAAACTTTACGGCCAATGGTTTGCAGAATCGGCGGTCTTTACTTATGATTTTGATGTCTTTGACGGTGCGGATATTTTAGAAAAGCTTGAAAAATATAGGATCACTACATTTTGTGCCCCGCCAACCATATATAGATTTATGCTTAAAGAAGATGTGTCAAAATATGATTTATCGGCTTTAAAACATTGTACTACAGCGGGAGAGGCCTTAAATCCCGAAGTTTATAATAAATGGAAGCAGGCAACAGGGCTACGTATTTTTGAGGGGTTCGGACAATCCGAAATGACGCTTTGTTGTTCCACACTTTATCCCTGGGTCCAGCCGAAACCGGGCTCAATGGGTCTTCCTACTCCCGGTTACAGATTGGTGGTTGTTGATGAGGACGGGAAAGAAGTTGACCCCGGGGTAACAGGCGAAATTTGCGTCAGGGCAGAGAGTTTTGAAACTAAAACAAAGGGTTTGTTTATGGGTTATTATCGAGATGAAGATGGTACTCAAAAATCCTGGCATGATGGCTTATATCACACCGGGGATACCGCCTACTGTGATGAATTGGGATTTTTATGGTACATCGGACGTAATGACGATATAATCAAATCTTCGGGCTATCGAATCGGTCCCTTTGAGGTTGAATCCGCCCTTGCCGAACATCCAGCCGTTTTGGAATCAGCCGTAACAGGCGTGCCCGATCCAATCAGGGGATTTTGTGTCAAAGCAACCGTGGTACTTCTTAACGGTTATGAACCCTCAGATGAACTTGTTAAAGAATTGCAGAACCATGTTAAAAAAACAACAGCGCCTTATAAATATCCCAGGATAATAGAATTTGTGGAGGAACTCCCCAAAACTATCAGCGGTAAAATACGGCGGGTAGAAATCAGGGAAAAGGATTCAAAAGAATAATGTGGCACGGGGACGCTTTGTTTGCCACATTATTTCAATAAAGTAAAAACGAGATATTTGGCGGGAGGACGTTTTGCTCGCCACATGGTTTCAATAAAATAAGAATAGGGTACTCAGAGAAGCCGCAAAGATAGGTATTGCGGCTTTTTTATAATTCCGGATATCTTAAAAGGTTTTTTTGGGCAATTTTCAGGATAAAAAATAGAGGAAAAACAAGAAATTTGTCGAAATAAGAGAGGTCAATACAGAAAATAATGGATATTAAATATAGCAACAAACTGCAGTTTAAAAAGGGGAAGATATACGGGGTAGGAAATATTTGTTAAGGGAGGGAACTATGGTTGCAAAAATATTAATAGTAGGTGATTCCAAAACAGATCAATTGGCTATTAAAGATATGCTCACCGGATACGATGTTCTGTTTACCTGTGATAAAGCAGGGGCTTTAAAGATGCTCGAAGCTAATACTGATATCGATTTAATTATTCTCGATCTTAGCACGCCCGATGCAAATGATTTTCAAATTTTTGATATGTTACAATCTGATAAACGGTATAGAAAACTACATACGATTATATTGACTGAGCATGGTCAACCGGAGAATGAAATCAAGGGTTTGAGGTCAGGTGCGGTAGATTATATCAGAAAACCGGTGTATTCAGAATCCCTGAGGGCAAGAATTAAAATCCATATAGAATTGCTCAGAACCCAACAGCAGCTTGAAAGGAAATTGTATAAACATGAATTAGAATTTGGTGCTATTTTCGAACAAGCACCTTTGGGGATGGCTATTTCCCGATGCAAGGAACTTCCCATTGTTAATAGCTGTAATTTTGTTATTATGAACCCCGCGTTTGAAAAAATAACAGGAAGAACCAAAGAAGAAATAAATAATATAGGATGGCTACAAATAACACATCCAGATGATGCCGATACTGTACTGAATAGTTTTATGAAACTTAAAGCGGGAAAAATTAGAGGCTATTCTATTGAACAAAGGTTGCTTAAACCTGATAGTTCAATTGTTTGGGTAAATGCAATTATAATACATTTAACGGAGATTAAGCAGCAGGGGTTCAGATATATTTGTTTGATTCAGGACATCACGGAACGAAAAAAGGCAGAACAGGCCCTGGCCGAAAACGAATATAGCAAGGCCTTGCTCCTTTCAAACCTTCAGGGTATGGTATACAGACATAGTTTTAACGGCAAATGGGCAATTGAATTTGTTTCCCCCGGTTGTTTTGAATTAACCGGCTACTCTCCTGAGGATTTTTTACATGGCGGGAACCTACGTCCTTATGATCTGGTTTCACCGGAATATAAGAAACCCCTACGGAATGAATGGGAGAAAACTATTGCCAACAAGCTGCCTTTTAGATACGAATATGAAATAATAACTGCTTGGGGAGAACGTAAATGGGTGTTTGATACAGGCTGGGGGATCTATAATGAAAAGGGCGAAGTAGAGGTATTTGAGGGAATAATTATTGACATTTCAGATCATAAAAAAATGGAGGATATATTAAAATACAACAGTGAACATGATGAATTAACGGATCTGTATAATCACAGGTATTTAAGGGGCCTGCTGGAAAATGATTTGAAGATACAATCAAAAGAAAAAAAGGCCCTTATAGATATCAATCTAAATGCGATGTATTCACTCAAAATTACCCATGGATTTGAATATAGCCAACATCTGGTAAAAAAGGTTGCTACTAAATTGAAACCATATTGTGATGATAAGAGCATACTTTTTGCTATTTCCGAATATAATTTGGGTTTTTATAAAAAAGCATACAAGAATAAAAATGAATTGTTGGATTTTTGTGAGACTATACTGCACACCTTGAATTCTCTGCCCACCATCGAAAGAATAAATATTGGAATAGGGGTGCTTGAGGTGGATGAGAATAATGATTGTGATACAGAGCGGTTGTTAAGGAATCTTCTTGTTACATCTGAAAGGGCACTTAAACTCAGCAATGAGGGAAATTATATATGTTTCTATGATGGGAAAACGAAAGAAAGCATAATCCGCAGGCAAATAATACAGAACGAGCTTGCTCAAATTTCTGTGGGAAAAGACAGAGATAGGTTATTTTTGCAATATCAACCGATATTGGATCTCCGTTCAAACAATATATGCGGGTTTGAGGCCCTGGCGAGACTCAGGAGTCATAGCTTGGGGTTAGTATCCCCCCTGGAGTTTATACCGATAGCTGAGGAAACGAGGCACATAAATTCAATAGGCGATCTTATTATCCTTCAGGTCTGTGATTTTGTAAACGAGCTCGAGAGTATCGGGTACGATACGATAAATGTATCGATTAATATTTCTGCCATTCAGTTACTTAAAAAAGGATTCATTAAGCACCTTCTTGAGTTAATCGGCAGAAAAAAAGCTAATCCGGAACATATAATTCTCGAGTTGACAGAATCAATATTCACATCAAGATTTGAAAGAATAAATAAAATACTTGCAGGACTGAACAGATACGGTATTAAATGTGCAATTGATGATTTTGGTACAGGTTATTCCTCCTTTTCGAGGGAGCGAGAATTGAATATCAGTTGTATAAAAATTGACAAGTCCTTTATTGATAAGTTGTTGCATACGGAAACAATGAAAACAGTGACAGGCGACATAATATTAATGGCACATAGGCACGGACATTGTGTTGTGGCCGAAGGCGTTGAACATGAAAAACAGCTGCAATATTTGAAAGCAAACAATTGCGATAAGATACAGGGATACCTTATCAGTGAACCGCTTGATAGGGAAAAAGCAATTGAATTTCTGAGGGACACAAGGGGACAATTCCTTTATGCTGAATAATATAGCATATGGCATGGGGACGCTTTGTTTGCCACATGCGGCAAGGGGACGCTTTGTTTGCCACATAGTTTCAATAAAATAAGAACAAGATATCTGAAAAAGCCGCAAAGACAGGTAATGCGGCTTTTTGTAATTTTACTATTAACATCAACCGATAGATCGACGAATCTGTTTCTATGACCCAGTTGAACGTATTTTTTTGACCTCATCCATAAACGCCTTCGTACGATCAAAATCCACATGGTTTCTCCAATTGTTGTCCTTTTTAAACCAACTGCCAACGATTGCACCATCCGCGACACTTAATAGGTTGTTTGCATTATCTAATGTCACACCGCTTCCGAGTAAAATCGGCAACGATACTGCTTTTTTACAGTCACGAACCTTTACCTCATCGGGTGCTGTCCCGGTTTCGAATCCCGTGATTATCAAAGCATCCGCACCTTGTTCCTGTGCATCAACTGCCAGTTCCTTGACCTGTCTGTCGGAAACAATGAAGTGACTGCCATGTTTTACGTTAACATCACATAGAAAGTAAATATCATTTGCATCAAGAAATTTTCGATAACGTGCCAGGGACCCGCCGATTCCTTCCGTTAGGCCTGTATATGATATGTAAGCACCTACAAACTCGAAAACCCTGATCCAATGTGCGCCGGCGGCCACCGCAGCGGCCATTGCAGCATGTCCGCCATTCAGGTGACAATTAATCCCGACGGGAATGGAGACAGATTGATTGACGGCTAAGGCCGCAGCCGTCAGGGCTGCGCAGGTTTCGTATCCGATATCCTGTCCCTTATTGTATGGATAATCCCATATGTTCTCTACTTGTACGCCGTCTACTCCTGCCTTTTCCAAAATGGTAGCCTCCTGCACCGCCAATTCGATTACCTTTTGTATAGGCATATTTGTTTTATCATATAGGGGTGATCCCGGCAGTGGACGCAAATGGACCATCCCAATAATCGGTTTTACATTACTAAAAATTTTTGTTAAACAATTTTTCACTGTATATCATCCTTCCATGGCAAGGGGACGTTTTACCCTCAACATGTTTATCATTTCATTATTCTATGTTAAATACCTCTTTTCCTGCTTTTTAAACATCGTATCTTGTTTATTAAAAGATTATGTGGCAAACAACACGTCCCCTTGCCACATCTATTTCTAATCAAATCTGACAGTCCAAGCATCTTTTATGTAATCCTCAACGATTTTTCTTGATAAATTAAACCAGCCTTTGCAATTGTCCAGTATGATAGAATCCCCTGTCACGATCCTTTCCATATCAGAAAGAATGGGGTCCGGATCTCGCACCAGTTCCACTTCTGTGGGTATATTCCATACTTTCGAATGACTTAAAATTTTATTTCTTAACCTACCGGAATTCGAAACCGGTTCATCTAAAAAGAATTTAACCTGTGGAACATTAAATTCATTTAGGGCCATGCCAATAAGGTTCAGGGCTGTTTCGGTTTTGTCGATAAGTCTGTATGTGCCCCTCAGACCCGCCAAGTCCCTTAAAACACCATCTTTTCCTAATATAATAACACCGCCCGACAGTGCAACCTCAAGGGTTATTATAATGTTAAATCCGTCTATAAACATGCATCCATGTTCAGCGTTTTCCAAAGGGAGTAACGTGGATCTTCTTTTATTATACTGTGTTTCCGTTGCTGTGGCCCTTCTGAGTGCCAGCCTCTGTCGCGATGAGAACAGATAATGGTTGCCGACAAAGTTTATAACAGTATCTATGCCATAATCCCTATCTAAAAGCCATTGGATTTCTTCCTGGGCAATACCCAGATTAATGACAGCTTCCTTGGAAAAAAATCTTTTATCCTTAGGATCAAAACCCCTTCTTGTATTATTGGAAGCCACAAGAAATTCCTCCCTGCATTTGTGCTCTTTCAATTAGTATATATTATTTTGAAAAATATAGATAGGGAAGGGTTATTTTGTCATAGAAAAAAACGGCACAGGCGGAAGGATAACGAAATGTTTTATCGAAATCTATTGCAGGTGGTATTTACAATCCGTGTTCTATTCCAAGGAGGAAATTATGAAAAGATTCTTCTATAAGACTTTACCAATATTATTAATTTGTACTTTATTTTTTATGGGCGAGTTTTCTATTTTTTGTACAGCCGAAAACCATGGGTCTGTTACCATATTGTTTACCCACGATATACATGATCATTTTTACCCCATGAATGTACTGGAGGGGGATAAAATTATCAGCGTCGGTGGATTTTCAAGGCTTTACAGTGCTATTAAAGCGGAACGGGAAAAAGATCCTGAACTTTTGTTGGTTGATGGGGGAGATTTTTCTATGGGCACTTTGTTTCAGACAGTATTTGCCAAAGAGGCGCCCCAGTTAAGGGTTATGGGGAAAATGGGGTACCATGCCACCACATTTGGGAACCACGAATTTGATATGAGGGCCGAAGGCCTGGCCGACAGCCTAAAGGCTGCCAAAGGCAGTGGGGGTAACCTGCCCCTAATACTATCATCCAATTTATCTTTTCCTTTAGATGAAAATGGTGATTTGACACCATCATTAAAATATCTGAAAGAATCTATGAATGAATATGGCATTAAGAAATATACGACAATTACGCGAAATGGTGTAAAAATCGGCATATTTGCAGTAATGGGGAAGGATTCCGCATCTAATGCACCTATGTCTGAGGTGGTTTTTTTGGATTATATTGAAAATGCTAAAATAATGGTTGATACCTTGAAAAATAAAGAAAAGGTGGACCTTATAGTCTGCCTGTCACATTCAGGCACATCCGATAAAAAATCTAAATCCGAGGATGAAATTTTGGCAAAGAAAGTACCGGGGATAGACGTTATAATAAGCGGGCATTCCCATACAAAATTGGAGGAACCCATTATTGTAGGCAATACCGTTATAGGTTCTTGTGGGGAAAATGGGGAAAATATAGGGATAATAAAGTTGACAAAAGGTACAAGCAATGATTGGAATCTGGACAGTTACAGTATAAGGCCTATTGACGACACTTTGCCTGAAGACCCCGACATAAAGAAACTGGTAGAGCACTATAAACAAATTGTACAGGATGAATATCTGTCAAAGTTTAATTTGAAATTCGAAGATATTTTAGCATATTCACCCTTTAACTTTACACCCGCATCTATGTTGGGCAAAGCCCATGACGAGGACATTCTGGGCAATCTTATAGGTGATGCATATCTTTATGCCATTAAAGAAGCCGAAGGGGAGAATTACGAAACAGTTACGGCGGCTGTTATTCCCTACGGCACAATAAGGGGATCTTTTGTAAAAGGGAACATAACCGTATCCGACACCTTTAATGTAAGTTCTTTGGGAGTGGGGCCGGATAAGATTCCGGGTTACCCGATTATTACAGTATACTTGACCGGAAAGGAACTGAAAACTGCGGCGGAGGTTGATGCTTCCGTGACACCCATAATGAACCCGGCGCAATTATATATATCGGGACTGGGCTATACATTTAATCCGAACAGATTAATATTTAACAAGGTTACTGAGGTATATTTACAAAACCATGATGGCGAAAGAGAAAAGATAAATGATAATAAACTGTATCGCGTTGCAGCCGGATTGTATTCTGCGCAGATGTTATCTGTTGTTGGGGATAAATCCTTTAATTTGTTATCCATTGTACCAAAAACCAAAGAAGGGATCCCCATTGTTAACTATGAGGATCATATCGTTTATAACAATGATCATGAACTTAAGGAATGGCTGGCAATTGCGGAATACCTAAAATCTTTTGACAAAACAGAAGGGATACCCCAGGTTCCCTTGTACTATAGCAGTCCCCAGGGTAGGAAGATTGTGGACAATAGCCGTAATATAATTGCTTTGATTAAAAACCCGAATAAAATTGCTCTATTCGTATATTTGGTTGTTATCATATTTATAGCTATTATTGTTTTTATAGTAATGTCAATTCATAAAAAGAAAAGAAGGAGAATAAAAATAGAGTTACTGAAAAGTCGTGTTTGATTAAATACAGCAATAGATGAGTGATTTGATTTTCAGGACGCTAAAAACAAGAACACCGTCTGATAATGCAACTCCGAGGATAATTATAAGACTGAATCTATCTATAAAAATGCATTTATGTTCAACATTTTCCAAAGGGAGTAAGGTGTTGTTACAGAAATATCAGCAACAGACCTGGATTCAAGATTAATGGTTATAAACAACAATTAAAATGTGAAGAAGAAAATATTATAACCTGTGTTCCAAAGCAAGAATTTCTAAATGCTACAGGTGAAAAGGAATTTTATGAGTAAGCGGCTGGGTATCTATAAAAGTTTTAAGCTATTAACATGTGAATATCCTAAAATGCGCCAGCCGCTCTGATAATATCAATATATTAATATATTTAGTATTTTTAACGCAATATAATATACAGCGGCTGATGCGGTAGAAACCCGGATGGCATCATTTTCGGCAAGAGACTGTACTGCAAAAAATATACTTACAAATTCCATGATGTACCCAAGCCCTGCTATATCTGACGCAATACGGGATCGAGAAAGGGCAAACGGCATAGCTATCAATACAAGAATAAATGGAACAACTAAGGCCAATCCTAACTTTTCTGCCAGTTGATAAACATTTAACTCTGCATCATTTATCTTTTTGAGTATCGCATTACTTATAAATATTAATACAGCCAATGATATGGCCCTTATCAACCCCGTTTTTAGGGCGATGATAAAAAAATCTAGTCGGGAAATTACATTCAACGATGAATAAATCATCCTCACTACAAGAAAGCATATCATAGAAATAACACCAATTGTAAAATATGTACCGGTCCCATCCTTAATATATGTTTCCGGTTCCTTCAGAAACGATTTTATAAAGTCTATGTAGCCGATAACTATGTTTTTTGTATAATTGGACGAAATGGAGACATCTTCCAGTTTTTCTGATGTTGTATTTTGCTTGGGAAGGCTTTCAGGGTTCCCTGATGCTGTGTTCTTCCCGGGAAGGGTTTCTGATTCATTTGATGTTGTATAATCTGTTTTTATAACCTTAGATTTCATTGATTGAACACCCCCTGTGTTAGTTTTTACATATACCTTTTATATACCACCCCTTTTCCTGGTTAGAATGAAACAGTAGCACCCCCAATCCGGACAGTATTTTCGTTCCCGTCACAAATATTACAGTCATGATATGTTTCATATTTGTCAGTTATATGCAAAATCTTGATTGCGGCTACCTTTGGGCTTTAGTTAACACATCCCATTTCAATTGCATTCCCATCTAACGCAACGATAGTTATATATTAACACTATTTACCTTAACTGGCAATAACCTGGTAATTCATAATAGTATATATTTTACTAAGAAACGATTCAGGTATAGAATCATTATCAAAAGGAAGGATAATATAGGGGTATGGCGAGGGGGAATAGAATGTATACCATAAAGGAACTTTGTTTGCTATTTTAGATTGGTTGTTTTTAATATTGCCATATATGGCAGTACATGTTAATATTGGATAACAAAGTAAATAAGACATTCCTAAAATTTAAAGCCCAACATCAACATAAAAACCTAATGGATAGTTTCAAAATATGAGCCCGGCACCATTTTACTTCAGGGGTTAGTCCTTTGGATTACAGGAGTTTGTTATATATCTCAAACATGGGAATAGAGATATTTTAACATATAAAAATGTGGTATTTCTGCAAATAATAAAATTTTGCATTGAAACCACAAAAATAAAAGGGGGTATTTTTGATGAAAGTTAAACAAAAAACCAAGTATTATTTAGTGTTGGGCATAGTCATTGTGGCAATGTTCGGCATAATGATTGTGCCATCGGTGGCAGCTATGTTACAGAAACAAATCACCGTATCAACAGGGGTAAACATTTATGTGGATGATAAAAAACTAAACCCGGTTGATGCAAACGGAAATCCGGTAGAGGTCTTCATTTACAATGGGACAACGTATCTTCCTGTAAGAGCTATCGCAGATGCGGTGGGAAAACCGGTTATGTGGGATGGGGCGACCAAAAGTGTGTATCTAGGAAGACATGATACAGATAAGCCTGCGGTAATGTTACATAAACTGGATTATTTTGATAGTGGGGGAGCAAGTGTCTATAAGGCATATAATGATTTTAAGATACATACTGATGTAAAGGACAATCTAGGGAACAGCTATGATTATGGAATAACAACAATGTATTCAGGCTGGAGGACTTATTATATCAATGGTAAATATACCAGGATGAAAGGTAAATATGTGCTTAACTATGGTAACCGAAGCAGTGAACTCGAAGACAGGCTCAAGATATATGGAGACGGCGAACTGGTATATAAATCACCCATTATGACCGGCGGGATCCATCCCATAGACTTTGAAATCGATTTGAGGGGTGTTCTAGAATTAAAAATTGAATTTGATGGGCCTTCTAGTTATGATAGTAATTGTCGAACCTATCTTGTAGACACAGGTTTATATCAATAATTTGAGGGAACGGAAGTATTATCTTCCGTTCCTTTACAGTTCTTAAATGGCCAGAGATGTTTAAGAACCATTCAGTGTTCATAGGAATATGATACATAGGATAGTGGGAAATCATTTAGAAGTTGCATTTTTAGGGACTTCAGAGGATTTTTAAAGGGGGATATAATGATTTGAGAAAACATATCATTGTTACAATTTTAATTATTGTTTTAGTACTAACAGTTTTTACCGGATGCAAAGGTCCGGGGGTTGGTGAATCAAAAACAATACAAGGGGATAAGGACACAATTTTTCTACCTATAAAGCAGGCCAAGACCTGGAAATTAAAATTGGAGATCCGGATGTCTATGCTCCCGATTCGGAACAATATACTATGTAATGTATAATGCATTTTATTTAAGTATTTTTAAATGGAGGGGGAGGATTTAATATAGAAAAATTTTTAAAAAATCTAAACATTCAATCAAAGGTTTGCACATAAACAGTGAATTATACTTTTTAGGGCATGAGGCGTTAGCTTGGATATATGAAAAAATTTTACAAATAAATAAAATAGGCGGGGTAGTATGATTAGAGATAAAAGAAAAATGTTTTTGTTAATTCTATTTTCGATTTCAATAACCGGAGTATTATCAACAATTATTTTTAAGACATACAGGAATCGTGAAGATGCGAAAGTTTTCAGTGAATTAAACAATTATATAAAGGTCAATTCATATTCAATAGGTGATGAAACACTCACAGTGGCAAATGAGATTACGAATATGATTATGAATTATAATACAATCAATGTTATTGATGCTAACAAAAATAATTGCACCTTGGAAATAATTTATCCTAATGTTGCTCAAATTTGTAAAAAAATAATGGCTTCTTCTGAAAATTGGGACAGGAGCAATTTTCTGGCTTCAAAAACCTATTTCTTAGATACGTTGAAAAACCAGCTAGAATCACAAAATTTTGAATACTTATCACAGGATATTGAATTAAAGGTGGTTAAAAATGGTGATAAGTATGAGTTCATCGAAACAGAGGAATATATGGATGCCATATACGGGGGTTTACTAACTTTCTATAACGAACTTTATGAGGAGCCGAGAGATGAAACGGGGGACAATCAGAAATGAAAAAAAAATTTAGCTAAATTTTTTTTATTTATATTATGCATAATGATATTATTACCCGGTTTAGAAGTCTATGCTATTTTGAATTATGAAATAAAGCAAGTAATAATATATGATTCGTTAGAAGAAGGCTATGCAGGGGATACACTGCTGATTAATAATAAAGATATATATATGAAACTGGACAGTATATTAAAATATACGGGGTTTCAATGCGATTATGAGCCCGATGATACACTTTTCAAATTATTCCGTAGTGGAAAATGTATTTCTATCGATAAGGAGAAAAGGGAATTACATTATGGTGATGGAATAATAAAAATCAGGGGAATTATTAATTTTGAAGAGGATATATGGCTACCCATAGATCCTATCTTAGTGTATTTGAATGCACGCTGTGAAGCAGTTGATGGGAAAATGGTTATTATAGCGGCAAATACTACATTACATGAATACATGTCAATGTTTTTTGAATTGATTGAAAGCCAACTGTGTACAATTCAATGGGCGGATAATGAAAAATTATGGTATTATGATGCCACGGTGGCAGGAACCGTAATCTTGGATATTTTTTTTAACAATAAAACAAGTTCCTTCATAACAGGGCAATATAATATGGACAGAAGTAAAAGCATACTGATGTCAGTTATGGATGAAATGGACGAAAAATTATACGATGATAAAACGGGCAAAGAAGTAATACCATTAACATATGATAATGCAGAACCATTTTATCAGGGCTTGGCCTGTGTATCCATAGGGAACTACCCTAATAGCAAATATGGTTACATAAATAAAAAGGGCAAGGAAGTAATACCATTAAAATATGACACGGCATGGAGTTTTTATCAAGAATTTGCCCTGGTAGAATTGAATGGGAAGTATGGTTATATAGACAAAACAGGTAAAGAAATAACACCGATAATTTATGATCATGCTTTCGTTGTCATAGATGGTGTGGCAGTAGTGAGGCACAATAACAAATGGGGCATTGTGAAATTTTTATTATAAAACAGGTTGATATTCATCAGGGCATTAATAAAGAAAAAATATTAAAAAATGGGGGAAGCATATATGAAAAAACTAATTATTTATATTTTGTTAATGGCAATAGTATTGTTTACAGGGTGTTCTAAAGACAAAGTAGTTGAAAATGGTATAAAAAAGGGAATATACGATGCTAATAGGAATATATCAAAGAATGTAAAAATTGAGGTTGCATTGGAACCTTGTCTTAATTACGATTCTATACACTCATTTTCGAATGGTTTGGCAAAGGTATATGACAAAAACAAACCTTATCTTACACGCTATGGATATATAAATGAAAAGGGCGAGGAAATTATCCCAACAAAATATTGTGCAGCAAAAGATTTTAATGAAGGATATGCATTTGTTTCTTCAGATGAAACCTGGTGGAAAATTGTAGATACAAATGGAAATGAAATAACGAAACAAGGTATTATTGAACGTGTAGATTTTTTTAAAGATGGACTTGCATTAGTTGAAGATGATACTTGGTTTTATGGACATTATATAGATGTTCGGGGTAATAAAGTAATAACATTAGCTACTCCTAACAATCGAAAAATGCGGGGTTCATCGTTTAATAATGGGTTAGCATGTGTATATAGTTATGAAGCTGACAAGTTTGGTTATATTGATAAAACAGGCAGTCTTGTAATCCCTTTTGAATATGATAAAGCTAACCCATTTAGTGAAGACGTTGCAGTAGTAAAAAAGAATGAAAAAAGTTATATAATAGACAGGGGTGGTAAAACAGTAGCAGAAATTAAGGGTTTAGTTTGGGAAGGTGATCGCAGTTATGATTATAGTAGTATAGGTGGTTATAACAATGATTTAGGTCCATATTACGAGGATACAAATATATTTTGTTGGGAATTTATGTTTTCTGATGGTTTGTTAGCAGCTAATAATGGAACTACAGCAACAAACTATAAACCTTGCTATTTAGATAAGAAGGGTAAAGAGGTTATTAAATTTAAAGAGGGTGTAAGCTATATATATCAGTTCAACGATGGAAGGGCATTAGTGAGCGATTATCATGGGGCAAGAGCAATTATAGATAAAAATGGAAATTTTATAACAGATTTTAAATATGATAGTTGTCGTTGTGACGCATCTTTTAATGAAGGTGTATTATTTGCTAAATTGATATCTGAAGATGATGATATGACAAAGTATGTATGTATAGATTTAAATGGTAAAGAACTTTTTACTGGTATAATTGGGTATGGTGGTTTTAGTGAGGGGTATGCACCTTTTAGATATGAATATGATGGACCATGGGGAATTTTAAAATTAGTGAATGATTAACAACAAATCAAAGGAGATGAGATAAATATTGGAAACAAAGACATTGATAAATGTGTATATTAATAAATCATATAGGTTTTAAATTATAAATCCAAAAATAAAAAAGCAAAAGGAGATAAAAATAAAATGATTAAAAAAAGTTTAATATTGTTATTGTTTATTATGGCATTATTATGTATTGGATGTGAAAAAAAGGATGTTAGTATAGAAGATTTAACAGAACACACTGAAATGAATAAGACTTATAAAAAAGAAGAAGAAATAAAATTTGATATAATGGAATACTTATCTAGTGAATATCAATATGTAGGAGAATTACATGATGGATTTAGATGTGTAAAAAAAGATGGGTATTATGGATATGTAAATGAAAAGGGAGAATTACTAATTCCATTAATATTTAGAAGGGCATATGATTTTAAAAATAAACATGCTGTTGTTTTTCCAGGAGCAAAATGTGGAGTAATTAATACAAATGGTGAATATGTTGTACAACCAAAATATTCTGAAAGTTCAGAAATTGAAATTCTTGATAAATTTATTTTAGTTAATAGCTATTCTTCATATTTGTATGATTTTAATGGTAATGCTATTATATCGGATGAACCAGACAAATATGAGAAAATTTTAGTAGGAGATAATAATAGAATTACAGCCAGAGTACAGGATGAAAACTATAAAATTTATTTTAAAATTTTTGATTATAAAGGGAATTTGATTACATCTATTGAGGGTTCAAAAAATGTTGATATAGGAAAATTTTCAGAGGGGTATGTATTATTTAAGGATAATAAATCTAAAATAGTGGATTCTAGCCCCTCCTGGAGTAGACAATATTATGGTGTATATACATATTTGGATGTAAATGGCGATAAGGCTACAGATGATTATTTTGTCAAGGCTACGGATTTTGAAAATGGTATTGCAGCTGTGGCAAAAGGGATTTGCTATGGTGATGGAAGTGGAGCAAAGAATTTAGATTGGGGAATAATTAATGATAAGTTTGAACCAATATATAATTTTAATTATTTAAATGATTATATTCCAGGAGGACAGGCTGGTAGTATTAATGTAGATGGGTTCTATAACAATTTTATAATAATAAAAAATAAAGCATTTTTCCTTGGTTCTGGTGATGAATATTTAATGTTAAACATGGACACAGATGAAGTATATGGTATGTATAGTTCGCTACGGGAAATACCGGAAGTTGATGCAATGATATTCAGATTTAAGGAAACAGGATTGGAAGGACTTTTTGTAAATGGCATTTTGGTGGAAGAAGCAAAATATAATAGTATTAACTATGAGGGAAACAATGTTTTTGTACTGAAACAAGGTGCAAATACAACAACTTATGTTGTTAAATAAATACATTATAAATGAATTCTTAATATATTTATTTTTAACCAATGAGAAGGTATTTTAAATGAAAGTTAAACAAAAACCAAGTATTATTAGGAATACCGGTCATGAAACCAATAAGCAGGAAAATTCAGGTTGATATTTTGTATGCAAATTTTGGAATATAACAAAATAGGGGGGATATATCATGAGTATAATTTTTTCATTAGTAATTTTGTATTTTTCCTACAAACAACCGGCTAGATATATAAAGGAACCTACAAAGAAAAATATGACATGGTGTGCTGTCTTGGGAGTATTAAATGTAATATTTGTTGTTCATGGTATTACGCTGCTTGGAGAAATCGACGGATTGAGCCTTTTTTTGGGATTGTTTGAGATAGCATTACATGGATGAAATGCAGTTATGAATTTCATAGAAATAAAAGATGTGATTTTTTTAAGTGAGGGTGCAGATGGGCCACATAATTGCCAAAAAAATGTACATTGCAGTGAATGTGAGGAAAAACTATCGGGTTCCAACTTGTCCTGTGACTCCCGTGAAATTAAAACAGAAGATACCACCAATCACCCACCTTCAGCTACTGATAATGATTTAATAGGTTCTATATTAACTAAGGCCAAAGAAAAGGGTCCGGCATATTGGGTAACACCCGGCAGTGCATTTCTTGTAATATTAACAATGCTGCAAAAATGGATTCACCTCAGGATATTGGATAGCCTTAATGAATTATATTCGCTTTTTGGCGGTCCATCACAAAGACTGGAAACGAAATATTCTCTTTTTCAATTTTCCACAATATTAAATAATATAAATCGATATGTTTCATCGGATGATGTGAAAACAATAGCTATCGTTTTAAAAGTGGCGGCAATATCGGTTATAATTCTACAGGCCCTTTTAATATACAACTATTTTAAAGAATCAGACTATACAAAGAAAATGTCAGAACTTGCTACTGCCATAACATGCTTGGTTAGTGTTTTATTTATTATTATCGTTTACGCCGTTAATTCAAGTATTGCTGAAGAAACTTACAGCATTGTCAACACATCGATAAACTCCACAGCAATGCCTTATTTGGCGATGTTGTTTTCAATTATAGGGAGGATAAGTTTATCGGCAACCCGAGAGATTATAAATGAGGGTGTTGCCAAGGTAGCATCATCTGAAATAAAGGATAACTAATGATATAGATGATGAGGTTTGGAGTAGTGTATAGATGGAATAGTATATTAAACAAAATAACCCCCATAGGAGCAATGGAATAATTAACAATGTTTCCGATATATTTGTCAAAATTTAATGAAAGAAGGCGTTGGCACCGGATGATAATTGGCAGCCCAACGCCCCTAACATCTTACTTTTTGTTTTTATCCGCATAAATAGCCATGGCATCCCGCATAAATTCTGCTAAACCATCACCGAATTTGTCAATATTGTTGGTGAAGCGCTCATCTTCCACATACATTTGGCCTAGCCCCTTAAATGCGTCTAAGGAGTAATGATGGCCGGTATTATGATTCAGGAAATCATACCATTCTTTAATAGCTTCTTGTGCTTCATCCGATTCCGGCGGGGTGTTTTTAAGCCCCGACAATTTTCGGTAGATAGCGTTCATCTTTTCGCCCATTGCTTTTCGTTGAATTTCAGATATATTTCCAAGTTTAGCATTTGATTTGTCGACTGCTTCATTGCCCCAGCGTTCACGGGCTTCTTTTTCATATGGGTTATGGCTGAAGTCAAAACCTTCAAATTTTTCTTTGTTGGACATTTGGATCTCTCCTTTTACATATTGCATTGTCTTATCGATTGTCGCAATCATTTTGTCGATGCGTTTGCGTCTTTCAAGAAGCATTTTTCGATGAAGTTGAAGCGCTTCTTGACGGTCAAAGGACGGGCTGCCGATAATTTCCTTTATCTTTTTTAATGGGAAACCGAGCTCCCTAAAAAAAAGGATCTGTTGTAATGTTTCAAGGTCTTTATCAGAATAAAGACGATAACCGGATTCGGTTCTCCCCTCCGGGGTCAACAGCCCGGTTTGATCATAATAATGTAATGTACGCACACTGATACCAACTAAATCTGCGACTTCCTTTACCTTCATGTCTTATAACCCCCCTGTGGTTACTATTATAAACTATGACGTAACGTCAGTGTCAACAACTTAACGGGTTTTTTGAGGAACAATTTTTAATGCATGGTTTTTGTCTTTAAGTTTCTCCCGCAGAAAGGCAATCATAATATAAAAAAGGCCTCCGAAGCGGTCCTGTGCACTATTCTATGCATTTTTTGTGTCGAACAATGAAGTAAATTAATGGAAATGTGGCAAACAAAGCGTCCCCGTGCCACACCCGTGCCACGAAAAGGATTATCCCGGG
>JAAYPJ010000124.1 GCA_012519835.1 Clostridiales bacterium | reverse complement strand
ATGTAGTCAAAATAACTCCCCTGGAATATAAAATTTTATACTTATTGATGAGCAATCCGAACAAAGTATTTTCAATAGAGGAGATATATGAAAAGGTATGGAAAGAACCTGCATATAATCCGGATACGGTGACGGTGCATATAAGAAGGATTCGAGAAAAAATTGAAATCAACCCTGGAGAACCAAAATATTTAAAGGTGGTGTGGGGCGTTGGATACAAATTTGAACAACCAAAACGGTAACGGTGGGGAAATTGTGCCAGGCGAAAAAAATGACAACGGCAAGGAATTCCCGCCGGACAAAAAAGATAGTAGCGCCAAGGAATTCCTGTCGGACAGGGGAGATGGTAGCGGCAGGGAACTCCTACCGGACAAAAAAGATGACAATGGTGGTAGAAAAATCCTACCCGGTGAAAAAAATAATAACGATGAAGAAACCATATCAAATGAAAAAGACCTGAATAGCGGGGAAACAATCCCGGATAAAAGGAGCGGCAAAAACCTTTTTTCTACTTCACTTGCAACGGTGCTCATAATACTGGCTCTTGCAATAATTTCCGTGGTAAGCTACCTGCCTATAAGAAACATCTATTTTCCTGTTGGGGACAATGTAAAAAACCATATAGAAAGCAGCGGCATTAACAGTATGGCATATAATATAGCGCGTTTGACAAGATCACTGCAGCGTTATGTAAATCAAAGGAATGATTGGTCCGATGATAGGTATATAAATGTAGAAAGTATTAAATATAAAATATATCCCTTGGGGGAGGGTGGGGATTCCGAGCAAGCCCCGGGGGATGGCATAAGTGCAGATAAGAAAGGGACAGATGCGGAAAGAGCCCCTGAAGATGGGAAAACTGCGAAAACCGCGAAAGATGAAATTAGCGAAAAAATCCCTACGGAACCGGAAGGAGACAGGACCGATGATGAAAAAGAAACAGTCGGGGAGACAGGGGAAGGCTTAACAGTCCAAAGAAGACCTCTAACTAATATGCCATATATTTCGGATGCCGAATTGCAGACGGAAATGGACAACAGTCTTTTATATATAAAAATGTCCTTCGACGAAAATGGTTATCCCACGGTAGATGTTGTTTTGGGAGATGAACTCCGAAATAAGGGAACCAGATTTGATAAAGGCCTAATTATCGACTATTTAAAGGCTGAACAAGCCAAAGAGGCTGAACAATATGCTAATTTAGAAGCAATATATATTATTCCGCGAAATTTTGAAAGCCATAATGATGTATTAACATTGGGTATGAAAGAAAACTATGTTTTCCCGGATTATTCGGTTCTTATTCTGGTAATAGGGGCAATAAGCATTTTAATTCTAATCATAGCAGCCTTTGCGATACCCTATTCATTACAAAACAAAATAGCTATTTGCAGGGGATTTAATAAAATGCCTCTGGAGTTAAAGTTTGCCGCTTGGATATTGCTTATAGGGCTACTCGGTATCAATGTGGCTGTGTTTGATAGCCACAGATACGGCTATGTCAATCCCCTCACAAGGATAATATATGATGTAAATCCTTATTTTTATATAATCGGAATACCCATAACCTTTATATTATATCTT
>JAAYPJ010000123.1 GCA_012519835.1 Clostridiales bacterium | reverse complement strand
TTCCATTCCATATCGGCTTTTTGTAATGCGGGATTTGACATAATGGGCAGAAACGGTGAATTCACATCCCTGACCGGATACGTCAACGATATAGCTGTAAATTGTGTAATCATGTCCTTGATAGTCATAGGGGGAATCGGTTTTGTTGTATGGGAAGACATTTATGTTAAAAAATTCAACTTCAGCAAATATAAGTTGCATTCCAAAATTGTACTGACTGTAACATTATTTCTGATCATGATATCGGCAGTGATGTTTTATTTTTTTGAAAGAAAAAATCTAATGGCCGGTCTCGGCTTTAAGGGGAGTTTGCTTGCATCCCTGTTTCAGGCCGTTACACCCAGAACGGCGGGGTTCAACACCACGGATACGGCATCCTTGTCTGAGGGTTCCAAACTGTTGACAATGATCCTTATGGTGATTGGAGGAAGCCCCGGTTCAACGGCAGGAGGCATAAAAACCACAACCTTTGTAATCAGTTTATTAACGGTTGTATCTTCCGTTAAAAGGTCGAAGGATTTAGATATATTCAACCGCAGGTTGGAAGACAGCATATTAATTCGTGCTTACAGTATAGTCGCTATATATCTAATGGGAGCTACATTGTCTACATTAATGATCAGTTTTTTGCAACCGGAATTGGTGTTGGGGGATATTGCCTTCGAGGTATTTTCGGCAATCGGAACCGTAGGGATGTCTACCGGGATAACAAGTAAACTCTGTATTATTTCTAAAAGCATTATTATTTTATTAATGTATTGCGGCAGGGTAGGAAGTTTGTCTGTTCTTTTGGCAGTTACGGAGAATAAAAATAACGGTTTAATAAAAAATCCGGTAGAAAAAGTGATTATAGGATAATCAAATAAAGAAAGGAAAATAAATATGTTCAGTAGAAAAAGATCGGTATTAATCATTGGTGTTGGAAGATTCGGAAGATATCTGGCTTTAAAATTTATAGAATTAAGGAACGAAATAATGATAGTGGACAAATCGGAGGATGCGATGGCCGATTTGATCCCCCTGGTAACAAATGCCCAAATAGGGGATTGTACGAAATTGGAGGTTTTACATTCGCTTGGCGCTTCTAATTTTGATATTTGCTTTGTCTGTATAGGGTCAAACTTTCAGACCTCAATAGAAATAACCTCCCAATTAAAGGACTTGGGAGCAAAATATGTGGTCGCCAAGGCCGACAGGGAACTTCATGAAAAATTTCTTTTAAGAAACGGAGCAGATGAGGTTATATTCCCCGAAAAAGAAAGTGCGAATAAGGCTGCAATACGTTTAAGTTCCCAAAATATAATGGACTATATTGAATTAACCCCCGAACACTATATTCTGGAAATAGCCCCCTTGGATCGATGGATAGGTAAGACAATCGCAGAGGTTGGTGTCAGGGACAGATACGGAATCAATATACTGGCTATAAGAAAAGATAATAAGGTGGACCAGTTTCCCAGTGCCAAACATATTTTTATGGAAGGTGAACAGTTAATTGTTGTTATGGACAAACCGAATTTCTACTCCTTGCTAAAAAAGAAATAAAATATTATTATGATATTGTTATCAGGGTAAGGGGGTGATTTTATAAATAAAAAAGTGCATACACATTTGGTTTATATATTCAGATTGGCCATAATTATATCCATATCAGCTGTTTTGTCGTTATTCCTTGGGAATTTTGGTTTCAGTAAGGAAAGTATAATTATGGTGTTTCTGATCGGTGTATTGATT
>JAAYPJ010000122.1 GCA_012519835.1 Clostridiales bacterium | reverse complement strand
ACAGCATCAGATTTAAATCTTTATTTTTCCAAAGACATAACTAAGTGGTTTTGCTTTATATAAAGAACAATAGTTTCATATTGCACACTATTTATAAAATGTGCAACAAGGCGAAATAGGTCCCCTATTGAACTTAATAATCGCTTTGTCCGTGGCAATTTTAATCACCTCAAAGATATTGTAATCTGATATCTAAATTATATCAAACAAAGGATCCGTCCCCTTGTTTGCGTGCCCTTGTTTGCATGTCAAACAAAGGATCCGTCCCCTTGTTTGCTGGGATGTTAACCATAATAATAATGGGATAGGTATGCCCAAACCATTGAAGGGCAATCTATCCCGACAGATATGCACTTATGTAAACTTACTCAACTATTAATTTATGAGAAATTTTAACGCCTGCATCTGCAAATAGTACCCCCTTGCTTAGCTTCAATAATTGTTCCTTCTGCAATGTGCTTACCGGGAAAAGGTCCGGATCGTGCAAAACACGAGAGGTTTCCCTATTATGCTATTTGCGATTTGCATGGTAATAGGAATATGTCATCGGTTCACCTTTATTTAAAATACCCCCTCCTACAACTTCGGCAAGATATACGGTATGAGTATTTGCATCCAGGGTCTTTTTTTGATCTATTTTACATTCCAAATAGGCCAAAGCCTCTTTAATATATGGTGCTGCTGTCTCAGCCCCAAGTTCATAACTTATATCCTTGAATTTGTCAACTTCTCTGCCTGTCTGAAAACCAAAATGTTTGGCTAAATCAATACTATCACATCCCAAAATATTCGCTACAAAAACCCCGCTTTTTTCAATATACTCATGGGTCAGATTGCCTTTATTAATTCCTATCGCTACTTGAATGGGATTACCGGAAACCTGTGTAAGACTATTGGCAGTTTGGCCGTTAAATCGTTCACCATTTTTAGAACAAATGATATACATTCCATGAGATATGCTACGGCAGGCCACTTTGATTTCCTCTGATAAAGTAACATCTCTCTCTTTTTCCTCTACGAGAACAAATTCTTCAGGCCCCACACCACAAACCGGACATACTTCCGGTGGTGCCTCTCCTTCGTGAATATAGCCACAGACTAAACAACGCCATTTCTTTACCGCCACATGAACCAGCTCCTTAAATTTTTTTGTTTTCAACAAGGTTAAATATGTAACTCAACAGATATATTTATGTATACCCAATTTTTTATTAGAACACTAATTAGAACGCCGATTAGAACGCTAATTCCTATGTTTATTTTATCCGTTTGGAGTCAATGAAAGGACGGCTCCTGACACACTACATTCTATGTCCCCCTTTCTATTTTGTGTGCATTTGGAATGATTCCTGCTACACTGCATAATATCCTTTAAACGCTTTTCAATAATTTAATGTAACATAAATTCTATATTAAGTGTATCAGAAGGACGTTTTGTCCGGCGGTCTCGGACCATGATATTGATAATATTGACATTCTATCCTGCCGTTATAGAGCTTCCTTCTCCTGTTTGCCTTTTTACCATACAATTGTTCAAATCCTTTGTAGGAAGTAATTATATATTTAGACCATGTATCCATTTGATTAAAAACCTTACCCATGGTTTTGTATAATTCCTCCACTTCCTTTTTTTCTCCTATACGCTCACCATATGGGGGATTAGTTATAATGCATCCATATTCAAATCTGGACCTCAAATCCGCTACATCTAATTTTTGAAAATGAACATCTTCATCTATCATTGCTTCTCCTGCATGATATCTGGCTATACCCAATACTTCTCCATCTATGTCCGACCCGTATACCCTCAAAGGACGATCATATTCAGCCAAATCATGGGTTTCTTTCCTTGCGTTTCTCCATAGCTCCTTCGGGATAATACCCCAGTCTTCGGATACAAAATTTCTATTCATTCCGGGAGCGATGTTTTTTCCGATTAAAACCGCTTCTATAGGGATAGTGCCTGAACCGCAAAGCGGGTCTATAAGAACCCTGTCCGGATTCCAATAACTCAATTCAATCAGTGCTGCGGCCAGTGTTTCCTTAATCGGGGCCTCATTGGACAAAGTCCTGTATCCCCTTTTATGTAGCCCAATTCCTGTAGTATCTATAGTTAAGGTGGCTATATCCTTTAGGAGTGCAACTTCTATAGAATACATAGCATCAGTTTCCTCAAACCATTCCTTTTTATATTTTTGTTTCATTTTTTCCACAACCGCTTTTTTAACTATGGCTTGGCAATCCGGAACACTGGAAAGTTTGGAATTTATGGATTTCCCGTTAACAGGAAACTCCGCATTCTCAGGTATTATATCACCCCAGGGCAGGGCTTTGGTTTTCTCAAACAGTTCGTCAAAAGTTAACGCTTTAAACTCCCCAACCTTTAGTAAAACCCTATCTGCCGATCTGAGCCAAAGATTAGACCTGCAGACAGCGGACTCGTCGGCTGTGAATGTTACTTTTCCATTTTCCACCTGTATATCTTCATATCCCAAATTTCTTACTTCCCTGGCCACCACAGCTTCGAGTCCAAAGGTAGCCGTCGCGATTAACTGAATTTCCCCCACCGTTATCTCCCCTGTCTATATTGTTGTTCCTTATCGTCACATGATAATAACCAACCGGATTTTCCGGTCCCATCGGTTTGCCATAAAATTACCTCAGTGAAATTTTATCTACCCGCCGTATTTATCACCATTACTATTCTATCGTAACAGGTAAATTATTCAAGCCTGACCCAATTTGCCATGCGCCTTCTTAGCGCACAACCGTCCCCAATGCATTTTGAATGCAACAGGAACCTCCCCCAGTGCATTTCAAACTAACTTTGTTTCTTGAGATGGAGCAAAAGTTTCCCACCCTCTTAATTCTGCAACTTTTTTCAATGCATTTGATGGCCGAACAACAACTGCTTTATCTGCAAATTCCAATAAAGGGATATCGGATTCACTGTCCGCATATGCCCAAACTATTTCCCCTTCGGCATTATTTTCACTTATCCAATGTTTTAATCTGTTTACTTTCTCAATTCCGCGATTTAATTTACCGATTTTCCCCGTGCATGTCCCCTTTTCATCATAACATAGCGATGTTCCGATCGCATCTGCCTGTATGTCCAGCTGTTGAACAAATATTTCAAGAAAAGGCTGCAGAGCCCCTGATAAAATAACTATACGATCCCCGTTTTCCAAATGTTCAGTTAACCTTGAAACCAGATCATGATTAATACCCCGATACCCGGTTTCGATAAGAGACATAAAAAATTTATGTACTTCCTCCACATTCTTTCCCTTCATTTGGAGAAAAAAAGATTCGAGGAAAAGGACTTGGAAATCTATTTTCCCACCTGTGGTTTTATTTGCAATACCCTTTACAATATCTTTGATGACACAAAGCCACTGTTTAAGTGTAAACATTGTTTTTCCTACCTTAAGCGTAGTTATAACTGAATTATACTGATATAGAGTCCCATCAAAATCTACCGTTATAATCGACATATTTTGCCTCCTTTAACATTAATATATTTATTGTTCCCCGTTAACATTATTTTAAAATCTCCCGTTTCATATAACTTCACCTTTGCGATACAACCCGATATAATCTATATTTACTTAATCACATATAACTATTTTACACAAACTAATTATTATTCCTGCTCCATTCGGAAAATTCGCACCTGTTCGGGGATAAAAGCGAGACAAAGAGGCTTCTTGTTATTGTTTACAGGATAGGATTATGGGGTATAACAACTCCATAAAAATCCTAAATAGGAGTAGTTTGCGAATATCGGAAACAAGGAATAATTCTGTAGATATAATTCTAGCTATCACCGCAATATTGTTGAGATTAGATAATTAAGGAATATTTTTGAGAAGGTATCGGAGGGTGAATATCATGGGTAATTTGTTTTGGAAAAGAGTATATGAGCCTGTAACTCAGGATGATGGATTCCGAATTCTTATCGACAGACTATGGCCCAGAGGCTTGAATAAAGAAAAAGCAGATATCGATTATTGGGCTAAATCAATTACTCCATCACAAGAATTACGGCAAAAATACCACAAAGGAGAATTAGGTTTTGAAATCTTTGCGAAAAAGTATGAAGATGAGCTCAATTCCAACCACAACATACTTGATTTCAAGTTGAAAATTGCAGAACTGCTGCAGAAGGGTAATGTTACTTTGGTATATGCCAGCAAAACGCCGGAAATAAGCCATATTCCGATATTAAAAAATAAACTGGAATTGCCTTAGGAAGGACATATATACACCGGCGTGCACCGGGGACGGTTTCTACTGCACTGTATGCTGCAACAGGAACCATCAGACTATGTGAAAAAACATATTTTCTGCTTTTTTGTCGTCTTGAGTGTAACGAAGGATCTATGTTTTAGGCCAACCAAGATTCTTCGCTAGCACTCAGAATGACAATTTTCACGCTGCCTGACAATCTCTGATACACTTTTGTTATCAAATGAAACTCTGTTCCCTATTCGTTAAAAAATGTGGTAAAATAAATACATCGAGGAGTGGGAAATCTATTTAAATATTCTGATAAATCGCGTGGCGCATTGGAGATGCAACAGGAACCGTCCCCAGTGCATTGTTGGATGCAACAGGAACCGTCCCCAGTGCATTCTATATAGATAATTAACGGAGGAGAAAAAATGCTTGAGATTAAAGATGTATCCCTAAGTTTGGGGGATGATGGAAATCATGTAGAAATACTCAAAAATATAAATTTTACTTTTGAAAATAAGAACCTTTATGTTATAACGGGACCCAATGGCGGAGGTAAGTCCTCATTGGCAAAGGTTATTATGGGAATATACAAGCCTGAAAAAGGACAAATCCTGCTTGATAATCAGGATATAACCGATTTTGATATAACCGAAAGGGCTAATTTGGGCATAGGTTATTCTTTTCAGCAGCCGCCAAGATTTAAAGGCATAAAGGTAAGAGAACTCCTCAGATTGGCTTCGGGTGGTTTTGATGACGAGACAGATATGTGCAGATTGCTCCACAATGTCGGGCTTTGTTCCCGGGATTATATTGATAGAGAGGTAGATAACAGTCTTTCAGGCGGGGAATTAAAAAGAATAGAAATTGCAACTATCATGGCCAGGGGCCTGAAAGTAGCAGTGTTCGATGAACCGGAAGCAGGAATTGATTTATGGAGTTTTCAAAAATTAAGTGAAACATTCAAAGACTTACATGAAAATTATGACACTACCATTATAATTATATCCCACCAGGAGCGGATATTACGCCTTGCTGATCAGATTATCTTGCTTGCCGACGGAAAAATAAAGGAGGTCACGGACGGGGAAAAGATAATGGCTGATATTGCGGCAAATACAAGAGATTGCATGTGTGGCCAAGATTGTAGAAAAGGGGTAAACAGGAATGTTGAATGCATTGGATAAGGAACTTCTCGAAAAAGTAGCCGGTCTGCATGATATGCCCATAGGAGCATATAACATAAGAAAAGATGGCGAAGGAATAAATAGAAATACAACATCTAATATAGATATCATAACCAAAAAAGATAAGCCGGGCATAGATGTTTTAATAAAACCGGGGACAAAGAATGAAAGTGTGCATATACCGGTAATAATATCCTCAACCGGTCTTACGGATATGGTTTACAATACCTTTGAAGTAGGGGCAGGATCTGATGTACTGATTGTTGCGGGGTGCGGCATTCATAATCCCGGAGACAACAAGTCCCAACATGACGGGATCCATGAGTTTTTTGTCCGAAAAGGCGCAAGGATGAAATATGTTGAGAAACACTATGCTCAAGGAGAAGGTAGTGGAAAGAAGATAATGAACCCCAAAACCATAATAGACGTCGAAGAAGGCGGAATTGTGGAACTCGAGATGGTGCAGATAAGGGGAGTTGACCATACGGATAGAATCGCGGAAATTCGACTGCAAAAAAATGCCCGCCTTATAGTGACCGAGAGACTCCTGACAGATTTAAATCAGGATGCGGATTCCAGGGTAACTGTAGAGATGGAGGGGGAGGATTCCACGGCTCAGATAATATCCCGCTCCGTTGCTCAGAACAACTCAAAGCAAAAGTTTTACTTTAACCTCATAGGTAAAAATAAATGCAGGGGGCATATACAGTGTGATTCCATTATAATGCATAATGCCCATGTATCTTCAACACCCGAGGTTTCGGCACTGCATCAAGACGCCCAACTGATACACGAAGCGGCAATAGGAAGGATAGCATCCGACCAACTAATTAAATTAATGAGCCTCGGCCTTTCGGAAGCAGAAGCCGAAGAAACCATTTTAAAAGGATTTTTAAAATAAAAGAAAAGGTACCGGATTCTCCGGTACCTACTTTATTTTCCATCAATTACTTTATCCTTCTGGGTATTATCTCTTCGTGTCTTGATACCTCTTCCTCAATCCTGCTCAATTTATCCGAATTTTGTTTATAACCGTCAAACAAAGCGTTTATTTTGGGCATAATTTCATGATCAACCCTACAACACTTTCCTCAAAAAATCCTTTGTCCGCTGATGTTGCGGATTATCAAAAACCTCTTTAGGTATGCCTTCTTCTACAATTTTGCCATCATCCATAAACATAAGCCTGGTGCCTACTTCCCTGGCAAAACCCATCTCATGGGTAACCACTATCATTGTCATTTCGTCCCGTGCCAGTTCTCTCATTACCTCCAGCACCTCCCCCACCATTTCGGGGTCCAGTGACGAGGTAGGTTCATCAAACAACATTACATCAGGTGACATTGCCAAGGCCCTGACTATGGCTATCCTTTGTTTCTGCCCGCCGGACAACTGGTTGGGATATGCCTCCGCCTTATCTTCAAGCCCCACCTGGTTTAACAGATCCATGGCTATTTTTTGCGCTTTTTCCTTGGACACCTTTTTGAGTTTGACAGGTGCCAAGGTAATATTCTCTAAAACCGTCATATGTGGAAACAGATTAAACAGCTGAAATACCATACCTATGTTTTGTCTTAACAGATCTATATTGGTCCCTTTTTCGTTTATTTTTTTGCCCTCAAATATTACTTCTCCGGCCGTAGGCTCTTCCAGCAAGTTAAGACATCTCAGGAAAGTACTTTTCCCCGAACCGCTGGGGCCGATTATTACCACAACCTCTCCCTTGCTAATATGAACATCTATTCCCTTCAAAACATTTAATTTGCCAAAATCCTTTATAAGTCCTTTTACCTCAATCACTTACTCTCATCCTCCTTTCAGCTATGCCTAAAAACTTAGACAATGTAAAAGTCAGGATAAAATAAATAGTGGCTGCAATCAGCAGGGGCTCCAAAGGTATAAATGTATTGCCCCTCACGGTATTTGCATTGTACATAAGCTCGTGTATGCCGATTACGGATACTATTGAAGATTCCTTAATAACAACTATAAATTCGTTACCTAAAGCAGGTAAAATATTTTTGAGTGCCTGAGGTATTATAATATATCTCATGGTAGCATTATAAGATAATCCCAGGGACCTGGAGGCCTCTGTCTGCCCCTTGTCCACAGATTGGATGCCGGAACGTATAATCTCCGCTACATAGGCCCCGCTATTTATAGACAAAGCGACAATACCGGCCACAAACTCTTCCCCGTATTCCCCTAAAAAAGCGGGAGCGGGAAAATTTATACCTATAGCCGGCAATCCATAATAAATTATAAATATCTGTACCAGTAATGGAGTTCCTCTGATGACTTCTATATAGGCTGTTGAAATAAAATTTAATATTTTATTCCGTGAAATCTTCATCAAGGCCAAAAATACACCTAATACCACACCCAAAATTACTGTAAAGATTGCAAGCAGCACTGTGTTTTTAGCCCCAATTATAAAGAAATTATAATACTTAGGTAGAAAACTGAAATTCATTTTGGCTTTTCCTTTCTGATAAATTCAAAGTATCAGGTCTTCAGAAATATACAGATGGAATGAAACTCCATCTGTATATTATGTGCCATGTTGATTATATGTTTATTATTCAACCATCTCTACGGCTTCGATTACAAATTTTTCTATAGAACCCTCTTTTTCTAACCTATCCAATGTTTTGTTTGCAAAATCTATTAATCCTTTTTCTCCTCTTTTAGCTGCTACAGCCGAGCCGCCTTCTTCATCAATAAGCTCCACGGGCATTAAAAACAAGTCGTCATTATTAGCCGCATAGGCCTCTGCTACCGGCATTTCCATAAGCACAGCATCTATTTTTTTATGTTTTACTTCCAGAACCAAATCCGGTATTTTATTTAATGCTTTCAATTTCAGGTCTTTTATTTCCTTTTTGGCAAGTTTTTCTTGAATTGCACCTTTTTGTGCACCTATTCTTTTACCTGTCAAATCATCTATAGTTTTGTACACATCTTTGTTATCTGCATGAACTAAAAGACCTTGCAAAGCATTATAATATATTTTCGAGAATTCCACATCCCTTTCCGGATCCGGTGTCATACCTGCTATTACAAAATCCACCTTCCCGGCGTTTAGCGCTAATAAAAGTCCGTCAAAATCCATGTCTTTTATTTCCAACTCCACACCTAAATCTTTTGCTATTGCTTTTGCAATTTCAATATCAAAGCCCACTATAGTATCCTTGCCGTCAATCTCCTTATGAAATTCGTATGGCGGATAGTCCGCGCTTGTACCCAAAACTATTTTACCTGCCTGCTTTATTTCCTTTATTTTAGGTGATTCATCGTCAGCAGGTGGCTCATTTATATCTGTGCCCACCGGCAGTTGGTCCCCATTTTCTTCCACATCTGTTGAAACTTTTTTACCGCAAGCGGTAAATAATAATGCCATTACTAAAATAAACGATATAATGGCCATTATTCTTGAAAACTTTTTCACTTTTAATTCCCCCTTGGTTAATAATTACGGTGCGCGGGGACGATTCCCACTGCACTATAACAGTGCATCAAGAACCGTCCCCGGTGCACCTTCTCCATGTATCCTTTTTAATATTATACATCTATGGCTATAAATATGCAATTATAACTATACAGTGCAGCGGATGTGGCAAACAAAACGTCCCCCTGCCACATTCGTCCCCCTGCCGCATTTATAATTTGAAAGAACTCCTCAATGAGACTATTCTGTTAAACACTAAATTGTCATCTTTATTATGTTTCGGGTCTACATTGAAATAACCGTGTCTGAAGAACTGGAATTTTTCATGTGCTTTTACATCTTTCATATTATCCTCAACAAAGCCTTGTAATACTTCCAAGGAATTCGGATTGATCTGTTCTAAGAAATGTTTATCTTCTTCCTCTTCCTCATCCAGTATTAGGGGCTCGTATAATCTGAACTCCGCAGGTATGCAGTGGTTTGCATCTACCCAATGGATAGTGCCCTTTACCTTTCTCCCCGTAAATCCTGTCCCGCTTTTCGTTTCAATATCATAAGTACAATGAAGTTCGACAACATTGCCTTCTTCATCTTTTATTACATCGTTGCATTTGATAAAGTAGGCATTTTTTAGACGAACCTCGTTGTCGGGGAACAATCTGAAGTATTTTTTGGGAGGATTCTCCATAAAATCTTCCTGTTCGATATATATTTCACGTGAAAACGGAATTTTACGTGTTCCCATGGACGGGTCGTCCGGATTATTTTCCGCTTCCAACATTTCTACCTGACCCTCAGGATAATTGGTAATAATCACTTTGAGTGGCCTTAAAATAGCCATAGTTCTGGGTGCTGTTTCGTTTAAATCTGCGCGAATGAAGTATTCCAACATCTGCTCGTCTACGATACTTTGATTTTTAGCCACTCCGATCTCCCTACAGAAGTTGCGAATGGCCTTAGGGGTATACCCTTTTCTCCTCAACCCCGAGATAGTCGGCATACGCGGATCATCCCAACCGTCGACTATCCCTTCGTCAACAAATTGTTTCAGTTTGCGTTTGCTCATAACTGTATTGGTCATATTCAGCCTTGCAAATTCTATCTGCCGAGGTATGGATTCCATCTCGCATTCCCTGACAAACCAGTCATATAAAGGCCTGTGGTCCTCAAATTCCATTGTGCATATGGAATGTGTTATTTTTTCGATAGCATCTTCAAGCGGATGTGCATAATCATACATGGGATAAATACACCATTTATCACCTGTATTATGATGACTTTCGTGTAATATACGATAAATCACGGGATCTCTCATATTTATGTTGGGTGATGCCATATCTATCTTTGCCCTGAGTACTCTTGTCCCGTCTTCAAACTCGCCCTTTCTCATTCTTTCAAACAAATCAAGGTTTTCTTCAACAGTTCTGTTTCTGTAGGGGCTCTCTTTCCCGGGTTCTGTTAGAGTGCCCCTGTATTCTCGAATCTCTTCGGCCGATAGATCATCGACATAGGCAAGTCCTTTTTTAATCAAAAGTATGGCACGTTCATACATCTCTTGAAAATAGTCGGAAGCAAAATACAATGCATCCCACTGAAAACCCAACCATTTTACATCCTCTTTAATAGACTCTACATATTCGGCTTCTTCCTTAGTCGGGTTTGTGTCGTCAAAACGTAAGTATGTTTTCCCGTTAAATTCATCTGCCAGTTCAAAATTTAAAACTATAGATTTTGCATGTCCTATGTGTAAGTATCCGTTCGGTTCCGGCGGAAAACGAGTGATGATCTCACTGTGTTTTCCCGACTCCAAATCTTGTATAACTATGTTCCTTATGAAATTTGAAATAGCAGGTTTGTTTTCCATTTAAATCTCTCTCCTTTGTACCATCTATGAAATAATATCCTTTTACAAATAAATATTCTTTCTATGATCTATGTCAATTACTAATATAATTAACCCATTATCCCGTACATCTACTATTACCCTATACTCCCCTATTTTGTATCTTACACTACCCTTAAAATTTCCCTTTAATGTTTTTCCCTTTTCATACGGATTATCCGTACCTTCCAAATTTTTTGTAATCCATGACAATATATACAGTTTATTATGGTTATCCATCTTCTTTAGGCTCTTGAGTGCCTTTTTCGAATATAGGACTTTATAAAACATTCTAGAGTTCCTCTTTTTTAATTCCTAATTCTTTTAAAACTTCATCGAGAGTATAGGTAGCATTATCTTTTTCGAGTTCTTTCATTCCTTCCTGATACAGTTTTAAATGTATTTCATTTTCAATTATTTCATCAATGCTTTCCCTGATCACATCAGATATTGTTTTATTATGTGATTTGGCATAACTTTCAAGTAACTTTTTATCAACTTCATTTACCCTAACGTTGATAATGTCCATATTAAAACCCCTTTCACTTTATTGTATTACGCTGTAATACAATTATATGCTTTTTTAAGTCTTCTGTCAATCCAAATTCTTGTTTTGAGAATTTTTTATCCCCAATAACCTTATCTATCCCCACAACATATATACCTATACTCATAATTTTTATCTGTTGTTTTTTCCGCCAATCCTTGGTAATCCACAACACCCGTTGCATGAACATAGTTATCGGGGAATATCTCCCCAAATGTATACTATCCTGACTTTGTAATCTATACAATTGCAAGGAATATTTTCTAAAATTAGGTACACCATATATATGAGTACTTAAATCAAAAATCTAATTCAGGGGCAGGAGATTGGAAATCATATTTCACACCTCCTATTTCCCACCTCCCACCTCTCATATACGAAAGGATGTATGAATATGCCACAATATTTTTCACCGGACAAAGGATTCTCTAAAGAACCCGAATCTTATTGGATTGCTTCCACAGCTACTACCAATTATCCTGCCCTAGAGGAGGATATTACAGTAGACGTTGCTGTCATAGGCGGAGGTATAACAGGGATTACCACCGGCTTTCTATTAAAAAAGGAAGGTCTAAATGTTGCTGTTGTTGAAGCAAATCGCATTGGTGATGGCACCACAGGGCATACAACAGCTAAAATTACCTCCCAACACGATTTGATTTATGACACGTTGATCACAAAGTTCGGCATGGAAAAAGCCAAACAATACGCAGATTCCAACGAAGGTGCCATAAAACTTATGACCCGGATCGTACAAGAGAATAATATCGATTGTGATTTTAAATCGGAAAATGCTTATGTATTTGCTCAATCGGATGATAATGTAGACAATATTAAAAAGGAAGTAAAAGCAGCACAAAGCTTGGGTATCAAAGCCTCCTACACGGAACAATTGCCCTTGCCTTTCCCAATAAAGGCCGCTGTACAGTTTGAAGGACAAGCCCAATTTCACCCACGTAAATACCTGTTAGCGGTGGCGGGCAAACTTGCCCAGGCAGGGGGCCATATTTTTGAAAATACCAGGGCAATTGGTATCGAGGGAGGACAAAAATGCACCGTGACCTTGAAAAACGGTAGAAAAATTACCGCTGCAAAGGTTGTGATAGCCTCCCATTATCCGTTTTCCAATGTAAGAGGGCTGTATGTCCTTAAAATTTTCCCGGCGAGGACCTATGCTCTGGCTATCAAAGCAAGATCCAAATTTCCGGGCGGCATGTACATAAATGTAGAATTGCCTACACGCTCCTTGCGTTCCATTCCACTTGACGGTGGTGGGGAACTCATACTGATAGTAGGAGAAGAACACAAAACAGGTCAGGGTGAAGATTTTAATATACATTATAAAAATCTGATAGATTTTGCCCATCAAAACTTTGATGTCGAAGAAATACAATACAGGTGGTCCGCACAGGATTATATGACAACGGACAATATCCCCATCATAGGCAATATAACCGCCAACGAACCTAATATCTATGTAGCTACAGGATTCAAAAAATGGGGAATAACCACAAGCGCCGTATCTGCAATGGTTTTAAAGGACCTCATTGTGAAAAATCAAAGCCCTTGGGCGGAGGTTTACAACCCGGCCAGATTTACAGATCTCGATACCATATGGAAATCTGTTGAAAAAAATCTGAATGCTCTCAAAAACGGGGAAGGAAAGTCTATAACCATAGCTGAACGCGGTATGGGTGCTTATAAAGATGACAAAGGAAAAATATATCTCATCAATATCAATTGCACCCATATGGGATGTCAACTCAAATGGAACAATGCGGAAAAAACTTGGGACTGTCCATGCCACGGTTCCAGATACTCCGCTACCGGAGATGTTGTGGATGGCCCTACCTTCACACCTTTGGAAAAGATAGAAATTATATAATCGGGTTAGGTCATAGGGAAAGGATGTATAAACATGCAACAATATTATTCACCGGATAAAGGTTTTTCTAAGGAGCCTGAATCCTATTGGATCGCCTCCACAGATACTACCAACTATCCGGCCCTGGAAGAAGACATCACGGTAGACGTTGCTATCGTAGGTGGAGGCATAACCGGAATTACTACAGGCTGTTTACTAAAAAGGGCGGGTTTAAAGGTGGCTATCATGGAAGCCGATAGAATTGCTCGCGGCACATCAGGCCATACAACAGCCAAAATCACCTCACAACACGGTTTAATTTATGATAAGATAGCTACACAAATTGGCATGAAAAAAGCCAAACGATATGCACAATCCAACGAAAAGGCCATAAAACTTATTGCCAGCATCATAGAAAAAATTAATATTGATTGTGATTTCAAGTGGCAGGATGCCTATGTATATACCCAATCAGATGATTACATAGAAAAGATTAAAAAAGAGGTAGGAATAGCCCAATGTCTGGGAATCAAGGCTTCTTATACCACGGATTTGCCATTGCCTTTTCCAATAAAAGCTGCAATACGGTTTGAAAAACAAGCCAAATTCCATCCACGCAAATATCTGTTAAAGGTAGCACAATACATCGACGGGGACGGCAGTTATATTTTTGAAAATACCAACGTCGTGGGAATCGAAAGAGAAAAGCAATGCTCCGTAGTTGCGGAAAACGGCAAAAGGATCACTGCATCCAAGATTATAATAGCATCCCTATTTCCTTTCTCTAATTTCAGAGGGTTATATTTTTCAAGGATGTTCCAAGAAAGGTCATATATTGT
>JAAYPJ010000121.1 GCA_012519835.1 Clostridiales bacterium | reverse complement strand
ATGAAAAGGGCTTAAATACAGGCCCTTTTTTTAATCAAAATTTAAGACAGAGGTCATAGATTATAAGCACCTATATTTTAATGCCTTTATCATGCGACATTGAATGAATTAAAAAACAAAAATAGCAAATAATAAATCAAGGACGGTGATTAAATGGCATACTTATTACGAAAACATAAAAATATAGTTTGGCTGACTTTGCTATTAGTGTTCGTACTGATAGCATGGTACATTTTTATAAATAAAGATATAAATGCTATACCGGAAAAGGCAGACCTGGTTTTAATATCCTCCAATGTTATGAGGGATGTGTGAAATGAATATGGATAGGCAGGTCTTTTTAAGCTTAAAAGAAAAGGCAATATTAAGGAGCAGGAGGCCTGTTTTGCTAAGAGATCTGGCTAATATTTCGGCTGAGGAGGAAATAAAGCGGGACTTGGAAAAATTGGTATACCCGATTAATATAGAAGAGGAAGACAATATCTCAATTTCGGCTATATCAGTCATTTCTTTTATAAAAAAAAACGTTCATGATATTGATTTGGTAGTTGTAGGTGAAACAGATGTCTTAGTCAGTTTTGTCAATGAGGAAATTAATAAGGACAAATACAGAATAGTAAGAGTTATCCTAGTATGTTTTTTGCTATTTATAGGATCAATTACCGCGATTATCAATTTTCATTCCGATGTTGACATGAAACAGGCTCATAAAGCTATATACAGGGTTATTACAGGTATAGAGACCGATAAATTGTTACTGATCCAAATTCCTTATTCTTTAGGAATTGGTGCAGGGATGTCGGTGTTCTTTAACCATGTGTTTAATAAAAAAATCAATAAAGAGCCTACCCCCCTGGAAATGGAAATACATACCTACCAGCAAGGTGTGGATAAATATATTAAGAACAACAGTGTTAAAGGGTAGCGGAAGGTATGAAAATAAAATATATAGCTGTGCCCTTGGTGGGATTTTCAAACGGAATCATTGTAGGAAGCGGTATTGTTGCATTGCTTACCCTTTTGGACATTGTCCCCAGGCTCGCTCAATTAACCGGTACTTATAGGGAAATTAAAATTTATGAGAACATAATTATAGCAGGGGCTGTTTTTGCCGCCATTACTACACTTACGGGTTTATCGGTAGATCTGGGGAAATTTACAGTTATTATTGTAGGTTTTTTTATTGGGATATTTGTTGGATTATTGGCGTCCGCATTAGCCGAGGTGCTAAATGTGATGCCTATCCTTATAAGAAGGTTCAGATTAGAGGGATATGTAAGTTATATTGTTTATTCCCTGATAGCAGGCAAGGTATTAGGGTCTCTTTTAAATTGGATTTTATATTGAACAATGGTTTAATAGGAGGGTAATATAAATGTCAAAAAATCAGCCAAACAAAAACAGAGCTTATCAAGAATATGTAGACACAAAAGTGCCGAAACCCAGTTTATTACACGGGTGTTTATGGGCCTTTTTTGTAGGGGGTACAATTTGTACGATAGGGCAGGTGTTTCACAGGATAATAGAAAACCATTATCAATATTCACATTTAGATGTGAGTAACATAGTCACATTGATATTGGTTTCTATTGGAGCACTTCTAACAGGTTTAGGGGTCTATGACATCATTGGAAGAAGGGCAGGTGCGGGGTCTCTTATACCAATCACAGGATTTGCTAATTCTATAGTGGCGCCGGCAATGGAATTTAAAACAGAGGGCTATATACTGGGCGTAGCTGCAAAAATGTTTTCCCTTGCAGGACCGGTACTGGTATATGGTGTAGGTTCTTCAGTAATAATCGGTATTTTGTATTATATCTTTAAATAGTTAGGAGCGAATTGATTATGGCGGTTAAAAAGCTGGGAAGTCAAACTGT
>JAAYPJ010000120.1 GCA_012519835.1 Clostridiales bacterium | reverse complement strand
GCAAATTGTAGTATTTTTCATTGGAATAAGCTGTAGGAATTATTCATATTCGAAATTAAATGAACGTGTATTATTATATTAAATTTTATCAAGCAATCAAGTTGGCATTAGCGACGCATAATTAGACCTATACGATATGCCGTTAAGTCATTATAACCCGAACATATGTTTTAAAGCAAGCCATAAATTTTTATTCATCCTTTACAATCAACAATAGTACCTGCTATTATATTATCTAGGGCTACTATAAATATAAGGAGTTGATTTTATGCCTAAAATTAAAATTATAACCGACAGCACAGCATATATAGATGAATCATTTATAAAAATACATAACATAGATGTAGTTCCCCTTACCGTTAATTTTGAAGGATCCGTTGAAGACGAGGGTTTTCCCGGAAATTTTAGCACCTTTTTTGATAAATTATCAAAATCCTCGGATTTTCCAACGACATCACAACCCCCAACAGGCAGATTTGCCGAAACCTTTAAAAATGCATTAAAAAATGAATATGAAATTATTACTATTACTATGTCCTCCAAACTGAGCGGCACATTTAACAGTGCAAATACCGCAGCCAAGATTGTAGACCCAAGCAATATTAAAATATCTGTTATAGATTCCTTGACTACTGTAGCCAATTTAGAATTTTTAATCAAAAAAGCGGCTTTTTTGGTGGAAAAAGGAGCCTCTGTAAAACAAATAGTAGAAGAAATTGAAACCCAAAAAAAGCGCATGGGTGTGCGTTTGACAGTATCTACATTAGAGTATCTAAAAAGGGGCGGCCGTCTTTCAGCAACTGAGGCAATGATAGGTTCTTTGCTAAACATAAGGCCGATTATCGGATTAATAGATGGTGAATTGAAGGCCCTGAGCAAGGTACACGGCAAGAAAAAGGCCATGGAAAAAATGCTCGAGGATGTTCCGTCAAATGTGTCCCATATCAGCATATGCCATATAGAAATTTTAGAAGAGGCAAAAAAATATGAAAAATTAATACAAGATCATTTTCCAGGGGCCGAAACAGAGATATGTGAGGTAGGCCCGGTAATAGGTTCTCATTTAGGGCCGGAAACCATCGGAATTTGCTATGTCTGGTAAAATCCGGCCCATGTTTCTTATATTACCGCTACCCGAGTACCGCATATAACTAGCCTTTAGAAATCAATAAGCCATTATTCCATAAATTGTTGTAATATTTTAATGTACTCTACAAAAAATATATATAACAATATATCAATTAAATATATTCCTAAGAAAGGTTGATTCAAATGAAAAAAGGTCTGATAATGTTTTTAACTGTGATTTGCATAACGGTACCGGCATTCAGCAATAATATAGATGCTTTTATAAAACAAGATTCAAAACTGCTGGTTATGGATAAACTTATTGATGCATTTAACACAAACGTTTTTTATAAGATTGAATGTTAATAATATATTAAATTTTCTATTTATCCTTCTGCTGCCTTTAGAAATTCTAAAGGTTTTTCTTTCGCCAAAGGGGAAATTTTAATATCGTCGGAAAACTTTATATTAAAGGTAATGCCATCCAATTCCATAAGTTCAAATAAAATTGTCCCATGTTCCACATATTGTTTAAGGGATTCCTGATCGCCGATAGCTTGAATTATATATGGTTGCGCAATCGATATGCCGTTGACATTAATATGATTGCCTGCCAAGGTTATTTCAGTACGCCCGACAATCCTATAGTTATTAATAGAGATTACCTCAGCACCAAAGACCTTTAATTCATTTATCAAATTAATTAAATACCTTTTTCCTTCTATGACCTCAGCAATATTTGTTCCAATGTTACTTTCTAATACAATAATAATTCCCGGCCCGTAAACGGATGTATACCCTGCCGCAAGCTTATATTCATCCACAGTTAATTTTAATTTTTTCAAAGGAATGCTCTCATCGGCACGCTCACTTTCCAATTCCTCGACACGGCTTTTAAAATCGATAATTTTTGTTTTCATGCTTTCAGTGGTCTTTTTTAGTTCTATTAACTCCTGGGCTTCTATCTCATTTTTATGTGACAAAGTGAAGTCTCCAACCACCATAGTATTTAACTGAACACCCATAACAACGCCGAATATAACACATATTATTATGACAGTAACCAGTTTATTTATTTTATTGTTTTTTTTCAATTTATCACTTCCCCTAATCCGCCATATATTTTCCCTAAAACCGGAGGACAATTTATTACAATCATTATTAAAATAATACCTTTTATATTTGAATAGGTCAACACCGTTTAAATGTTGATAAATTAAACAATTTATTAAACAATTCAGGAAGGTCTAAGACCTTCCCAAATTAGTCAGTGAACGTTCAGCCCGTTCTATCATTTTTTTGACCATATGGCCACCTACATACCCGGCCCTGGTTTGATTCTCCAGGCCCAATTCTTTGGCGATTTCTTCTTTAAAAGATTCCAACGCTTGCCTAGCTTCAGGCGCGGTAGATTTTTTGTTTTGTGTCATAAATACCACCCCTCAAGTATATTTTGCCTATATACCATTTTTTTATTAGTGGTATTTTATACTTACCGCCCTCTTAAAATACATGTTTTCTCATTATATTAATCGATTCCCGTTATTTTTGTATCAAACCCATCCTTTCACGCACCAATATCATGGTATCTTCTGCCAATTCATAAGCCCTCTGTGCTCCTGTTTTGTATACCTTTTCTATAAAATCCGGATTGCGCATATAATCCTCATAGTTTTTCCTGAACGGCCTTAAAAATTCTATGACAACCTCTGCCGTATCGGTTTTAAACATCCCATATCCTTTGCCTTCATATTTTGACACCACTTCTTCCGCAGACAGGCCGGTAAGACAGGAATATATGGTAATTAAATTTTTAATTCCCGGTTGTTCGTCCCTGTAAGCTATCACGTTTTCACTATCCGTAACCGCCCTCTTTATCTTTTTCACGACGATGTCTTCAGAATCCATCAAAAGTATTGTGGAATTAAGGTTTTCGTCAGATTTTGACATCTTTTTGGTCGGTTCCTGAAGGCTCATAATCTTAGCCCCTATTTTCGGTGTGTATATTTCCGGTATTGGAAAGGTCTCCCCATACAAATTGTTAAATCGCGCTGCAATATCTCTGGTTAACTCCAAATGTTGTTTTTGATCCTCCCCTACAGGCACTAAATCAGTCTTATATAACAAAATGTCCGCCGCCATAAGTACCGGATAGGTAAACAGGCCTGAATTGACATTGTCCCTATTTCTTTCAGATTTATCTTTAAATTGTGTCATTCTATTCAGTTCCCCAACATATGTGTTACAGCCTAAAATCCAACTGAGTTCCGTATGTTGAGGAACATGAGATTGAAAAAAAATAATGTTTTTTTCCGGATCTAAACCGCTTGCCAAATATTGCGCTAAAAACGATAATGATATTTTACGAAATTCTTCAGGATCCTGACGTACGGTTAAGGAATGCAGATCCACTATACAATATAAGCAATTATGCTCCTTTTCGAGGAATTTCCAATTTTGTAATGCTCCTATATAGTTCCCCAATGTTAGACTCCCTGTCGGTTGCGCGCCGCTGAACACCACTTTTTTTCTTTTCATCTGTATATAACTTCCTTTCCTGTTTGCAATCTATGTATTAATGGTTAACATTTTTCCCATAAATATTTGTTTTAGCCATGATTATCTCCCGAAATGAGTAAAAAAATGACAACCGGCATTCCCCTTGCCTTGGAATTCATTATATTATAATTATTATACCATATAAAAAGAAGGTCCGGAATTTATCCGGACCTTCTTTTATATGTAGTACCATTTCATACTCTTTAGAACAATCCTATAATCTCTCCACTTGGAAGAATGTCCATGCTGTTTGCTGCAGGAACCTTAGGCAATCCAGGCATTGTCATAACTTCGCCCGCATATGCTACCATGAATCCGGCACCTGCTGATAATTTGATGTTACTTATTGAAACATTATAATTTTTAGGTAAACCTAGTTTCTTTGGATCGTCAGATAGGGAAAGCTGAGTTTTTGCTATACAAACAGGTACTTTGTCTAATCCCAGTTCCTCAAATTTCTTGATTTCTGCCAAAGCAGCTTTAGAGAAATCAACTCCGTCCGCATTGTACAATTTTGTTGCTATTGCGGTAATTTTGTCAACAATGCTATCTTCAACATCGTAAAGGAATTTAAAGTCAGCAGGTTTGTTTTCTATAACTTCTACTACCTTCTTAGCTAAATCAATTCCGCCGTCTCCGCCTTTGCCCCATACTTCTGAAAGCGCTATGTCAGCTCCCAACTCAAGACAGTATTTCTCTATATACTCTAGTTCTGCCTCTGTATCGTCCGGGAATCTATTGAGGGCAACTACAGCCGGCACACCAAACATTTGTACGTTTTCAATTTGTTTTTTGAGGTTCTCAAAGCCTTTTGCGAGATAATCCATATTTTCTATACCCCACTCAGCCTTTGTTGCTCCACCATGATGTTTTAGAGCCCTTGCATTAGCAACTATAACAACACAGTCCGGTTTTAAACCGGCAAATCTACATTTGATATCGAAGAATTTCTCAGCGCCCAGGTCAGCTCCGAATCCTGCCTCGGTTATCATATAGTCAGCAAGTTTTAGGCCTAGTGCTGTTGCTTGAATACTGTTACATCCATGGGCTATGTTTGCAAACGGTCCACCATGAACCATTGCAGGTGTATTTTCTAATGTTTGTACTAGGTTTGGCTTAATAGCATCTTTAAGGATTAATGATAATGCTCCTGTTACTCCTAAATCATTAACGGTTACAGGTTTATTATCATTGTTATAAGCAATAATCATTCTACCTATTCTTTGTTTCAGGTCTTCAAAGCTGGTAGCCAAACAAAGTATAGCCATAACTTCCGAAGCAACTGTGATATCAAAACCGTCTTGTCTTGGGAAACCATCTGCTCTTCTTCCTAGTCCGATTACTACGTTTCTAAGAGCACGTTCGTTCATATCCAAGCATCTTCTCCAAACTATTCTTCTAACATCAATATTTAATTCATTACCTTGATGTAGATGGTTGTCTAATAAAGCGGCTAATAGATTGTGAGCAGTCGAAACAGCGTGAATATCACCTGTAAAGTGTAGGTTGATATCTTCCATAGGAACTACCTGTGCATATCCTCCACCTGCGGCTCCACCTTTTACCCCAAAGCTTGGTCCTAATGAAGGCTCCCTGAGTGTTGTAAAAGCAGTTTTACCTATTTTGTTCAGGGCCATACTCAATCCAACATTGGTGGTAGTTTTTCCTTCCCCTGCAGGAGTTGGAGTTATAGCAGTCACTAATACTAATTTGCCGTCAGGTTTATCTTTTAACCTGGTTAGCACGTCCAAGGACACCTTAGCTTTGTACTTTCCGAAAAGCTCTAGATCGTCCTCGCTGATTCCTAATCTTTTTGCTATTTCGATGATTGGTAACAATTTTGCTTCTTGCGCAATTTGAACGTCAGTTTTCATTAACGACACCCCCATATTATTTCTATTACTTTTTGATAGTCCCTTTTAGTATATCACATTTTTAGATATTCTACCACCCCCATTATTTTTTTGCAACATTTATTTGTATTTTAAAGCATTATACAAATAAAAAAACTTTATATCCCCCTATTATAATAAAAATATATTATAATCCCAGTAATTCATCAATTCGTCCTTTATCAAACCCGACTACCAGTTCTTCTCCTATTTTTATTACGGGAACAGCCATAATGCCTCTGTTCATCAGTTCAAGCCTAGCCGCCTGATCTGTGCCCACATCCTTTTCTGTATATTGAACATCCTTTGATAAAAGATAATCTTTTATCGTATGACAATGTGGTCATGTTTGGGTTGTAAAAACTGTAATTTCTTTTGGCATTTAAATTCCTCCTATATAATTGACATCATGGACCGCATTCACTGTTCGCTTCCTAAACAGAAGGTTTTAAATCAATTCCCTATCTAATTGTTAATATCAATTTTAACATATTGTTGATGAATATCCAAATATTTATTC
>JAAYPJ010000119.1 GCA_012519835.1 Clostridiales bacterium | reverse complement strand
ATAACACCTCTTTCCAAAAATAATTTTAAAACCGGTTAACTTGCCCTACCCTATATCAGACTGTGTGAAAAAGCACTTTTCTGCTTTTTGTCACTCTGAGCGAAGCAGAGAATTTCGTTTTCAGGCCATTTGGGATCCTTCCCCGACACTCAGTTAGCAATTTTAATAGGTCCATCATATTAATTCAAATAATGGTAACCATGAAAAACCCTGTTTAAAAACCTGAGTGTTGGGTCAGGATGACAATTTTCATACAGTCTAACGTTACTCTAGTATCAGCCCCCTTTCTAACTGATAACTGATTAAAATCCGGAACAACATCATCCTTTCCTCTATGGAGATATCCGGTTTCGGTCAGACTGCCATCAGGTCTTTTCAAATCTAATCAATGCAGATAATTTTTACATTAAGTACCCAATAGGGTTTGTTTACATCACCCGGCTCTTTTTGACCGACAACCAGTCGAAAAGGGTTGCCAATCTCAGGATTGTATTCTACACCATCCTCCTCCCATGCAAGGATCATTTCATATTTCACTTCGGGATTCTCCTCGTCTATGTAATCCTTTTTCAGGACGTCTTCCGGTGTATACTCAACCTTATAACCGTCCTCTGCTATGAAGGTGATTTTAGAAGCATGGTCCTTTAAACCCACCTTTTCCCTTAAAAGATAACCCAAACTGATACCTTTAAAATGAAAATATTTTCTGGTGCCATAGGAATTAAGGGAAAAATAATCGGCTTCCCTCAACCCTTCTTCCATAGCCTTCAGCTCCTCCAGCGTAAAGAAAGCCCTGCTTTCCGCCGCATCCCCCTCAACAACAACCGTCCCGACAGGAACCTCTTTTTTTGAGGCGCATCCGACTAAGATAATACATATGAGCATAATCGGTAATATCCTAAAAATTAATTTGTTTTTATGTAGACAACAAAACTGCATACACAGTGCCCCCTGTTTTAGATAGTAATAAAGGTTACTGTTCACACCCTAACCCATGTGCAGTCAACCAAATGTGCAAAATTTCAATTAATGCATGAATTTTACGGGATTCGCCCCGGTTTTTGTCATATTTACAGCAAACTTGCTGAAAATTTATATAGAAATTGGTTATTATTTCATGTTATTACCATATTTGCAGGAATCACTTGAAATTTTGCACAAGGAGAATCCATTAGGATAGGGTGTGAACAGCAACTAATAAAGAGGTCGAATAATATTATTTAGTTATGGTAATCCCCTTAGTTTCCTCATTATATTCTACCTGAGCCTCCAGGGCCTCACTCACAAAGCGGAGAGGGACATAGGTACGATTAGAATGTATTGTGGCGGCACAGTCAATAGTTTGTTTCTCGCCATTTATCAGAACATCCCTGGAATCAATGGTCAGGACAATTTGTTTGTTTTCATCCGTAATGATTGCTTGTCTGGTTTTCGGGTCCCAGTTAACCTCGGCACCCATAGCCTCACTAATAAAGCGTACCGGAACCAATGTGCGCCCGGCATCAATATCAATATATGGTACCGCATCCAGTATGTAAGATTTACCGTTAACACTGGTTTCCGGCCTACCGATAGTCAGCTTGATGACTTTTGAATGTTTTACAGGTTCTTGATCACCGTCGGATATGCCTACTTCGTCACCCGATCCGATACCGCCAACATAATAGTTAAAGGTCACTACCTCGCTATTCCTTTTGCCGGGACCAATGGTGACAGCTTTAATTGTAGTATTTTCATTAATCGGACCGATAGGGCTATTGATTGTTCCAAGCACATTAAACCGCGTCGACCACCATCGACTGGCAATCAGATTGTACATAGGACTGTTAAGGGTCGGATCACTGCCGTCTGTAGTGTAATGAATCTTGTCATCATCACTGTGAAGGTTGCTCAATGTCACCATGGCCCCTTCAGGTACTGCACCACCTGCGGGGTTGGCCTGCGGTGCATCCCATTGTTCCGGCTCGGCTGTGGATATTTCAATTTTACTTAAATATTTCACAAATAAGTTTCCTGTTTGTTCTGTTACGGCACGCTGGCCCAACATCAACAAGAAAGCATCCGTATCATTCATGTATTTTGGATTATCGCTACCTTCAACACTGATCAGAGCAATTATCGGTTCTACTTCCACCGCTCCTTCAGGGGAGCCGGGAAGATGCCCGTCACTGTCCCTACCATTTTTAAAATATGGAAAACGATAACGCTTGTCATGAAACAGCTCCTCCATCGTAAGTGTCAACGTATAGCCGTCGGCAGAAACAAATGTGACCAGCTTGGCCTCATCTTCCTTTATCCCCGCCTCAAGCAGCAAGTCCCACAACTTCACCCCTTTACCCACATACCATCTTTTAGTAGGCCAGGTATTGATAGAGCTGTACACTTCCTGATGTTGTTCCATTCCTTCTAACTGTTCCGGTGTAAAGGTTGCCGGATTTGTTACCCCTTTTCCTGTAATTTCAAGTGTATTCAAAGGAGCAGCAAAAGCGACAGCGGGCATTAACACGTTAAGTATGGCGGCAACTGACAGTATGTATAAAAAAATCGGCATAAGCCTTTGTAAACCCTTTTTTTTACTTATTTGCATTGTTCACACTCTCCTTTCCGGGCATATTTATCATTACCGGTCTGTCAACATAAATAACTTTCCTGTCCGGGGATCCTTGTAAACTGTACCCATTTTCTCATAAAGCTCGCCCTCACCCCGGGTTTCGATTAAATCGTCACGTAGATCCAAACTTTCAGTCACTTCCCGCCCCTGCTGCAAATCGACACGTTCCCCCACCGGACCCAGGTCAATATTCCAATATACGGATAAAGCAAGCATCAATCCACTGGCGAGTACCAACATAACATCCATAATATTGGTAATCCCCTCCATGGGGTCAATCTCCCCGGATGATGCAAATATCCTACGCCTTTTGCTTCTCAATCCCCCATTCACGTGTAAACACCTCCAACAAACTTTCTATTAATGCTTCCATTACACTTAGATAATCCTCATACCATCTTTTTCGCAGCCGAGAGACACCGAAGGCCACACCTGCAACGACCAGACCGGTAACCGTTGTATCAAAGGCGGTGAGCAGGGAGTCTGCCAGTACCTTGGTATTACCCTGGCCCAAAGCGATAATACCCGGTCCGAGTGGAATCAATGTTCCCATCAATCCGAACATAGGCCCCAAACGCACCACCAGATCTGTCCTGTTGGTTATTCGAACATAATACAATTCTTCTTTGACAATCAACCTACGTGCTAAGGCCTGAAAAGATGCATCAGGCAAACCATTATAGCTTATGAGCTCACCGAGAACTGTCTTCTGCCGCCGAGATAGGCAACTCTGTTTGATAACTTCAAGGACCCCTTCCGCATCTTTCCCCTGAAAATCGTCAATCATTTTCGGTACATTTACCCTCCCCTTACGCTTTTCGGTGAAAATTTCTGCCACAAGGCCGCCCAGTTCAATTACCAACCAAGCCAAAAACAGCAGTAATACTACGATGGTGGGTACTAACAAACCTGATGAGATAATATGCATTGCTTTTTTTAAAGGTGTTAAGATAATTTCGATCACTTTATTTCGTACTCCTTTGCGTATTCTAAATATCCTTTGCCCGCTCCCGAAAGGAAAAGAATTAGAAAAATTATCAGCATGTATACATGCAATTTGTCTTGCTCCATCGGTAAGAGGACCGGTCCCATGCCAAGCGACATCTCGAACAATTGTCCGGACCGATTGTCAGATGATCCCGAAGAGACATCGGTATCAATAATATCAGATACAGGACTATCCATATCATCCTTTTTTGCCAGGTAATGTAAATTGCCTGCTGATAACGATTCATCCGTAGGGTTTCCCCCTATCGGCGGTGCGTTAGGTTTTCCCGGCTTCCTATCATTATCTTTGTCAGCAGTCCCGGGAATAACGGCCGAACCTCTTTCCCCTGCCGGGTACTGTTGTTCGATTTCAGGCTCATTCGGAACCTTTTGTTCCTCTTCTTCTATAGAACCAGTAACCTCCGGGTCGGTAATTTGTATCTCGTCCCAGCCGGGGCCATTGACCATACAATAAGCCTTATAATTGCCATCTACAGTTGTTGCGGTAATAATAGCCATGCCCTCCCCTACCACCGTTACAAGCCCATGGCTATCTACAGTGGCCACACCGGTATCGCCGGAACTCCAGGTCACCTGCTTATTCGCGGCATTGTATGGGACTACAGTTGCCTCCAAACGGTAAGCACCCCCAATTTCGAGATCGAGTTTGTCACGGTCAAGGATAACCCCCGAAGACGGCCCTCCGGGGACCTTAGTCGGATCTTGAACCTTGCCGGTATGATCGACAGTGAAAATAAAGGTTACAACATCACTATCCTCTCTTCCGGGACCGATAGTTTTCGCCTTTATGACTACATCTTTATTTATCTCAAAGGGGCTATTTATAATGCCAAAATCCTCCGGTCTTAGGGAATGCCAGCGTTTGGCAACCCAATTAACCATAGGGCTGTCCACTGTGGGAATACTGCCGTCAACAGTATAATGAATTTTGTCGGCATCGCCCAACTTGTTGAACAACTCAAGCATGGTCCCTTTGGGTACAACAGTCCCGTCCGGTATCTTTGCCCTGGGGGCATCCCATTTTTCAGGTGTAGTTGTGAGCACTTCAATTTTGCTGATATGTTTTAAAAACAATGCACATGCCTGCTCGGTAACGGCCCTTTGTCCGATAATTAAATGCGGTACATCCCTATCGGTCATATGATCGGGTTCATTACTGCCCTCAACGCTGAGCAGAGCTATTATAGGCTCTACCTCTACCTTGCCTTCAACTGAGCCCGGTATAGACCCATCGTGAGGGTGATTTTCTTTCAAACCGGGAAAATAGTAACGCCTGTCCTCTAACAATTCTTTAGCCGTCAGGGTGACTTCATAACCATCGCTTGAAACAAATCTTATCAATTGAGCTTCCTCTTTTTTGATATCTGCCAAATCAAACAATTCCCTTAGCCTAACCCCTCTCGCAGTATACCACTTTTTGGTAGGATAAGTGTTGACCGTGCTATACACATGTTGGTATTGTTCCATATCTTCAAGCTCTGCCATGGTAAATGTCACAGGATTAGCTACCCCATCGCCTGTGATTTCAAGCGTATGATTTTCCGGTTGGGCAAATGCAACCGGGGAGATCATTATGCCAAACAACAGTATACCGAGGGCAATTATGAAAAACTTAGAAAACCCTTTATGCAAAGCCGAATACATAACCATCCTTCCCCCTTCTCGCCGCATATGACAAATAATTGACGTTTTCGACAAATAAAGGACCTGATTGTTGGAAAACAGATAAGTATTTTTCTGATGTATACAAAAATAAAAGCAACAAAAAAACAGACAGTCCCGACTGGAAACTGCCTGTTTCGTAAAAGCCCCGCCACACTGTAGACAAGGGGCTATCTCAGCATAATTTCTCCTTTCCAAGAACGGGAGGCACAGAAATTTCTTCCGGTACCCTGACGGTTAACGACCATAGTAAAAACTGTAGGCCTATTAACTCGGAGTAATTTCGATGTTCAGATATTACGATATCGTTTGCGCTTTTCACCATTATAGCATATTTCTAAAATATGTGTCAAACAATTACAAGCTTTTATTATAAGCCCTCAAAATCCTCAATTTACTATAAATCCATAATAATAACAACAGTAAATCTCTGCTCAAACTCCACATGATTTTCCGGCTCGATCCTGAAATTAAAGGTAGTGGGGGTACCCATAACAATGTTTTTAGCGACTTCCAGGAATATATCCGCACTTCCCGATTCAATTTCAGTCCAACTACCTCCCAGATAAACCTCTTTTACACCGGCTCCGGCCAACTTGTTAAAAATACCGGTACCCTTTATTGATTCATAATCAGGTTTTTCTACGGTAACGGTGACCCTGTAAGGCCTGTTCTTGTCGTATTCAATAACAGCCACCCTATCGCCTTCGCCATCAAAAATCACTGTTATTCCATGTGCCGCTTCATTGAAAGCATCCCTGGATTGCCTTTCCTCTCTTGACATCGGCGGGCCCTCGTCATCTTCATCATCTTTATCGGGTATATCCTTTTCCTTCTCTTCTATAACGGCTCCACCCTTGTCATCATTGCTCACGGTAGTGCCCCCACTGATCGGGTCCCCACCGCCTCCTGTTACACCTGTTACCTCTTTATCTACCGTAATCTTTGTATTCGGCGTTTCTATGCTTGTATTATCCGCACCTTTTTGTACCTCTACCGTCGATACCTCTCCTGTTCCTGTTATCTTCGCATCCGGTGCCGCCACCCTTACTGTGTCTATTTTCCCCTCCGCTTGTATTTTTGCGCCGGCTGCCTGCCCCGCTACCGTCACTGTTTTCACTGTTGTGTCTTTATCCAATATTATTGTTGAATTTTTCCCGTAAATTTCTACTGTATCTATTTCCGCTTTCGATGCTGTCACTGTGATGTTCGGTGCCTCTATCAGAATTTTATCTACCTGTCCTTCAATTATCACATCTTCGGAGCTGTCTTCAACTATGATCTCTGTTATTTCCGCACCGTCCTGAACTTTTATGCACACTGTTCCGTCGGCACGGGCCAATATTACTACCGTTATTTTACTGTTCCCTTTTATGACTATTGAATCCTTCCCGCCGCCTCGAACCACCATTCTGCCTGTTATATCCACATCTTCCAGCGTTACTTCCCCTTCTCCTACTCCTTCACCTATTATAAGGTCTCCTTTTATCGTTACATTCCTTAATGTAACCCCGGGAGCATTTATCATGATATTCCCGTCCGCTACTTGCTCATATTCTCCTTCTGTGCTTATGTATTGTTTTATTATGTTATAGAATGCCTGTGCAAACTCGGCTCTTGTTATTTGCCCTTTGGGATTAAGCTTGCCGTCTGAGCCCTGGATATATCCTTTGTTTACTAAAGCCTTTATTTCCCCATCTGCCCAATCTGCTATCTCACCGGAATCCTCAAATGTTTTGTTAAATGCTTTTTCCGGTT
>JAAYPJ010000118.1 GCA_012519835.1 Clostridiales bacterium | reverse complement strand
GGAAAAGGCATTCGATAAAGCTTTTCACATATCATGGACGGATAATGCCCTTTTTTAGATTTATATTTTTTCACGGTTTTCACTCCTTGACATATCTATGTATGCCAAAATTATATTATTAAAAACCTAGCACCGTAAAATTATGGAAATTATAATATCAATGACCTATTTATTATATGATTTTAACTGTCCGATGGTTCTTCCTAAAAAAATAACAACACCACAGTTCTTATAACAAGAACTGTGGTGTCTTCAGGAGTTTTTTAAACTACCTATCTATTGTTACCGAAATTTTGCCGTCTAAGCGTTAGTTGGGCATATCGGTGGGCATACGCACGGGTCTGGGGTTCCGGGGCAATCCGAGCATATAGCCGCGACGGTGATTGTCTGACCCGCAAGACTGGCTGGAACTCTCAGCATATAAAACCCTTCACAACCGCTGAAGGTGTGACAAAGCCAATCCCCATTTGCATTAATAATTTTTATAACAGCTCCTACAATTGGGTCTCCGGTTACACAATCTGTAATTCGTCCATGAAGAATTACATCGTCTACAGATCTTACTCCGATGTTCAGGGTCATTTGATCCTGATTAGGTTCTGCCGGTATAGCTACTGTGGCCATACTTAAAATACAAGACATCTTTTTCCCCCCTTTCTTTTGTCACTTCATAATATTGCAGACAGGAAAAAGAGTGCCGATTATTTTTCTTTTTTGTCAGCCACTATATTTATCTCTGTTATCGGATCATTTCTGTTTAGCTTTACCTGCCTTACGAACAGAAGCTCTTCTCCTTCAGGTATTCTGTATTGATCCCTCATCTGTTTTTCTTTTTCCCCGGCATATTTTGCTACCTCACTTTTACTTTCAGTTTCGTGCTCCTTACGGCTGGTGACCCCCGCTACAATGCCTTCTTGCCCGGCAAAATTTACTGTCTCTTGAATGGTTCTAAAACCCATTACAACTGCCATTATTAGTATTATCTGCAAAATGATTGTGCTCATAGAAAATAAAATTTGTAAATTTACCCCCATGGTTCTGTATCTCCTCCTTTCCTGAAATATTTTAATGAAAAATTGGTTCAAAACAATCTTTGTATGCACAAATCTTTGTACACATCATTTTTACAACATATTATGAAAATTCTTTATGTTCCTATAGTATAATATGCTGTAGTTATAATAGGTGCCAAAAAAGGAAACCAAAAAACCACGGGAACAAGGCCTTCGGCCAAAAAACTGACCGCAAGTCCTGTCTCCATGGTTTCATATAAGTCTAATAATGCGTCCTCTAACAATTGTCAAACGATTGTTAAACTATTGTTACTAGCTATCCTATTAATCGCATCTATATACGCATTTATACTGGCTTCAACAACGTCGATACTTACACCCCTGCCTATATAGTGATTATCTTTATATCTGAGTTTTACAGTTGCAAAACCCAGGGCGTCTGTTCCTTCGGTTACCGACTGGAGTGAAAAATCCTCAAGTAAAATATCCTTATCCAAACATTTTTGTATTGCACTGAACGCGGCATCTATGGGTCCTCCCGCAAATGATATGCCTTCCCTG
>JAAYPJ010000117.1 GCA_012519835.1 Clostridiales bacterium | reverse complement strand
TCTGAGTATTATTTCTTCGTGTCTAGATACCTCTTTTTCAATCCTATCCAGTTTTTCAGAGTTTTGTTTATAGCCGTCAAACAAAGCATCCAACTTTTTACCATGCTCCTGTTCAATTATAATTACCTTATCCTTTGTTCCTTTTATTTCTTCCCTTATTTCTTTAAATCCTTCCCGCATTTCGCCATATATCTTCGTCATAAATTCAAATAACCGTTCATTGGTTATTTCTTTACCCATTCTAATCCCCCCGTGTTATAAACTACCCTTATTATACCATTGTCTTAACACCTTATCCAATAAAAAATTTATGTGTATAGCGCTATAGGAAGCGGCAGGGCAAAATGGTGGGCAGCGGGCGGGCAGACAGCCAAGCGGCGAGAAAAAAATGAACGAAAAAAGAAGAACCGACCGCAATTGGCCGATTCTCCCGATTTGGTAGTTTATGGTGGTCATCGGTACCTGTCCCCAGTGACCATTTGGTGGTCATCGGTACCTGTCCCCAGTGACCATTCTGTCCCGCCGATACTACATTCAACTATATATTTTCCCAATATTTCTTTGCATTATCATATATTTCGTCTAGAGACATATTATTAAATATTTCATCCCCCAATTTTAAATAATCCTCCTTGCTTGTTCCTTCAGAATGGCGTATAAATCGTAAAAAACCGGAATACCCTAGTTCCCTTATTAATACCCTGGAGCCCTTTTCTATTATTTCTCTATCTGTAAATCTACTCTTTTCATTCAATAACATCAATATCCATCTCCTTTCTAAGAAAATCTACAGGATTATAAAGCTTAATATCTTTAATTACATCCTCCAAATTATCCCTACTCTTTTTCATAGTTCTTATAAATTTGTCGTCACAAGTTATAAAGTATTTACAATTTCCATATACTGCTGAAGCAGGATGTAATGCATCATTTCCCCTTATGTTTGAGTTTTTAATTATATCCCTTGCTATCCGTTTTATGTTATCATTAGGTTCTATTATTTTTTCACATAAGGTAGAAATGGATTCAATATTGAGTCTTCTTTCTATAAAAGGATTTCTACTGTTTTCATACTCCAAGATAAACGACCACATTAATTCATATTGTCCTTTTTCAACCTGTTCGAACAAAATATCTATCGCTATGGACTCAAACCTTATTCTCATTTGTGTCTGATCATCAAATATTCTATTGTATATATTCATATCAAAATAAATTTTCATGTGTTTTTTCCCTAACCCCAAGTTTCTTATATTTATTATGTTATATTTCCCTTTTATCAAAACAACAAAGAATTCTTAACCAACTAATGGGAACTAGAGGACGAGTTTCTATTGTCCCGTCAATGTTTTTACAGGGACAATGGCCCTGTCAGACTGCGCAAAATTGCACCTTTTTCGCTTTTGTCATCCTGAGCGAAGCGAAGGATCTGCATTTTAAGCCAACTGAGACTCTTCTCTTTGCTCAGAGTGACAGTTATTACGCAGTCTGACGTCCAATGTCATAAAGCTAAGATGCAAAAAAATGTAAATGAAAATATTTTAACAAAATTGCAGAAAAGTCGAAAAAACACTTGACTTTTTGAAAAAGCCCCAACAATCGATTTGGATACTATTTTA
>JAAYPJ010000004.1 GCA_012519835.1 Clostridiales bacterium | reverse complement strand
TTCTGGTTTTATAATGATGTCGGTTCGCCGATTCGAGCAAGAATATCGCTATTGGTAAGAAAAGCATAGAAGTTCCGATAACAGAGGATTTAATCGGGATTTTCAATACGAAAACAGATGAATACAGGTTGAAATTTGAGTTGTATATGAAGACTGTTGAATAATTAACATGACTAGGTCCTTCATACAGGCCTAAAAAATGGGATTTCCGTGGGTGCAAAACCCGGATACCCCTATGGAATCCTATATAAACCCAGAAAATAAAAATCCCGTGGGAGCAAGTTTTGAATACCCCTGCGGGATTTTTTGTGACAATTTGGGTACGTCCCCTTTTGTCACACGAATGTGGCAAACAAAGCGTCCCCATGCCACCTTTTGTCACATTCTTTTTATCACATGCTTCTGTCCAGTACAACCACAGCCTCTGCACGTGTAGCATTGTCCTTTGGTCTAAAAGAGCCGTCCGGGTATCCTGTGATAAGTCCTGCTGTGGTTGCTTTGGTTACCGATTCCTTTGCCCAGGCTGAAATTTGGGCACTATCGGTAAACGGTTTATTTTCATCGGATTGTTCTGTTTTTATAGCGTTAACAACCATCACCGCTATCTGCTCACGAGTGATGGGATCGTCCGGTCCAAACAAGGTATCACTATAACCGCCCACCAACCCATGATAATTTGCTGTTTTGATAGCCTCCTTGGCCCAATGATTGGCCGTATCGCTAAATATTTTCCCTGGGCCTGGCTCCAAATTAAAAGCCCTGACGAGCAGTGATGTAAATTCTGCTCTGGTAATGTTGTTGTTTGGCCCGAAGGAGCCGTCGGGATACCCCTTGATAATCCCTCTATCGATCATCTGTCTAATTATACTTTGTGCCCAATGCCCTTCTATGTCCGATGATGCATTGGCTATAAGATATGTATCCAAAAGTTTGCCGTCTGCACTTACTGAAGTAAACGTGAGTGTGTCGTTGTCAATCTCGATTATTTGATAATTACTGCCTGATTCAATTTTGGCTATATAATCAAGGTCGTGGTAATCCTGATACGCCTTCGGGCTTGCATTCCCCATAATATAAATTATTCCGTCTTCGGGTTTTTCATAAATCTTCCCATCTTTTATGGGGTGCGTCCTCATATACATATGTTGGTGCCCGCCAAAAACCATATCTACACCATTTTGTTCCAATATCGGAACCCAATTTTTCCGAATAGATTTAGCCTGCATCTCCGTTTTATAATCAATATAATTAGGATATGCGGGATGATGGAAAACTACAAACTTCCACTTCTTGGATGTGTTTTTAAGATCGTTCTGCAGCCATTCTTTGGCTTCCGGTAAGGCGTTGTTGTTACTGTCTAATATTACAAAATGGGCGTCACCGTAATCAAAAGAATAAAATCTTTTTCCCAACCCTTCCGGGCCGTTTGTAGGTAAATTAAAGAAATTCAGATAACAGGAACCGTCATGGTTTCCCATTGTCGGCATGATAGGAATCTGCGACGATACTTCCGAAATGGAATTTATGAATTCGGACCATTCATTCTCATCACTGCCGTTATCCGTTAAATCACCGCCAAACAAGACAAAACTTTGGCTCCCGTCATATGCGGAGCGTAAAATTTCTTGCAGGTGGCCATAACCTAAACTTATATCCCGCTCCTGTTGTGAATCACCCAAATATATAAATGAAAACTTGTCTGTTTGTGCTGCGGTTTTGAAATAACACGGTTCGCCCCGGCCATCTTCATTTTCCACGCGATACACATATTCGGTATCGGGTGTGAGCTGTGTAAGTTGTACGGTGAAACGATTATAATTCTGCCCGAACTTTTCTCCTTCAATTTCTTGGAATTGTGCCCCGTTAAAGTTGCCTTTAAAATCTTTTGCAATCATATATTGGATCTTAGCCCGTGAAACCGTATTCGGCAAGAGCCACGTTATTGCCTGAGATTTCATAGGGTCATCTGTCCAGGTCAGTACTGCCCCACTATAGCTTCCAACCTCGTATTTCAGTTCGACCACATCACTATTATGCTTTCCCGGCCCTATAATAACAGCTTTTATCGTTGTGGTTTTATTTATTTCTATTGGTTGGTTGGATCTGCCATCCCTTTCCCAACGCGGTGCTATAATATTAAAAATATCACTGTTTAAATCAGGCTCTGAGCCGTCTGTTGTGTAGTATATCTTTGCTTCCTCCAGCTCCATTTTATTGGGACATGAAAGAATAATTTTTGTGCCGGGCTCAACTTTTCCCGGTTGCAAATCGGCAATCGGAGCATCCCATTTGCCGGGTTCTTCCCTAGAAACTTCAATTTTGTTCAGTTTCTTTATATACCATGGATTGTTTTGCTCCGTAACCGCCCGTTGGCCCATCAATAGCCTGATTCCTCTGTCACCGCTCATTCCTTCATATTTATCATCTTCAGCACTCATCAAAGCGACAAGGGTTTCGACTTTTTCCGGGTCTCTGTCGGAACCGGGCAGTCTCCCGTCATACTCGTCGTTTTCCTTCAAACCGGGGAAATAATAACGAGTATCTTCCAATATTTCTTTTATTGTGAATTCTTGATAAAAACCATCGGATGCATAAAATTTTATTTTTTTAGCATCATCTTTTATGCCGGCTTCCTTCAGCAGGTCCTTCAATGTAACCCCTTCGCCCACATGCCAGTTTTTAGTAGGGTATGTATTGACTGTACTAAAAATGGCACGGGTCTGGGGCATAGATTTTAATTTCTCGAGCGTATAATTCTTTTGGTTTTTTACCCCATCCCCGGTTATGATAAGTGTCGTTTCTTGTGCATAGACATCCTGAGGTAATAATATGTAGCAAAATTGAAAAATTAATCCTGCTATAAGCATTAAAGCAAAGAACATCTTTGTTCCCGTTTTACTTAAAATCTTCACACAATTTTCCCCCTTTTTATTTTCGTTATTACTGTTCGCATGTAAATACAAATAACACCACCTTGTTTGATATACTTACCCAGAGCCGCAGTGGCATGGGGACGTCGTTTTGTTTGCCATCCCACCACGCCAACTCCAGGGTAACATGGGGGCGTTTTGTTCGCCATCCCACCACGCCAACTCTAGGGTAACATGGGGGCGTTTTGTTTGCCATCCCACCACGCCAACTCTAGGGGTGGTATTATTGCTTATAATATGTTGGTGACAATCCGGGTACGTCCCCTTTTGTCCCCAAAAAATAGACAGCCCCGATTGGAAACTGCCTGTTGCGTAAAAATCCCTGCCATTTCAAGACAGAAAGGTTGTCCGAATATAATTTCTCCTTTCCGATAGCGGGAGGCACAGGAATTTCTTCTCGCACCCTGACGGTTAATAACCATGGCAAAGACTGTAGGTTAATTAACTCGGAGCTAATTATAATATTAAAGTATTATATATTGTTACCCTTTTCGCAATTATAACATATTTTTCTAGATGCTGCTATTACTTCTTGTGTGGCATGGGTGTGGCATGGGGACGCTTTGTTTGCCACATTCAGGATGCGGCATGGGGACGCTTTGTTTGCCACATCGTTGTGCCAACCCCCCACGCCAACCCCCCTGGGGGTGGAATTATTATCTATAATATGTTAGTATAATTATCATATTTTATTATGGCTTGGCAAATTAGAAATTACTGTTATAACAAAATACTGCTCTGTACAAAAAAGAGGTTGATATAATTGATAGTGGAACTGCAAAAGGTATCTATAATAAGAAACTATGAATATATACTCAAGGATATAAACTGGGAAATTAAAAAAGGTGAACACTGGGCGGTCCTTGGTCCCAATGGCGCGGGCAAAACCATGCTTTTGAGTATGCTCAACGGATATATCTTTCCTTCAAAAGGGAGATTAAGGGTATTAGGTAAAACCGTGGGTCAATATGATATGAGAAAACTGAGAAGGTCCATAGGTTGGGTGAGTTCGTCCATTCAGGAAAAATTTCATGGTTACAGCACAGCCATGGACATAGTTATGAGCGGAAAATTTGCAACAATAGATCTTTATGATGAAATTACGGAAGATGACCAAGTTCTCGCCAAAGATTGTTTAAGAAGACTTAATGCCTCGGTCCTAGCGAACAGGGAATATAAGACGCTTTCACAAGGAGAAAAACAGAGAATATTGATTGCGAGGGGTTTAATGGCACAGCCCGAACTGTTGATTCTCGATGAACCGTGTATGGGGCTCGATATAATTGCACGTGAACAACTGCTCGAAATAATTAAAAATTTGAGTGAGGATAAAAATGCACCTACTCTTATATATGTAACGCATCATACAGAAGAGATACTCCCAAATTTTTCACATACCTTGTTGTTAAAAAAGGGGGAAATTTATTTGGCCGGGGCTACGGATGAAATTCTCACTGAAGAAAACCTATCAAAATTTCTGGAGGTTCCCATTATATATGAAAAATCCGGCCAAAGAATATTACTCCATCTGGATTATGACAGAGAATAGGTGGCATGTGGCATGGGGACGCTTTGTTTGCCACATTTTGTGGCATGGGCACGCTTTGTTTGTCATCTCCACCTTCAGGAACAGAAGGCCGTGTGAAAATTGTCATCCCGGATGAAGCGAAGGATTTCAATAGGTACTTGTCCTTTAGCCTATTTTTCTGGTATTGAAGGCAGATCTGATCAATATGTATGCTTCTTTGTTTTTCCTCTTCAAGGTAACTCTTGTTGCCAGTTGTTTATTACAATTAGGACAAAACAACGCTCCATAGTTTTTGGAAAGGTCAACAGAACTTTCAATAATCCTATCAACATACATTCTCAACAGTCTCCCTTTCCCCACTTTCTGATACTTGACAATGTCGGTTTTACAATATCCACAAGATACCAATATTATATGGCCACCCCTCGCTTTTTTATAATCAGGATTTTTATAGATCAAATAACCATCCTTTCATTGAAACCCCCATTTTAATCGTTATAGGGGTTGTTTGCTATTTCCAAATATGTATAAGCAATTCTTAAATTGTAGTTCACACCCCGGCCCACATGCAGGCAGTCAAATGTGCAAAAATTCAATTAATGCACGAATTTTATGAGGTTTATCCCAGTCATTACCATATCTATAGCAAATTAGCCGGCAGTTTATATAAAAATTAATTATTATATCATATTTTTACCATATATGCGTGAATTACTTGAAATTTTGCACAAAGGCCACCTCTACCCGTATAGGGTGTAAATTGTGATACTATTTGAGTATTTACCCATAATGCACAACAAAATAGCTACTCAAAATGGACCTTTCATTTCATAATTTCCTCTATATTATCCAATATATATTTTTTGCCCTTATCATCAATAACTACCATATAATACTCTACTCCATTATAATTCCTTTTCTCTAATTGAAAACCATAATCAACAGACTTTTCATTTGTGGTTGTTCTCTTTTTGCCTAAATCGTCTATTGCCTCAGATAGAATTCCTAATCTTTTCAATCCGTTGTTAATCGCCATACCTGAAACCTTTTTACTCATCAGTGGATTAATTTGTTGATTTATGCATTTAGCAATTTCATTCACCCCGATATTTCCTTCAGTAAATACTACATCGTTTTTTTGCTCACCGGTTATTATAAATTCAGAAACCTTTCCTCTGCTATAATTTCCTTTTACAACATTATCCAATACCTCCGCCACAAAATAAAACATTCTGATTAGCCTGGGATCATTGACAAAATTGCCTTCTTCAATGGCCCCCCCACTGATTGGATCCTTGCCATTTGCAATGCTTTGGAGAACTGCCTTTGCTTTTTCTATCTTTTCAATATCATAAATCATACGAATGGCTCCTTTTCTGTTATTCTGTATTTCTCAATGTGGCATGGGGACGCTTTGTTTGCCACATTTACCTTACCCTCTCCAAAATACTTCTCCCAATATTAAGCACCCTTGACAACTGCCGGTTACTTGCCCCGGTTTCAGTTTTGATTGCCCTAAGAATTTCATCCCTTAATTGCTTGTCTGAATTATGTATTTTATTTATGTCTACAAGTTGACTAATATACTCTTTTAACTCATCATCTTTCCACCTTTTGGTGGGGTTATAGTCTAAACATTCATCGTCATTTTCCTCTTCCATGAATTCAACAAATTCCTTCAGGCCTTTAAAATATGCAAATGCGAACCCCTTTTCAACTATTGATTTACCTTTTGAAAGGTATTCATGATAACTGCTCCATTTATACTGCTTTATATCTTGCACTATCCCCGCCTTCAGAGGGTTTTGATGTATATAACGCAGAACTGTCAGAAAGTATCTGTCGGTTTCGACCACTTCACTTCTGAATCTGTTTTGAAAAAGGTGTCCTGTTCTGCCATTTTTAATATTATGATATTGGGCATAGCCAACTGCTATCCTTTTAACAATGTCACCTATTGGTTTTTCTGTTTTAAGCAAAAGATGAACATGATTGGTCATTAGACAATAAGCATATAGGATGAATTCAATTTTATCCTGTGCTTTCCTTAGATGTTTAAGGAATATTAAATATTCCCCCTCATCAAGGAAAATATTCCTTTTGTCTATACCCCTTAGCATTATATGGTATATCCCGGTTTTACTTTTCGCCCTTGCTACCCTACCCAAAGTTATCACCCCTTCATTATAAATAAACGAACTGACAGGATGCCTTAACAAGATGCTTTAATATGTCTATTATCCCAATATTCTACATTAAACACCTTTTTCCCTGCATTTTAAACACGTTATTCTCCCCTATTTAAAAATAGGATGGCAAACAAAGTGTCCCCCTGCCGGACTACGCAGATCATGATGGGCAGTTGCCGGAGGATAAATTGCACTGGTGGAATTGGAAGGATTAATATGCAAACAAAAATGCGGCAAACAAAGCGTCCCCTTGACGCATCAGATCATGATGGGCAGTTGCCGGAAAATAAACTGCACTGGTGGAATTGGAAGGATTAATATGCAAACAAAAATGCGGCAAACAAAGCGTCCCCTTGACGCATCTACTACCCTAAATTTTGACCGTGACGCAAATTAATATAAATAGATGCATAGAATTATATTATGGTATAATAGGCTAAAAGGATGCCGTGACGAGAAGGCATGTTTATATGCAGCCCATGTGGAGTTGCATCGGGAAAATTGAAAATGGTGGTTCGGTATCTGATTATGGGGTGTGTTATGAGTAAAATCGATAAACCCGAATTGATGAAAATACCCGGAGTTGGAAGCAATATGGCGAAGCATTTGATAAAGGCAGGGTTTCCGACAATAGAATCATTAAAAGGCCAAAACCCTGATGATATCTATGCCGCTGACTGCATCGCACAGGGTACAACAGTGGATAAATGCGCTTTGTACTGTTATCGGTTGGCAGTTTATTACGCAGATCATGACGGGCAGTTGCCGGAAAATAAACTGCACTGGTGGAATTGGAAGGATTAATATGCAAACAAAAATGTGGCAAACAAAGCGTCCCCTTGACGCATTGACGCATTGTCACAAATAAAAGGAGGGATTTCATGGAAAATCGTTTATATCGTTCTGAAAGTGATAAAAAAATAGCAGGTGTGTGTGGCGGTATAGCTGAATATTTTGGCATAGACTCAACTATAATCAGGCTTCTTTGGCTCATAAGCATAGCTGTTTACGGCACGGGGCTGCTTATCTATATTGCCGCCGCAATAATAATGCCCAGAAGGGAAGGTATCAACGCGGGACCGGGTTCAAACGGAAATTTCAATAAAAATAACGGTCAAAGGAGCAATATGTTCGGTAGAGGTTTCAACCAAGAGGAAGGCAGAAAGTTCTTCGGATACGCACTCATCATAGTGGGTGCAATATTATTCAGCAAAAGATTTATATTTTTGAGATGGCTGAGTTTTAAATTCTTATTCCCGATTGTGTTAATAGTTCTTGGGGTATTTATATTAAGCAGCAAGCCCAAAAAATAATTTTGAATAGGATTTATAATGCTGCATGGCAATCAACAAAATACAGAACTCATAAAAATATAAATATTATGGAGAAGGTGAAATTATGAATAATAGAAGATTGATAGGCGGTATTATTTTAATCATTTTAGGTATCTTATTTCTCCTAACGAATTTGGGCTATATCGGTTTTGATGTGCTGCTCGGTATCTTTGATTTATGGCCATTGTTGCTCGTTGTAGCAGGGGTTAATATTTTATTTAACAAAAAATTTATTGTTTCCCTTATAGCGTGGATTATATTTTTTATAATTTTAATTTTATATGGAACTTTTTATAAGGGGATCAATGTTGACACTGATTTCAAGACCCATTTCACGAAACCTGTGGAAACTTCCCATGGTGAACTTAACCTGGATATAGGCGCAGCCAGAATTGATGTGGCTTCAGAAAGAAATGACCTCCTAAAGGTTGATGCCCGGGGTATCAAACTAAGCCATAACAAAACGTACAGAAACGACATGGAAACCGTGATTTTCAATTTTGCAAACAAAATTCATAGTCCGGCTATTTATAGCACCAGGGGCAGCAATTATAATTTTAAATTGAACGAGGATGTGATATGGGACCTGGATTTAGATCTGGGCGCCATTTCGGGCACCCTCAATCTCGAAAACATTGCAACAAGATCTGTTGATTTAGACATGGGCGCCGGGAATCTGAATATTATCTTGGGAAACAAATATGGTAAATCGGATATCGAAATTGACAGTGGTGCTTCCAACATAAATATAACGGTTCCAAAGGATGCGGGTATAAAAATAAAATTAGACAGTTCTTTAAGCAAAATCAATACAGATGATTTAAATTTAATCAGGCTGGGGGATCATTACATTTCACCTGATTATGAAGATAAAGACATTAAATTGGAATTTCGTGTCAGTATGGGTGTTGGAAGAGTGGATTTTAGGGTTAAATAAGGGGTGAGCAGATAAATGGTTTTTAGACCGAGCTATATAAAATTACTGCAGGACGGCACTTTACTGGAGAGGGTGAATGAAATTGAAAAACATCTCACCCGTTGTTATCTATGCCCTCATGAGTGTGGAGTAGACAGAACAAAGGGGGTAGGGGTGTGCCGGGGGGCCGACAAAGCAATAGTATCGAGCTATGGGCCGCATTTCGGTGAAGAAAGTGTCCTGGTCGGATCCAGGGGATCCGGAACAATATTTTTCGGATATTGTAATATGAAATGTGTTTACTGTCAAAATTTTGAACTCAGTTTTCATGGTGAAGGACATCCGATATCCAATGAAAGATTAGCGGATATTATGCTCCAATTACAGGGTCATTATAAATGCCATAACATAAATTTGGTTACTCCGACTCACTTTGTTCCCAACATCCTGGAAGCCATTTATATAGCAGCCCGGGAAGGACTGGAATTACCTATTGTATATAATTGCGGCGGTTATGAAAGTATTGAAATTCTGAAAATTTTGGATGGAATTATAGACATTTATATGCCGGATTTTAAATACAATGTATCTGAAAGGGGAAGGCTGTATTCCAAAATAGCAAATTATCCTGAAAAAGCAAAGTTGGCCCTGAAGGAAATGGACCGGCAGGTAAACGGATTGAAGGTCGATAGAAAGGGAATAGCCTACAGGGGTCTGTTGATCAGACACCTGGTGTTGCCCGGCGGATTAGAAGATACAAAAAAGGTTTTGAAATTTATAAAGGAAGAATTGTCCCCCAATTGTTTAGTAAATTTGATGAATCAATACCATCCCTGCCACAAGGCTTTTGAATATAAGGAGATAGCTAAGGGTTTAAGTTTCATGGAATATAAACAGGCATACGATTATGCAAAAGAATTGGGTTTGCGACTAGCGTAACAAACCAAAGCCGATAAAAAAAACCTTATAATAGCTGATTCCACGCCACTATGAGGTTTTTTTATATTGTGTAATTTTAGGCGATATTAAAATAGTCAATCAAAAATTAGGAGAAAAAAATAGATGATCAATTTCAAGGAAATCGAAATAAAAGATAAGGAATGGATGGAACCCCTGATTATATCTGCAAATATGCGAGGCTGTCATCAGAATTTTACGAATCTGTTTGCCTGGTACGAGCTCTTTCATTATCGTGCGGCACAGGTTGACAATTATTTGGTGATCAAGGGTAGGACCGAAAATGAGGAATTTTATTTCTATCCCGCCGGCACCTCCGATATCAAACCGGTGATAGAAACCATGTATAAGGATTCATTGGAACACGGACATGAATTTAAAATTCTCGGGCTGTCCCCCGAAAATCGAAAAGAACTTTCAGATTTATATCCCGATTGTTTCAAATATGAATATATGCGTGATGGTTCGGATTATGTTTATTATTTGGATAAATTGATAAACCTCAAGGGTAATAGACTCAGCAATAAACGCAATTATATCAATTTCTTCAAACAGCATAATCGGGATAATTGGGGTTTCGATCCGATAACCCCCGATAATCTTGAAGAATGCCGAGAGATGAATGAAATATGGAACCAAGAACGTGACCACAATAAGGACATTTATCTTCGTGGCGAATATTTTGCTATTCGACGCTGTTTTGATAATTTTTTTGATCTTGATTTGGAGGGCGGATTAATTCGGGTGGGGGATAAAATCGTCGCCTTTACAATAGGAGAAAGATTGAATTCCGATACTTATGTGATTCATTTCGAGAAGGCCTTTAACTATGTCAAGGGTGCATATCAAATGATAAACCGTGAATTTGCCGTTTATGTCAGGGAAATATACCCCGAGCTGGTTTATATGAATCGAGAAGATGATATGGGACACATGGGTTTGAGGAATGCCAAACTGTCCTATCGCCCCGATAAAATGGAAGATAAATACGCCGCCATCCCGGTGAGGAGATTAAAATGATTGAAATCAGATT
>JAAYPJ010000116.1 GCA_012519835.1 Clostridiales bacterium | reverse complement strand
TTCGACACCGTATGTGTCAAATATTCGTTAGCACGTTTTGTTCTGCAAATTCATCCACTTGTAATTCTCAACAAAAATACACTCATTTTACCCTTTACTATTACTGTCAAGCCTAAAATATATTTCACCATCATTCCAGACTTGACAGCAAGACACACTTCTGGGGCCAATGGTATATTTCCATTGACATCTATTGTTTCTAAGCATTAATACAAAAAATTAGGATCACCGGCATTTTTATTTTCTGCGGAATCCCTGATAACTCTTTCGCCTTCTGTAAGGGGTTGTCCCCCGAAGGATCAGGTTACCCTTTCTATTCCTCATTTACATTTGCCTGTGCATCGCACCATTTACAACCGCTACAAAAATGCATTTTCCCCGGGAATATCTTTTGTAAGGTTTTAATGACCTCAGTGTCCTTTAATATGAAGGATCTGTGAATTGTTATCTGCTTAGGTGCTATATTAATTAATGCGCTAACCAAAAGATCATCCTGAGCAATGTCGACTTCTGAAATCCCCATAACAATATTTTTTATATAATCATTATCTAATAACCCACTATGTTGATCATATATTTTAAATCTAATTTCTTCATCAAAAACTACATGCACCATATCAAATTTAGACTCTTGGATATCCACAAAATATTTTAATAATTTAATAAATTCATTATATTCCTTGTTTATCAAAAAGTCTTCTACAGCCTCTTCTATTGTTTTATTCAGATCCAATAAATAGTCTTTTAATCTGAACAAAATAAAACCGCCTAGATTGATCTCTGTATTGTTTTTCAAGTAATCAATCAATTGTTGCAAGATTTCGGATTTAGGGTCGAAGGTATCATCCCCTGACAATAACCTGTCTATCTTTTCCCCCCTCAGTATATCTAAACAGCTTTTATAAATTTCTATCCTTTCTTTTATATCAAAGCAACAATAGTCGGTGTTAATTATATGCTGAATTAAATTTGGTTCCTCAGAATCTTTTATATATTCATAAAGGGCATTCGATGCGTGAAATTTAAATATATTTATAAAATCATTAATCGGATAATCCTTAATATTTTCAATGGATACGCTATAATTTAAATAATAAAAGGGTTTAACATAATATATTCTTTCTTCTATATTTATTCCTTCGTTATAAAAGGATTCAAGTATAGACTGTATTTTTTTTTGAATTTTGTTTGCGCTTTTTTCTGCCAAAATAGACAGTAAATCCAACTGTTATCACTCCCTCCCGATGTAATAATAGTATGTGTTTAATGTCTGATACTATTCTAATGACAGTATTACATAATATTGAATTTAACCCGATAGATAACAATTCCATCGGTTTCATATTTATGTATTTTTACATACTGTAAAAATCGGGTTCTACCTGGTTTTTATGGATTCCCTATAAATTTTAAATTTTTTTTCAATATCGGGATTATCCCTTAGAAAGCTTAGGTAGTGTGCCATGCATTTTAATGTTTCCCTGCTCACTATATGTTCTATTTTTTCTGTCTCTTCCAATATGCCCTCGACTATACCTATGGATTTGAGGAAATTTTCCACAATATTATGCCGCATAAGCAACATGCTCCCTTTCAGCTTTCCCTTTTCAGTAAGTGTAATCACACCATATCTTTCATAATTGACCAGGTGGATTTCAGCTAATTTCTGAATCATTCGGGTAACTGAAGGAGGCTGTACATTTAATGCATTAGACAGCTCATTGATTCTTGTATATCCGGTATCCCTTGATAACCTATATACCATTTCAACATAATCCTCCATAGAAGGGGTCAGCAATCCCTGATCCTTTTTAATATATTCGCTAAAGGTAAAAAAATCCTTTTTCATAATGGCCATCCCCCAAGCTAAATTACCTGATAATACTAAAATGTATGTACAAATGAGACATTTTATGTTAAGACAAGTTTCCTTTATCTGTCCCGATTCATAACCTATATATTATAATAAGTTAGCTTAGGGTAACTTTTAAAAATTGTTTAAATATTTATGTTTTTAAAATAAACCCGGGCTTCATATGAAATTATAGAACATCAGTTGATGAAGGGAGGACAAATACATGAACAAAGACTATATACCTCTTTTCAAGGTTGCCGTCGGTTCCAAAGTCGAGGTATTCAAGCTCCTGTCGGCAGGGCTTCCCAGAAGAAGGATGTTGGACTTGGGTATCGTTCCCGGAACTGCCATAGACGTAATCAGAAAGAGTCCCCTAGGTGATCCAATCGCCTATAACATTCGCGGGGCATCGATTGCCTTAAGAAGAGAAGAATCGGAACAAATTCTAGTCAGTAAAATCAGCTAATCTTGAGAAGGAGGAAATGCTATGAATTCAACTTGTAGATCTTGTCCAAAAACAGCTTTAAACCAGAATTTTAATATTAAATTAAAAAGTTATGATGAATTTATAATTGCGCTGGCCGGTAACCCTAATGTGGGAAAAAGCACGGTATTTAACGCTCTAACGGGCCTTAAACAACATACAGGTAATTGGCCCGGAAAAACCGTATCAAACGCCAGGGGAAATTATAGATATAAAGATAAGAGATTTACTCTTGTTGATTTACCCGGCACCTATTCGTTGCTAGCAAATTCTGTCGAGGAACAGGTAGCAAGGGATTTCATATGTTTTGGAAAACCTGATGCCACCATAGTCGTTGCCGACGCTACCTGTCTTGAAAGAAATCTGAACATAGTTTTGCAGATAATGGAGCTTACAGATAAGGTTGTTCTATGTATAAACCTTATGGATGAAGCAAAACGAAAGGGGATTTTGGTAGATATAGAAAAATTGAAGAGGAAACTGGGGATTCCGGTAGTAGCAACAATAGCCAGAAAGGGTGAGGGACTGGACAATTTGATGGATAAAACATATAATATCGCCCTGGGACTCGAAACTACATCTCCAAAACAAGTTCAATATCCCAAGGTTATAGAGGATAAAATTGATAAAATCTCAAAGCAATTGCAGAATACTCTAAAGGATAAATTGAACACAAGATGGGTAGCCTTGAGGCTTATGGAGGGTGATACCACAATATTGGAATCCATTGGTATGTTTGTACTAGACAAGAAAGATACATACATCGAGAGGGAGGGAACCTGTATATATGGATATCAGTAAAAACAGAGATGAATATAACATAACAGAACTTTTAAAGAATACCCTGGATAGGGAAAAAAATGAACAGTTAAAAGATCTCATAGTCAGCAGTATATATGCTGAAGCTGAAGAGATAGCCACTGATGTTGTTGTGAAGGGTGGAAGTAAAAAGAAGGACTGGGATAAAAAATTGGATGATATTTTAACATCCAGATATACAGGTTTCCCAATAATGTTCCTTTTGCTTGGAGTGGTGTTTTGGATAACCATAATCGGTTCCAACCTTCCCTCGGAAATGCTGTCAAATCTGTTCTTTAAAATAGAAGACCACCTGACGATTTGGTTTATGTCTTTAAATGCACCCCGGTGGCTGTATGGAATATTAATACCGGGTATTTATAGGACATTGGCATGGGTGGTGTCGGTAATGCTCCCTCCAATGGCTATATTTTTCCCGCTTTTTACCTTCCTGGAGGACCTGGGTTACCTTCCGAGAGTAGCATTTAATTTAGACAGATTATTTAAAAAAGCCGGGACCCACGGCAAACAATCTCTCACCATGAGTATGGGTTTCGGTTGTAATGCGGCGGGGATTATAGCATGCAGAATAATAGAGTCACCAAGGGAACGCCTTATTGCAATGCTCACAAACAATTTTGTTCCGTGTAACGGGCGTTTCCCAACCTTAATTGCACTATCCACTATTTTTTTAGGTGGCCTGGCAGCCGGCCAATTTATCAATCTGACAGCATCCCTGTTTGTATCTATACTGGTAATAGCCAGCATAATAGTAACATTGGCAATTTCATGGCTATTATCTAAAACATGGCTTAAGGGAGTACCCTCATCATTCACATTGGAACTCCCTCCCTATAGGAAACCGCAATTTGGCAGAATATTATACACATCTATAATAGACAGGACCATATTTGTATTGGGCAGGGCCGTTGCCATTGCGGCCCCCGCCGGTGTAATAATCTGGTTGTTAGCCAATATAAATGTGAGCGGAGACAGTATACTAAACCATAGTGCCGCATTTTTACAGCCCTTTGCAAACTTAATAGGACTGGATGGATTTATACTGATGGCCTTTATCTTGGGGTTTCCCGCAAATGAAATAGTGTTGCCGATATTGATTATGAGCTATATGGCAGAAGGCGCAATGTTGGAATTGAATAACATTCAGGCCATGAAGGAACTGTTTGTTGCTAACGGCTGGACCTGGCTGACAACGCTGAACTTTATGTTGTTTACCCTATTTCATTTTCCTTGCGGCACAACCCTCTGGACCATAAAAAAAGAGTCCGGCAGTAACAAATGGACTCTATTCAGTGCCGTCATGCCTACTGTGGTCGGTGTTATCATTTTATTTACAATAACACAATCAGTCAGACTCTTGGGTTTGGTATAAAAATTAATTATGTTACCCCGGCCATGTCGGTTAATCTTTTGCACCTGTCAGGAAGTACTATCCAAAATGGCCATATAATCGCTATATAAAAAAATGATGAGATTTTAATCTCATCATTTTTTAGCATTTCACCATAACATAAAACGGTACTAATCTAAATATATATGTAAACCTCAAGGTTTGCAAAGCTATAGATTACATACTCTATTTTAAAATTGATGAAACAACCTTAGTTATGCTCTTTTTACATTAGTAGCTTGAGGTCCTTTATCTCCTTCAACGATTTCAAATTGAACTTCTTGGCCTTCCTCTAATGTTTTGAATCCATCCATATCAATAGCTGAATAATGTACAAATACATCATCACCATTTTCTCTGGAAATAAATCCATACCCTTTTTCTGAGTTAAACCATTTTACAATACCATTTTCCATTAAAAAATTCCTCCTAAAACTTATTGAACCCAGGTTTATAGACCCTTATTCTATCTAAGTCTATCATACGGCATATTTTATGTCAACATTTTATTTCTCCCTGTCCGCTTGTTTCTTTTTTGCCGTCATTATCCCACCAATTCGTCCTGTCTCTTTGGCTGTAAGTCCCCCCCACCCAAGTCTTTTCAGTTTATCGATCAACCCTAATTCCTCCGCAATTTCGTATTTCATAATCATGTTCGGAGTAAATTCCCCCACAACTTCTTTTGATTTTTTATCCTTCACAAATATCTTCTCCTTGTCCTTAACAAAAAATACTCCCACCTATAAATTCCTTTAAAATTGACGTTTTTGGTATGGCTTCCTCATTTTCCAGACTGACAAAGTAGTCCAAGAATCTCAGTAGCCGCTTTGCTTCGGGATGATGGGGGCTTGTTGTATCTACCTGTTTTAACAAGGGCTCCACATATTTTTTGAGTACGCTGAGCTCATAAAACAATGCCGAATTAAACATAATATCCGCGTCTTCTTGAAATGGAAAAATATTTACCTCCTCGCCCCTGCGAACAGATTCCCATAGAGATAGGGTTGTATTTGCATCATTAGACCTGAATTTACTGTCTCTGACCATCCTCCTGATAAGTCTTGTGTCCGTAGTCGGGATTCTGTTATGTTCGTCAATACTCAACTGTGTTAAAGCACTTATATATATTTTAAATTTGTTTTCTCGTGGTATATACCTTGTCAATTGATCATTCAGGCAATGAATACCTTCTAAAATTAATGGTTGCTCCTTAGTTATCTTAATTATATTTCCCTTGTATTCACTTCTGCCTAAACAAAAATTAAAAGTCGGTATTTCTACCTCTTCGCCAACTAATATTTTTTCCAAATCTCTATTAAATAATTCCAGATTCAAAGCATTCAGCGCTTCAAAATTATATTCGCCCCTATCATCTAACGGCGTATTTTCCCTGTTCACAAAGTAATCATCCAAAGAGATGGAAACAGGCCTTAATCCATTGACTTTTAACTGTATCTCCAACCTTTTAGCAAAGGTTGTTTTGCCTGAGGAAGTTGGTCCTGCAATTAAAATCAGTTTTTTCTCCTCTATACTCTCCATAATAGAGTTCACGATTTCTACCACTTTTTTCTCGTGCAGCGCCTCTGCAATGCAGATAAATTCCCTTTCACTTTTTGTTACTATCAGATCGTTTAAAGATGCAACATAATCTATCCCTAAAATCCTTGACCATTTCTCCGTCTCTCTAAAAATCTTGAACAATTTCGGTTGCTCCCTAAATTCGGGGATTTCTCCGTTGTTTTCACTTCTCGGCAATTGTATAACAATACCGGGGCTGTAAAATTTTAGTTTAAACATTTTTAGGTATCCTGTAGAAGGTACCATATAACCGTAAAAATAATTTTTGAACCAACCGCATTCATATATATTGACATAAGGTTTCTTCCTATATTTCATCAGTTTTACCTTATTAGTTTGCCCATATTTCCTGAAAATTTCTATAGCTTCATCGAGAGGTACCCTGTTTCTTACAAAGGGAATATCCCTTTCAATAATTTCCTTCATACGGTTCTCTATGTTTTTTGTATCGTTTTCATCAATTTCACTTTTACAAGGACAATGAATTTCACAATACAGACCCTTGCTCAATGAATGTTCTACGGTAATCCTACATTTTGGGAATAACTCCATACACGCTCTCATTAAAACAAAAGACAGACTTCTTTGATATATTCTGGAACCTATAGATGAACATGCATCTATAAATTTAACATGACAGTCTTTATTTATAACAAAATTTAATTCTTTCAACTTGTTATCTACAATAGCAGCAACTACCTGACATTGACCTTTCCGTTGAAAATCACGTGCAATCTGTTCCAAGGAAACCCCTTCTTCATATTCGAAACAACCTTTGCTTTCCAACGTAACATTGATAATACACTTGTCTTTATTTTGAATCATACATAATTCCCCCATTTTTTACTCATCACATATATTATTATAGTATATTAATTATACACTTATTTAATCCATAATTAAAACAATGGATATTCTTGCGACATGAATAATTCGGATACAAAATAATTAGTACCCTTTAACGTAAATAATTAATCAAATATAAAAAAATAACCTCCTGCTTCATAAAGACAAAGGTTATTTGAAAAATTGTTTATATATACTATTTTAATTTGTTTTTACAAACAAGAATAACAAAAACCCCGACATGATGTTGAGAGTTTTTGTTACTTTAATAGTCCAATTTTATTAAAAGGAAATATCCGTACGAATGCTTTCCCTATAACTGTACTAAAATCCACCGGACCTAAAATTCCATCACGGCTGTCAAGACTGTTACCCCTGTTATCTCCCATTACAAATATCTCATTTTCCGGCACAATTAAATCAACATCCCCGACCGTGTACTCCTCTGCAATGTAACTTTCTTCCAACTCATTGCCATTGATATAAATTTTGCCTCCCGTGATCACTATCTTATCACCCGGTATAGCTATTACACGTTTGATTAACAACTTTTGTTTGCCCGTTTCCGTTTTTAGATTAGATCTGAAAACAACTATGTCACCTCTTTTGGGTTCACCCCTCTTATACAAAAACCTGTTAATAATTAAAAAGTCGTTTTCATCCAACGTTGGACTCATAGAATAATTTTTTACTATGGTTGGTTTTATAAAAGTTGTAATCAATAGTGCAATAACCAAGGATATTATAACAGTTTTTGCCCATTCAATCATTTCGTCTTTCATTATTTATCCCCCAGTCCACATATATAGATTCAGATTTCCTATATCATTCTACCACTGTAAACAGTGGAAATCAACTGTGGCATGCCCTGTATTTTATACTTTATCCATATATTTATTGATGATTTTGTTCGTTTGTGTTATTCTAAAATAAAATAATAAGATTTTGACAAGGGGCTGAGCTAATTGGAAAAAATAAAAGATTTTTTTCATGATTTTTCAGATATTTTTTTTGCTATAATTATCATAGGTATAATGTTTGCTGTGCTCACAGTAAATCTTGGAAGTTGGTTTGATAACCACTCCGGTACTGTATCAGCAAGCGAACCCACCGATATCCCGGAGGAACAAAGCAACAATACAGCAAGCAGTGGACAGAATATCGATAATACGGGCCTGGAATATGAAAATAACGGATTGGGAACAGAAAATGACACAGACAAAGTTGAAATAGAAAATTCTCAAGACAATAGTAATACGGATAATTACATAGATAAAGACGAACAAAAAAATAGAACAGTTGGAGAAACCAAAAAAATAGTTATCCCCAGCGGAACTTTTTGTACGGGAATAGCAAAAATATTAAAAGATAATAAATTGGTGGATGATGAAAACAATTTTGTTCAAGCTGCTGAAAGCTTAAACCTTTCAGGTCGATTAAAATCAGGTTCTTTTGAAATTCCTGTTGATGCCACGGCGGAAGACATGGTTAAAATTATTGCGGGACTAAAAACAATAGCTGAACAATAGTTTAACGACGGTTTAGCTATTGTTATCCCTGCTGTCCGTGACGTATTGATTCAGTTTTTTTAAGTTACTGGCCCATAAATATATAACATAGGGAATAAAAACAGTCATCAAAATCGGAACCTGTGCCATCAAGATGAAATTAAACAGCCCATGTAGGACTGCGGGTATAAACAATGACATTCTGTAATAATAACCTTTTAATTCGGGGTCTTCCGTATATTTGCTCAGCGATAAATAGTACCCCATTGTAATACCAAACAACATATGCCCCGGCACAGATAAAAGTCCCCTCATAATTCCTACATAATAGTTCCCCGTATATCGGAATACAACATATACAATGTTTTCCACAGTGGCGAATCCCAGCGCGGAAAATACCGAATATACTATGCCGTCCAGCTTTTCATTGAAATTTATATTATTATAAATGCCGTGGACGACTACAGACCTCTTGAAAAATTCCTCTGTTAACCCCGCAACAATAAACGCCGTGTATACGATTGAAATTAAACCCGAAAAGACATTGATAGCCAACAGGGTCTTCTGTATAAGTATTACCGGTATTACAGATAGTGCCCCCATTAAAAATATACGCAATAAAAGATGCCACGGCTCTTTGTCACGTCTATCTGTAAGATATATCCCTATGGCTAAGGCTATAGTAGGTGTGATTGAAATAATTATAAGCCTTATAAACATGTGATTCTCCTTCCCCTGTTGTCTTTTCTAGATAGCATTGAGCAAACAATCCACTTCTACTAACATTTTGTTTTTTTCGGCTTCCGTTGCCGTTGGCATCACATACAAATTTTTATATAACATAGAACTCACGCCACAAGTCCCAAATATCCCTTCCATCATTGTTTTCTCCATAGCAGCGGCCATCCCTGATTCTATCATACTTTCCTCACTGGAACTGGTGGTAGTAAAAACCATCACGGTTTTATCCGACAACAACCCATTTATAGTCCCGTCCTCCTGGGGGGCATATGCAAATCCGGGACTGAACACCCTGTCAATCCACCCCTTAACCATAGCCGGTTGTCCTGCCCACCATATGGGATAGATAAGTATAATGTTTTTAGCCCATTTAATATCATTATGTTCTATGGCTATATCCCCGGCAACAGAAGAGTTTTCCATCTTCTTTAAATCATCCAAGGTTAAAATAGGATTAAAATTCAATTGATACAGATTCTTAGAAATAATCTGATACCTTTTGTCTGTAAGTTTATTTTCTACAGTTTTTAGTATGGCCCCGTTAAAACTGTCTGGGTCGGGGTGTCCGAAAATTACCAATGTGTTTGTGTTTTTCATAACTACCTCCTGATATTGTCTCAAATTTTAAAGTTTCTATTTTATTATTCGATTTAGTATTATTCTATTTATCAAAAATTAACCACAAAATATAAAAATCGTCTGCACTATCGCATAGACGATTTTCGTTTCCAACCCTTTATAGCTACCCATAAATAAAACCTCATGAATATATCCTTCGCTGGGTATTCAAAACATTTTTCTGTACATTCAGCCCAAAGAAATAATTTCTTTTATTTGAATTATCGTAATCACTATAAATAAAATGCCTGTAAAAATCAACGGTACGAATTCAAATTTTTTGACATCCTTTTCCTCATACCTATAATGTACCTTCGGACCTAAATTTTCCCGATCCTTTCTAATGATTTTAATAAGCTGAAATGCGATCAATAGAGTTATCACGGAAATAATTCCAAACAACACGGTGTTAGCAAACATAACAAGTGGGTGTGGTATATCAATAACCGTTTCATTGACTGTATCCATGTCCGGAAGAAAGTCCGCAGCTAAATTTAATATAAATCCAAGCGTAACTGCAAAACCGTTGTTTACCATATGGCCAATCATCCCGGCAAAAATAGAGCCGGTTTCTATAACTAAATACCCGAAAATCAACCCCAGTATTATGGGTCCCGCTAAATTATATATATTAAAATGGAAAAATCCAAATAAAATTGCCGAAAAAATAATTGCCCTTCTTTTGCCCATCCTTTCATATCCGGATAAGACAAAACCCCTGAAAAATATTTCTTCACAGATACCTGCAGATACGGAGATTATAAACAAAAGCTTCACATATTCGCTTTTGTTTGTGGCCATTGGTAACTGCGGTATATTCAGGTTCCCTAAAAAACTTATGATTGTCATTAGCAATGTGTTCCCGAAAATTGCCACCGGATATGTTAAAAGGGTGATACAAACTATTAAAAAACCATGTTTAAGGCTTATCTTGTTCAATTTAAGGGTCTCTTTAATACTCAGTTTTCTTGCTGCAATATATATTATTGGGGGCAAAAGTATGATTATATATTGAGTGATTATCAACCCACTTTCAAAATTTCTAATTTGAACGTGTGCTCCTACAGTCCAAAACAGTATGACGCCTATAAGATATAACATATTTGCATCGAACACCCTCAGTTTTTTCTGATCCGACATGACGTTTTGCACTCCCTTATCTGTCCTCATCCGTTACGGCAAACACATACGGAATATTACGATAATGGTCACCATAATTTAGTCCGTAACCAACAACAAATTTGTTTGGAATGGTAAATCCTATATAATCCGGTATAAAATTTAACTGTCTGCGTTCCGGCTTGTCCAACAATACACAGCTTTTTACACTGGATGGATTTTTCGTTTTCAGGTGTTTCATTACATGTTCCATTGTTAGGCCTGAATCCGAGATATCATCTACTATCAGTACATGATAACCCATTAGGTCTTCCTCTTCAATATCATTAACTATTTTTACTGCGCCCGAGGTCTGCAGTTCATATCCATAACTGGATGTTATGATAAAATCTATTTTAACAGGAACATCTATTTTCCTGACCAGATCCGCTGTAAATACGAAGCTACCCCTAAGTAGTGATACTATATACAGGTTTTTATCCCTGTAATCATTAGAAATTTGTTTGCCCAATTCGTCAACCCTGTTTAAAATTTCTTCTTCTGAAAAGAGTATTTCCCACACCTTTTTATCTATATCCATTTTAGTTTCCTCCCCAATAGAAATATATTGTAATATTAATATATTATTGCAAATAAATAGCTCTGTCAAATATTTGTTTTGGTTATATCGGGGAAATGTTACAAAAAACGAGCCGGCAGATAAAATCATTATAAAAATGACAACCGGTATTACAAACAAAAAAGCAGCACAGCTGCTTTTATCGGGAAATCCATGTTTTATCAACTTCTAACTTTCTCCATTTTCGAAATTGAAACCTCATAAGCTACTTTATTTTCTACGTTCCCGTCAGGATGTCTTTTTTGATACTGTCTGCTTTGAATCCGTCCCCAAATCCGAATCTTATCCCCAACATTCAGATTGGAAGAAAATCTGGCATTTCTTCCCCAAGCAATAGTTGGAATATAATCCGATTTGTTATAGAGCCTGTTTACCGCAATCAGTAAATCCGTAATTTCCCTACCAAATGGGGTTTCCCTATATACAGGAGGCTTACATATATAACCCTCTAAAAAAATTTTATTTGGATTTTTAAACTCCTTTTCATCTTCAAAAAAAGTAATATGCTTGGCAAATATCGTCAAAACTAATCTGTTACTGTTATCAATAAATTTATTATAAGACCTTAGCTGTCCTTCCACCTTTATCATATCACCATCTTTTAATCCCTCCCCTATCAGAAGTCTGTCCGATACTGTCAAAGGCAAACAATCTACTACTTCGCTTAATCTAGGTATTTCCATATTATATATATAGAATCCTTCACCATAAATTTCGTGGCTGAATTTCTTGTCCCCCACAACCTTTCCTATTATGGTCACAATATTTGTATTAATAAGATGGTCCGATGACATCTTATCTCACTCCCCCTTCTATTCTTATGTTTATGACGTTTTGGAATTAATATATAAACATGTTTATTCAAGCTGGGACTGAATTATGTTTTGTTTAGTAAAAAGTTATTGCTTGCTCCCCTGCCTTACGCCAGACACAAATTCTATCTGATAGCCGATGCAATGCCATCTATCGGGATGTCCAATAACAAACAAGCTGTGATTGCTGATAACGCGTTGTAAATATCATGGCTTTTTAACAGGTTCGACATAATAGGGTATTCGAACGGTTCTATCCCTACACCTGATAACGTCGTTATGCCCCTTTGTAAGCAATAATTAAAGGATGTCAGAAAACCTATATCAATACTGGAAGCATTAATTGTAGACTTTGAACCTAGCCCATAGGTGACAACCAGTATGTTGCTGCTGTTCTTTAGTATATCCAGGGCATATTTGTCATCATAATTGATCAAGGCAACTTTGCCAGCATGTAAATTGTCAAATAATCTCTTCTTGGATTTTACATAACCATCAACCGTTTCATGGGGTTCAAGACGGTCCTCTTTGATATTTGTATAGATTGCAATATCAAATCCAATTCCGTGGATCCTTTCATATTCTGCTCCAAGTGAGGACACTTCCATGATCACTATCTTTATATTTTCCTCCGCCATCTTATTCAAATAATAATAAATATCCTCCGTAGCCAAAATAGAAAGCTTCAGCGGATACTCTTTCTCTTTAATCTTGATGTTCAGATTTCCCATCACTCCGCTCTTTATTCCATAATTATTGATAATATGATAAATCAAATCGATTACCCCCGTTCCCCCATTTGTCCCTGTAACACCGATCACAAAAAACTTGTCTGAAGGATAATCATAAAATTTATTACATAATTCCGCGAGTATCTTTTTTGTATTTCCAACCTTCTTTATTATACAGTTTTTTTTATATACATCCTTTTCAGTATAGACAATAACTGCTCCTTTACGTATAGCCAAATCAATGAAATTGTTGCCGTCATGATTCCCCTCTGTTATAGCCACAAAAACATAATTTTCCTTAACCCGCCTAAAGTCCGAAGTTATTCCTTTTATCTCTATGCCATCGATTAGCATCAGTGTATCTCCTTCCAATTCCGTAACAGGCTGAAATTAATTTATATTATGTTTTGTATTTCAGAATGCAATTATTCAAATAAAAAACCCTCCGCTATGTGAAAGGTCACTTGGCTTTTTGTCTGCCTGTATGATCAATAAAATAATTGTCTTTATAGATAAGATCCGATACGGGTACAATTTTGTAGCCTTGTTCCTGCAGTTTTTCGAGTATTGGGGGTAAAAATTCGCTCACATATTTAGCGTTGTTGTGAAATAATACTATAGACCCTTTTTTTACATTTCTGGTGATACGATCCACCACCGGTTGGACCCCCATCTCTTTCCAATCCAGGGAATCCAAATCCCATTGAATGGTGCTATAACCCAGCTCTTCCGCTGTTTCAATCAACAGATTGTTATAGTCGCCGAAAGGCGGCCTAAAAACCACAGGGTCTTTGCCAGTTATTGCCGCAATTTTGTCCCCCGTAGTCTTGAGTTCATGTGTTATCTGTTCCTTGGTCAGCTTCGACATATGGGGGTGTGTAGTCGAATGATTCCCTATTTCATGTCCCCTTTCATGAATCTTTTTTGCCATATCCGGATATTTATCTATCCAAAATGCTACCAGAAAAAATGTGGTCTTTATTTTGTGCTCGTCTAATATATCCAGTATATCGTCGGTAAATTCATCGCCCCATGCAGCATCAAAACTTATAGCTATTTTCTTATCCTTAGTTTCTACACTATATATGGGTAACCTTTTTTGATTCGAAAAAACGCCTATTATACCTTTGTTCTTAATAATCATAGAAAATATAAACCCGATCAAAACAACCGCAATACATAATGTAACCAATATGGTTTTTTTCCGTAAAATATATATTTTCATTTTTCTCCCCCTGTAAAAAAAATTATATTATAGTCTATTCTTTATAACCTGCTTTATGCATATTTTTGGATCATAGCAGGACAAATATTAAATTGATCCATTAACCTGATAGATATGTATATAACCCACTGTCTTACGTATATTTACTTTGGGGGTGTTTTTATTGTTCGAAATTATCTCCTCTTCATCTGTGGGCTTGGGATTATTCTTACTCGGTCTTAATTTTTTTACTGAGGGATTGGAACATTTTATATCTGAAAGGTTTAAATATGTACTTGTTAACCTGAAGGCCCATCCCCTGTTGGGTGTTTTGGCAGGTTGTATGCTTACAGGCATCTTACAATCCAGCAGTGCCACAATGATTATACTGGTTGGATTTGTTCAAGCCGATTTGCTCACGCTCTACCAAGCTACACCGATTATTATGGGTGTTAATATAGGGACCACGGTAACGTCCCAGTTAATAGCATTTAATATTGGCAAATACAGCTTTGTCCTTTTTTTGACCAGTGTATTGATCAGTTTGGTAACAAAAAATAAAAAAAAACGCCATATAGGAGAGGTGTTGATGGGTTTTTCCCTTGTTTTTATCGGTATCGAACTGCTAACCAAAGGGCTCGCACCGTTAAAGGATATGTTGGCACTTCAGCAAATTTTAAAACAATTTGGAAGTACGCCCATATTTGGAATTTTGATGGGATTTTCAGCTATATCCATTTTACAAAGCAGCAGCACAGGAATAGCAATTCTGCAAACACTGGCCAGTACCGGTTCAATATCCGTTTACTCCGCTGTCTCCATCATGCTAGGAATGAATGTCGGAACTTGTGTAACAGCTATAATATCCAGCTTGCCGTTTAGCAAATCCGCCAGACAGACAGCTTTTATACATCTGCTTTTTAATATAGCCGGTTTAATTTTAGTTTTTCCTTTTATTAATTTACTATGTAAAATATCAATATATTTATCTCCACTCAATTTATCAAGACAAATTGCCAATGCTCATACAATATTTAATGTTTTTAGCACATTAATCTTTCTTCCCTTCACAAAGGTTTTCGTAAACATAATACAGTGGATTATTAGAAGATAAAAATAATTTCAAATTTTGGCATAGTTCATTAATCCTTGAAAAAGCTTCTACTATATTCATATTTAAAAACGGTTATACTATAATCGGGCCAAAATTTAATTCATATGAGGAGGAGAAATCAATGCCTTCGAAGAATCAAATTATTGTTCCCGAAGCACGCGAAGCTCTCAATCAAATGAAATCAGAAATCGCCAAGGAGCTGGGTATGCCAAATTATGATAAAATCGATAAGGGCAATCTACCTTCTAGGCAAAATGGTTATGTCGGTGGCTTTATGACAAAACGTCTGGTTGAAATGGCCCAAAAGCAAATGAGTGAAAAATAACAACATCGGTTGGCATGAACAAAATAACAGTGCAACCGAAAAAAGATGCCTTAACCGGCATCTTTTTTGTTAAAAAATCGAAACCCAATAAAAATATAGAAGGGTTTCATACCATTAATGTCAAATATGTTAAATATTCGCACATCTACTTAATATAAAAATAAAAATATCACAGATAAGCGGCATTTTAATCAAGATAAAAATATAAAAAGAGGTATATTCATGTTTACTGATAATTCTCAACAATTAGCAAGATTCAAATTACTGCTACTCTACATAATACACCGTTTCGGATTTCCTGTATCAAATACACAATTAACACAATTTGTTCTGGAAAACGATATTATGGATTATTTTATGCTCCAACAGTTTTTAAGTGAACTGGAGGATTCAAAATTTGTTACAAATGAATCCAGCGACAAAAAACATGTCCTCGTTATCACTGATGCAGGAAAAAACACTTTGAATTATTTTATAAACCATATACCAAAATCAAAAATCGAACATATTGATCAACTGCTAAATGTTCAAAAAGAAAAGTTTATACTTGATGCTCAAGTAACCGCAGACTATGTCAAATTAAAAGATAATGAATATTTAGTGAAATTAAAAGTGACGGAGAACGACCTGCTTATTGTCAACCTGGAGTTAGGTGTAACCAGTAATAAACAAGCAAAGCAAATTTGCAAAAGATGGCTTGAAAATACACCGAACCTTTATAATCAAATAATAAATATGTTGGTTGAATGAAAATCCTCAGATGCCCCTGAAGATGCTGGTGGGTTCCCTTCCTACCGGTATGCTCCGGAGCATTGTCTTTTTGTAAATATCAACTATATCCACCGTATTTCGTCCCATGCTTGTAACATATAACCTTCCCCCTCCGCTGTCTAATTCGATTCCATGGGGCATGGGATCGACCTTGATATTATCACTATATCGGTTGTTTTCTAAATCATATATATGAACACAGTCCATATCGAAATCCGTGATATATAAATATCGGTTCTTGTTGTCACTGATTGCCTCAATCGGCATCCTGCCTACATATATCCTCATCTTTTCTTCCAGGGTACTTACTTCATAAACGCATATTTTCCCGTTTGTATTAAACTGATTGTTATAACTGACTACATATAAAAACTTTCCACTGTTATCTATCCTTAAATGCCACGGGTTACACTGCACCTTGTGATTTTTGGCCTTCTCGTTCGTCTTCGTTAAAATTTCGGTTATTTCCATGGACCCGTAGTTACCTATAAAAATCCTCTCTTCATTATCCGTTATAGCCATACCGTGTGGCATCCCCCCGGTCGGCAACTGTACAATCAAATCCAATCCTTCCATGTCTAGCACCGAAACACTGTTAGAATCAGTATTTGCTACATATATATGCCTGTATTTCGGGCAAAGTATAACCTGACTCGGACAACTGCCTACAAAAATAGTGTCTATAATTTTTGTTCCGGCCAAATCTATTATAGAAATACTGTTATTCCAGCTGTTGGGGACATATAGTAGTTCTTTTTCATGACATAAAGCCATATGATTGGGCCCGAACTGTGGGGATGAAAAGTGATGTCCACTGTCACATAGTTTTATTTTCCGGACTTCCTCGCCCCGAATTAAATTTACAATGGAGATAGAATCTTCAAAAAAATTGGAAACTACTAAGATGTCATCAGTTAGACACTTCATTTAACCACATCCCCAACCATTAAAATAATATAATATAAATGCTATATTTACTATATTATGATTGCCATGCGGATGTGTGAACAATTTAAAAGTGTTATAATGTCCCGTTTTTCAAAATTTTCCTCACTTCTCCTATCATATATAAAGAACCTGCAAATATAATGGCTTCATCTTGCTTTGTTATCTCTATAGCTGTTTTTATCGCCTCTTTGATGTCCTCATAAAAATGGGTTTCCTTTCCAAACATTTTTAATTGCTCAGCCAGGTCGGCTGCTCTCATCGCTCTCGGATTATCCGGTCTGGTAGCTATAACCTTGTTTGCCAATGGTATTAAATCTTCTAACACAGCTTTTACATCTTTGTCCTGGAGCATACCTACAACAAAGGTTATTTTATAATCCTTCAATAAAATTTCTATGTTTTTTCTTAAAGAATCTGCACCATGTAGATTATGAGCGCCATCAATAATAATCAACGGTTCTTTTTGCAACACCTCGAAACGCCCTGCCCATTTCGTGTTGTAAAGCCCTTTTAACACCGCCTCATCACTGATATTGACATTTCTATATTTCCTTAGAATTTCAATTGCCCCCAGGGCTGTACAGGCATTATATATTTGATGAATCCCCGCCAATTTTATTTTTACATTATCATATGATTTCCCCAGTACATTCACTGAAAAAACCTGCTCTTCCATATTGCTCCGATGTATAGTTAATTCGTCAAAATCTATTACAAATAGCCTGCTGTTTCTCTCTTTACTTAGGCCTTCCAGTACCCCCATTACCTCCTTTTCTTGCGGATATAACAGCACAAATCCGTTCTCCTTAATAATTCCGCCTTTTTCATATGCAATTTCTTCCAGCGTATCACCTAAATATTCCATATGATCAAAACCTATGGGGGTAATTACAGACACAAGAGGATCCTCCACCACATTGGTAGAGTCCAGCCTGCCCCCTAGCCCTACCTCCAAAACAAGAAAATCTACATTTTCTTGAGCATAATAACAAAAAGCTATAGAAGTTACAACTTCAAACTCAGTTGGATGATTTTTGCCGTCTCTAACCATCTGTTCCACTTTTTCTTTGACAGTCTCTGTGACTTCGGCTAACCTTTCCCTTGATATCTCTTCGCCGTTTACAATCATTCTTTCCGTAAATTCCTCAAGATAGGGGGATATATATAACCCCACTTTGTATCCCTCTTCTTTCAGTACAGTGTGTATATATGAAGAAACCGAACCTTTGCCGTTAGTCCCCGCGACATGAATAACCTTGAGGTCCTTGTGCGGATTGCCTAACAGATTTAATAAATATCTTGTGTTTTCCAAACCCAATTTACTTCCAAATTTATAGGTTCCATGGATATAATCCAATGCCTGTTCGTAATTCATTGTCCCACTCCGTTTCTTAGGTTATTATATGACTTCCAAATTATAGTAAACGGAGAATGAATTCTCCGCTACCGCGGTCGTACGATTTTTAAATTATGATGACCGGAGAATGAATTCTCCGCTACTGTGGCCGGCTGTTCAACTGTTATCTATTTTTTAGGGAATCCAACCTTTCTAATACATGAGTCAACATCTCCTCATATTTCATCTGTTTTTGTTTTTCTTCGTCTACCAGCTTGGCAGGAGCCTTACTGACAAACCCCTCATTGGAAAGTTTGCCTACCACCCTCTTGATTTCACTTTCCAGCTTGGATTTTTCCTTTTCTAATCTTTCAATTTCCTTTTCAAAATCAATCAGCTCCTCCAGGGGTAAAAATAATTCCGCTCCCCCAATAACCGCAGATACAGCATCTTTAGGTATTTTGTCCTTGTTTTTAACCAATTCGATTTCTGAAACACTTGCCAAGGTCCTGAAGTATTCTTCATTTTCTGATATTATTTTAGCCACATTTTTACCTGTAGTCAATATAATTAATTTTGCCTTTCTGGAGGGAACAACATTCATTTCAGCCCTGATGTTACGTATATTTTTAATGGCATCCATAATCAGTCCCATATTTTTCTCTGCCACTGTATATATTTCATCTTCTTTATGTTCAGGCCATTGTGCCACAATCACACTTCCCTGTACCGTAGGCAGATTCTGCCATAACTCCTCAGTTATAAAGGGCATAAATGGATGCAATAATTTTAGAATATTTTCCAATACATAAGTTAAGGTGTATTGTGCTACCCTCTTTTTATCATCATCTTCGCCATAAAGTCTCGGTTTTACCAACTCAATATACCAATCACAGTATTCACCCCAAATGAAGTCATATAATTTTTGTACTGCAAGCCCCAATTCAAACTTGTCCATATTTTCGGTCACTTCTTTTACCACCTTGTTGAGCCTGGAAATTATCCATTTATCAGCTAAGGTGAATTCTTTCTGAACGCTATTTTTGTCAATATAATCGATGTCTAAATTCATCAGTACAAATCTCGTAGCATTCCACAGCTTATTTGCAAAATTCCTGCTGGCCTCCAATCTTTCCATATGAAAACGCATATCATTCCCGGGTGAATTTCCTGTAGCCAAGGTAAATCTTAATGCATCCGCGCCATATTCATCGATAACCTCTAACGGGTCGATACCGTTTCCCAGGGACTTGCTCATTTTCCGGCCCTCCGCATCCCTTACAAGACCATGAATAAACACATATTCAAACGGTATATCGCCCATAAATTCCAACGCCGAAAATACCATACGAACTACCCAAAAGAATATAATGTCATAACCGGTTACCAATACATCTGTCGGGTAAAAATATTCGAGCTCCTCGGTATTCTCCGGCCAACCTAATGTGGAGAAAGGCCACAAAGCCGAACTGAACCAGGTGTCAAGTACATCTTCATCCTGTTTAAACCCGTTCCCGCCACATTTTTCACAGACAGTCGGTTCTTCTCTCTGGACGATTATATGGCCGCAATTATTACAATAATATGCGGGAATACGATGACCCCACCACAACTGCCTGGAAATACACCAATCCCTGATATTTTCCAGCCAATGTATGTAGGTTTTAGAGAACCGTTCGGGAACAAATTTAACTCTGTTATCTTTCACAGCCTCAATAGCAGGTTTCGCAAGGGGTTCCATTTTCACAAACCATTGATCCGATGTCAACGGTTCTACCGCGGTATCACACCTGTAACAGTGCCCCACATTATGACTATGGCTCACAATTTTATGAATGAATCCCTCCCTTTCAAGATCATTCACAATGGCTTTTCTGGCCTCGTATCTTGTCATGCCTACATACCTGCCACCATTTTCATTTATGGTAGCATCATCGTTCATAACATTGATTTGTGGCAGATTATGTCTTTCTCCTACTTCAAAATCGTTCGGATCATGCGACGGGGTTATTTTTACTGCTCCGGTCCCAAATTCCGGATCTACGTAATCATCGGCTACAATAGGCAGTTCCCTGTTGACTAAAGGCAAGATCGCTGTTTTGCCAACCAAATGCTTATATCTATCATCTCCCGGATGTACCGCAACACCTGTATCCCCGAGCATAGTTTCCGGCCTGGTCGTTGCAATTTCCAGTACCTCATCGCTGTCCTTGATGGGATAATTTATATGCCAAAAATGTCCTATCTGCTCCTCGTGCTCCACTTCCGCGTCCGAAAGGGATGTTTTGCATTCGGGGCACCAATTTATAATACGATTACCCCTATAGATTAACCCTTTTTCATATAGTTTGATAAACACTTCCGTTACCGCATTGCTTAAACCTTCATCCATGGTAAAACGTTCCCTGGACCAGTCACAGGAGTCCCCCAATTTTTTCATCTGTTCCACTATTTTGCCGCCGTACTCGTCTTTCCATCTCCAAGCCCTTTTTAAAAAATCCTCCCTGCCAACATCTAGTTTAGTCAGACCTTCCTCTCTCATACTTTCAACTACCTTTACCTCTGTAGCGATACTTGCATGGTCTGTACCCGGTTGCCATAATGTTTCGAAACCTTGCATCCTTTTCCATCTGATCAAAACATCTTGAAGTGTATGATCTAGTGCATGCCCCATATGAAGCTCACCTGTAATATTTGGTGGCGGCAGTACTATACAATAAGGTTTTTTCTCCGGATTCACCTCGGCTCTGAAATGATTCCTTTCAACCCAATGATTATATATTCGATTTTCAAAGGCTTGTGGTTCATAGTTTTTTTCTAGACTACCTGTCATTTCTTATCCCTCCTAAATAAAAAAATCGCCCAAAATAAGGACGAAGGATACATTCGCGGTACCACCTTAATTTTTATCTACCAATATATTACGTAAATAAACACTCAAGAAATATAACGGTTTACCCGTCTACATCTACTTTTTTCGATGTAGAAACTCCGAAGCTACTTTCAATAACCATTGCCCTGAAAAACCTTCCAGCCACGAGTTTTTCTCTCTTGAGGGATTATGTTACCTACTCTTTTTCATCATTGTCATTTGTACTTATAAAACTAATATTTATTATAATGATTTAAAGGTATTTGTCAATATATGTTGATGTGTACCGTATTTCAATCTGATATATCAGATGTCGGAGATTTTTTTGCATATTTTATACCCACAACAACATATCGCACAAATGCATATAGTGCAACCAAAATTGCAATTATCATTAATAGTTTGCCATATTTGGAATTAAACGCTATTGCCAGAATAGCAATATAAAAAATTACGGTGGCTATCTTTCCATATGAATTTGCCGGCAATACCGTTTTATTTTTTCTGGTATACAAAAGAATGCCACCAAATATCATCAGAATTTCCTTTACTCCATATATAATTATAACCCATAACGGTATAAATTGTTTAATTGTAAAACAAACCAATACTGTCAGTTGCATCAGTTTGTCTGCTAAAGGGTCCATGGCTTGTCCCCATTTAGTTATGAGATCATATCTTCTGGCTATATATCCATCCAAAACATCTGTTATACCTGCCAAAAGAAATATTAAAATAGAATACAGTAAACTCTCTTCCAAGGATGAAAAAAACACCCTTACAAATAATGGTATAAGTGCAATGCGCAAAGCAGTTATAATATTCGGCAAATTCATTACTGTTGCACCTCTTTTCAAAACTATTCACTGTGACAATATAAATAATATCATATGATACAAATCTTGCAACATTTATATATAATATCGAACAATTTATCTGCAAATTTCGATTATATAATTTCCCTACCAAATTATTAACTCCTACGTCATGTTTATAGCATTGTTTGTCCTACTTTTTTTGCTCTATTATATTTTACTCGACAAAAATAAAATCGAAAAATCTCATTTTACTGCCCTTATGGAATATATTCTATCCAGGTACCCCACCAGGTCCATCACCATTTTTTCATAACTCTTGTTAAAAACATCCCAACCCCTCCTGTAATTAGCATATATCAGCCTCTTTGTATAATTCGGCATAGGTATATCCTTATATAAGCATAATCTGGATACCCTTCCCTTTCCCGTTTCCAGGTTTTCTGCGTTAATTCCAAACTCGACATCCTCTTTATGAACTAATGCAAACCAAGTAAAACTATCAACTTCTCCTTTTATATAACCATACCTGCTTTTAGTATTATAGTTAACCTTTATATTAAACAACACAAAACCCCCCTGCCTTTACTATATTAAGATTTTATGCTACCTTTTTTATTCTTATTCATTTTCATTGGGGTTTTGTAACGTGTATGTCTAAAAGTGCGTCGTATATTTAAAATATCTGTATATTACACTCTCATCGCGGTTTGAAATTTTGATGGTTCCAACAGCTCCCTTCAAATAAAAAACCTGAAATTCGCGAACTCGCTACGCTCGGACAGCGCG
>JAAYPJ010000115.1 GCA_012519835.1 Clostridiales bacterium | reverse complement strand
TGTAGCAGATTCTAAAAAGGAATTCTAAAATATACAACGCAGCTTGGAAATAGGAAAACCCCTGTAAATATTGATAAATCAATGTTTGCAGAGGGTTTTTTCCATTTTAACTGTAAAAGTCGAGATATGTATATATAAATCATATAATATATTTAAGAAAATACAAGTAAAATTATTGTTGGATAACCAATTGTTATGAATGGGGAGTAGGAGTTGGGAAGTGAGAAGTCATTTCCCGCAGCCTCGCTACTCTAATTTATTTGCTCTCCGATATTCAGATTTTATAAGAAGGATATATCCATTTGTTAATATTTTTGTTCATTTGAAGATATTTTAGCCAAAAACCGCTAAATTTTTTTCGCCATACGACTCTGTTCCTTGACATAAAAACCCCCTTGGAATAAATATATAATGAATTTATTCCATGAAGGTTTTTATGTTTATACATGACTAATGATAGTTATTTTTCAACCATCAGGCCGCATTATTTATTTCAGAATCCGGATTTGGTTCAGTTTCAGGGACTGGTTGGTCGAGACCAGTTTTATCCTCAGGATCTTCCTCAAGATCTTCCTCAGGATCCTCCTCGAAATCTTCCCCGGGATCTTCCTCGAGATCTTCCTGATCCATCCAATCATCAGTTTCTATTTCCTCTTCCAACTCTGTGGATTCGTTAATTGCTTCATTATTTAATTCCTCAAAAATACCTGCTTCTATTTCGGCAGCTGTTTTTGCTTCTATTTCGTCCTCACTCAGATAAACTAGGTTTTCTGTTATAGACCTGGATCTTGAATTGGATGTACCCATCCCTATATCTCCCGGACTTGTGGGTTCATTAATCATCCTATTGACAGGAACAATGCTATAATCTCCATTTTGGACGTTAACCGTGAAAACATGCCATAAGCTACTGGCGCCACCACCGGTTGGTACGTTAAATGTACGCAAAAGCTGATTACTTGAACTATAAATTCGTACAACTGCCTGTGAATTTCTAAGGTAGTCGCTGGTGGTACTATTGCGGTTTGTATAGTCATGAACATAGTAATCATAACTTCCGTCTGCGAATGTATACACAGTCACTGTTTCAGGACCATAACTAGTTACGTCGTCTACATCAAGATTGGCATACAGGCCGGATTCCTCGCCAGGAGAAGCGTAGTGATATTCCTTGTTTGCAAAATATATATGGAACCTTTCTCCTTCGGGAGTTGGTCCTGCTAAGTGAGAATCTAAGTCTTTCGGTAGTTCGCCCCAAGTAAGAACAATCCGTAAGCCGGAGCCCCCGGCTACAAACTCAGGCGAAATCACAATGTCCTGATTGCCAATATTACTGCCACCATATGAGTAAACATAAGAGTTAGTAGCAATATACCCCGAACCTTTTGCCGTAACCGTATAGTTGCCTGCAGGTAAATCTACACTATAGGAACCGCTGGATGTTGTAATTGATTTCTCTATGTTGTCGGTGTCTTCAGTATCAAAGTCAATCCCTCTTCGAAACTCTAAAGTAATTTCGCTTTGAACTCTGCTCCCGGTAAAAGCATTAATAATAGCACCACTGATTTTACCCTCCTGATCGCTGCTAGGAACAGTTCTTAACCTGTGAATATGCGTTGTTACACCCGCCTCAATCTGTATAAAGAACTTTTCAGTAATATAGCCCTCGGCTGCAATCTGAAGGTAATATCTTCCTGTAGTTATACCATTGATAGTATATTGACCATCCTCTTCTGTTGTTGTTTCTGTAATTGCCTCGTCATTTATACCTGAATGTAAAGAAATATGGGCACCGTTTATAACATCCCCATCAGAACCATCAGGCATTGCTGCTATGACCTGACCGGTAAGCCGACCTTTTGTAAGAGCAGGTGTCTTCCCAATGGCCATTTCAACTGCGGCATTTGCATTTACCTGACAATATGTTAGTCGCTCCGATTTTGGGACTTTCTTACGGGTATCTGCTATCTTTAGCCCAAAATTTTTAGCAGAATCCACAATTATCTGCTTTACCTGTCTACCTGAGAGCCCCGGGTTGGCAGCCCAGACCAGTGCAGCAACACCTGTTACATGGGGTGCAGCCATTGATGTGCCATCTGTCCTCTTATAAGCAGAATCATTTTTAGCCCAACTACTGTAAATTTTAACACCGGGAGCTACTACGTCTACTATTTCACCATAGTTTGTAAATGATGCAAGTTTTCCATGTTTATCTGTAGCCCCAACAGTTATTATACGTTCTCTTAGATTTTCTTCTGTAACATATGCAAAAACACCGTTTCTACTTGCGTCCCCAGTGGAATTTCCCGCGGAATGAATCACAACAAAATCGTAACCATAACCAATTAATTTTTCCATCGCTATACTATAACTTATATCCCTACCCCCATCTGTATTTTTTCCTGAGCCTAGACTAAAGTTGATTATCTTGGCACCATGTGCCACATTCCAGGATAGTCCTGTAATAATTGAGTTACGTGAAGCATACTTTTCCCCTAACTCACCTAGTATATTAAAGGAATCATAGCCATATAAGGAGTTTCTTTTAATGTTTACAACTCCCGCCAATCCTTTGTTATTATTATGAATTGCACCGATTGTACCAATCACATGCGTTCCGTGATTTTTATCGGCTAAATTGCGGTTATGGATATTGCTGGCAGGAATCCTTAAATCCTCATGAGTATATCTAAAGCCATTATCAACCACACCTACTTTAACATTTCGTAAATGCCCAGAATAATTATCCCAAACATCAGGAACATTAATAGCAGTAAGACCCCATTGATTGTTATACCATCGAAGAAGGGTCCAATCATTCCACCAGGGATCCTTTGTATGCGAGACAGCTTCTACATCCATTTCGTCTACTATGTCAAGAAACACATCATCGAACAGGTGGGGATAACCTTCCATTAAATTACTGCAAATGTTTAATAGTCCCATTTCAGTATTAACAGGCACCTGAATGGTATACATATCAAGAACATTGATCTGACTAATAATTGCTCCATTTATAGAGGAAATGGCTGCTTCAATCTGTGAAGTAGTAACACCGGATTTGGCATATGCCACAATTCTGTTAGTTACAAACAATGAACCCGAGTCACCCGATAAGTCTTCCAAATAATCCACATCATATTCAGGTGTAGAACCAAAATCATAATATGGCTTATTTCTTACGGAAAATGTTGCTGTTTTTCCTGATGAATCCTTAGCATAAAATACAATATTATTCTCTCCCGGAATAAGGAAAACACGCCCTGTTCCTATTGAACCTTTGGCTGTTGTGCTGTCACTGCCAGACAAATACAGGTACTCCATTGCACCATCATTAATTGAATATGAAACTTCTGTAATACTGGCATTTCTACTTGCTGTGGCAGTATACTTTATATCTATTATATTATTTGTTACAGTGCCTGCGGGAAATTCCGTCAAAACTATAATTGATGGATTTGAACCGGTTCTGCCCATATTATCACCACCATTGTCTCCACTATCGTTTCCACTATCTAAATCCAAAGGCTTTAGAATTAGGTTTTTTATTGGAATGGTACCAACTTTAAACTCAGCAATAAATTTTCTTGTGCCATCAAGTATTCTATAAACCCGATATGAGCGATTTGGCGGAAGTTTAAATTCAAATTTGCCTTCCTTATCAGTAGTAGTTTCAAATGTAAAATCGTCTGATTCAAAAGACAAATCGCCTTTGTTTAATACTGTTCTACTTGTATTATATGCAGTCCCAGTCACCTGAACAGTTCCTTCCAGCTGAAGTCTGCTTCCAAGTAATGAGGTACTTTGTGGGACTTTTACCTTGGGAATTACACCAAATAAATCAGTATCTGTTGCTTCTATCCTATACTCACCTATTTCATTAACCCGGAATCTAAACTGACCGTATTTATTTGTTTTAACACTTTGAACAATTGCGTCTTTATTGTTAATAAGCCCTACTTCAATCCCATCAGCCGGCATCCCGTCTACTGCGGCGAAACCCACTACACCTTTGAACCTAATAAAACAGATATTATAATAGTTGTCAACCATTGTATATGCTTCGGCACGGGATATATCACTTTGTGGCCTGTATGTACCATCAGGATATCCGAAAACCATTCCTGACCTAGCTGCTGTTGTTATATAATTATAGGACCAACGTGCTTCATCAACATCTGAGAAGAGATAATTAGATGTTCCACCCTCCGCTATCTTATCAATTACATCCTGTGACCTTACAAGAACAGTTGCCAACTCTTCCCTGGTTATAGGACCATTTGGTTTGAATGTTCCGTCCCCGTAGCCAACTACAATTTCAAATTTTCTGGATAATTCAATATAGTTTTTTAGTTTGTGGCCCGTGGTATCTATGAATGAATTAGTATCTTCCATATTCCTTAATTCTGCCATTAATAAGTCTTCAGGCAAATTTGCCTTTAAGGCCAATTCAACAGCTTCAGCACGGGTGATTTTTTCGTCAGGTTGAAAACTTGCTGCCCCTTTCAACGAGTCATTTATTACACCATACGAAATAAGGCTTTCAATCATTTTCCCGCCCCAGTGCTCTTCAATGTCATCAAATACTGCTTTACCCATGTTTGCCGCAAAAGCACCACCCACAGAACTTACAATCAAAATAAATGTAAGTATCAGCACAAGATATCTGTTTTTTTCATTACCATTTTTCCCCCTTTTTGACAGTTTCAATACAATTGTATTATGTATTGCCATACATTGAATTTCTTCGCTATTAATAAGTATATTAGAATTTTCCTAGATTAGCAACTTTTTTGTCCCACTGTTTTCCCCTTAATGTAAAATATCACTATACTGTTAATCTATGCAATCTTCCGGATAATTAAAACTAGGGTATTCCCTTTCTCTCCCCAGTTTGGTGTAATGGATGTCAAGAAATAAACGATTAAACACTTACGTTTGACCCACCAACTAGAAATCGGAAATCAGAATACCGGTAAGACCGGAGCTTTTTAGAATTTATACCCCTCTAACAGATTTCCAGCACTCTGACCTCCGGCCTCTGACTTCTAAAATGGGTTAGGTCATAAAAAAAGAACATATTGGACAGGGAATACTATTCCCTGTCCAATATGTTCTTTTATGGTGGGCCCAGGTGGACTCGAACCACCGACCTCACGCTTATCAGGCGTGCACTCTAACCACCTGAGCTACGAGCCCACAATGGAGCGGAAGACGGGATTCGAACCCGCGACCCTCGCCTTGGCAAGGCGATGCTCTACCACTGAGCCACTCCCGCATTTTAGATGTCGGATATCAGTATGCCGGCAGGCCGGACCTGTCTGAGAATGCCTCATGTCCTTCCGACGAAATTCCGGCATCCCGGTTCCCGACTTCTGACCTCCAATTTGGTGCGGGTGAAGGGACTTGAACCCCCACGGTTGCCCACTAGATCCTAAGTCTAGCGCGTCTGCCAATTCCGCCACACCCGCATATATGTTAGCAAAATACTTCAGGCTAACCCGCAATCTTTATAAAATCCTTTAGAATTTAATACTAATGGTGGAGGAAGAAGGATTCGAACCTTCGAAGTCATCGACAACAGATTTACAGTCTGCCCCCTTTGGCCGCTCGGGAACTCCTCCGTACTGAGAAACGGGAAATGGGACGTGAGATATGGGAAAAACTTTTAAGAAATTTCTCACCTCCCACCTCTGACCTCCGGCCTCTCATTTATGGAGCTGATGATGGGACTCGAACCCGCAACCTGCTGATTACAAATCAGCTGCTCTGCCAATTGAGCTACATCAGCACACTCCGATTATCTGAACTTTAGTGGGCGAATATTTAATACAATCACCCAAATCTCTTTATATATTTGAAATGGCGATCCGGAAGGGACTCGAACCCTCGACCTCCAGCGTGACAGGCTGGCATTCTAACCAACTGAACTACCGGACCGCGTATGAGAGGCGAGAGGTCAGATGTGTGAGGTGGGATTATAATGT
>JAAYPJ010000114.1 GCA_012519835.1 Clostridiales bacterium | reverse complement strand
GTTCGCCCACTACCCACCTGCCATCCACCCCCGCCCAACCGCCCACCGGCCAACTACTATTTCCCGTCCAGTGGTCCGTGGGGACAGGGCCTTTGGTCCTTTCCATGGGCGATAAATAATTGTTTGGAGCCAGTACAGACCAAAAGACCTGTCCCCAAGAACCACCTGCTTACTGCCCCACATTTGATATCCTAACTTCCTATTTCATGCCCCTCAGCCCCCGGAACCGGGGATATTTGTCCCTTACATTTAAAAAAGGGGTCACTGAAACAGATACCCGGTGATTCAGTTTAATTATTGCCAATTTAGGCAAGTAATGCTAGAATATAACCATCAGTAAAGCGGTTAGACCAAAAATGGGTTCTTTCTGCTTTTTTACGTTGTTGTATTAACGGGATGATAGAGGTGATGTTTTGGCGAGGACAGCTAGAGAAAGAAGTAACACGGGGATATATCATATTATGCTCCGCGGTATTAACAGGCAGACCATATTTGAGGATAATGAGGACATGATTAGGTTTCTTGATACATTGGCAAGGTATAAGGATGATTGTCTACTTGAGCTGTATAGTTACTGTTTGATGGGTAACCATGTGCATTTATTGATGAAAGAAACTGCTGAACCCATCTCCAAAATAATCAAGCGCATATGCTCCAGTTATGTATACTGGTATAATAAGAGATATGAAAGGTGTGGCCATCTCTTTCAGGAAAGGTTCAGGAGCGAAGTCGTGGAAACTGATTCTTATTTTTTAACAGTCATCCGTTATATACACCAAAATCCGGTGAAAGCAAAAATCGTGAAAACAGTAGAAGAATATAAATGGAGTAGTTATAAGGAATACATTGAAGGACCGACATTTGTAAGCGTTGATTTAGGACTTAGCTATTTTTCTAAGGATCGATCAAGGGCAGTTTCTTTGTTTACAGAATTTATGCATCAGGATAATAAAGACAAATGCCTGGATATTGAGGAGAAGATAAAGTTGAGTGATGAGGAAGTAAGGGGACATATCCGTGAACTTGGAATATCGGACCCCACTTTTTTTCAACAACTGGATAGATGTAAAAGGGATTGCGCCTTAAACCAGTTGAAAAAAATAGAGGGCATAACTACCAGGCAGATTGCAAGGATAACGGGCATATCCAAAAGTGTTGTGATCCGTGCTTAGTTGTTGTTTTCATAGAAATAGTGGGCTGCAACCCATCCCATCTCTTCCTATAGTCGCACCAATTTTTTATTGGATAAGGTATTAAGACAATGGTATAATAAGGGTAGTCTATAACACGGGGGGATTAGAATGGGTAAAGAAATAACAAATGAACAATTATTTGAATTCATGACCAAGATATATAGTGATTTGGATGGGAAAATTGTTAATATGAATAAGGAAATGCAGGAAGGATTTAAAGAAATAAGGGAAGAAATAAAAGGAACAAAGGATAGGGTAATTATAATTGAACAGGAGCATGGTAAAAAGTTGGATGCTTTGTTTGACGGTTATAAACAAAATTCTGAAAAACTGGATAGGATTGAAAAAGAGGTATCCAGACACGAGGAAATAATACTTAGAAGAATAAAATAAGGGCGGGACGGAGGGGACGTCAGACCAATGTCATAAAGCCATGCTACCAAAATTTTACTAAAAACGTTTTTTATTTAACGGGTACTTGTTTTTCCTGGAAGGTTCCCTTCTAGGAAAACTTCTGCCCGGCCTCACAGGGACAAGATT
>JAAYPJ010000018.1 GCA_012519835.1 Clostridiales bacterium | reverse complement strand
TGTATGCTGTTAGTTTACCGTCATTATCCCATCTTTGAAGGGTTCTTATATCCACCCCTAATATTTTGCTTGCTTTTGATATACTGATCATTTTTTCCATATATTTCACCTCTGATGTCAGTATATCAAAATTTGTATATGCTGTCCATTAATTTTTATATGTTTGTCTAAAATTGTACATATATTCAGCAACTGTTGTTACCTCCCAAAATATAAGTTAATTATAGTATTAATTATTATTTGTGTTTTTATACAATCAAAGGGTGCAAATATAATAATTACCTCATTCTAATTATCCTTTTACCACAGCTATATATGGCAGGTTCCTGTATTTCTCGGCATAATCAATACCATAACCTACAACAAATTTATCCGGGATTTTAAATCCTGTATAGTCAATATCCAACTCGCATTTCCTTCTTTCGGGCTTGTCCAGCAATGTACATATTTTTAAACTTTTAACATTCCTCGATTTTAAATTGTCTGTCAAATATCTCAATGTAAGCCCCGTATCTATGATATCCTCCACTATTAATACATGTTTCCCTTCGATTTCCAAGTCCAGATCCTTCAGTATTCTGACTATACCGGAACTTTCCGTGGAATATCCATAACTGGAAACAGCCATAAAATCAATATAGACAGGCATATCAATTTGGCGTATCAAGTCCGCCATAAAGATACTTGCCCCTTTAAGCACACCAACTGCAACTATCTCGTCATTTTTATCATAATCTTGTGATATTTGTTTGCCTAAGTCTTGCACCTTTTGGCGGATTTCTTCTTCCGTAAACAGTATTTCTTCAATACCATTATACATATGATCATCCTTTCGATTTTTTAATTTAAAAAAGTTATGTACATCGTAAATCTTATTAATTATAACATAGTTACAATCCTTCACCGAATAGACATATTAAAAATTTGCCGACATTCTGCACTTCTATAATTATCTGACTGTATTTTAAAAATAACATGGTATAATGGAATTAGTATCAACCGATTAAGGGGGCCTTATGCGATATGAATATTTCATCAATCAGGGAAGCATTCAGAAACAAACAATTCTCAAATTTGGATCCTATCCGCGAATCTGCAGTTGTTGTTCCCATAATCAAAATAGATAATAAACTGCATATTCTTTTTGAAATCAGAGCCCTGTCTCTCAACAACCAACCCGGTGAAATATGCTTTCCGGGCGGCAAAATTGAAAAGAATGAAAGCGCTTTGGATTGTGCTATACGTGAAACTGTCGAAGAATTAAACATATGTAGAGATAACATCGAAATTATAGGCAAACTGGCTTGTTCGGTTACCCCGTCCAATATGACTATATATTCTTTTTGTGGAATTCTGAATAATGTAAATTTTGATTCCATTAAATTTAACAAACATGAAGTTGCCTCTATATTCACTGTTCCAATTGACGAACTTCTAAATCAAACACCCCTGTTAAGCGATATGGCAATCAACCTAACACCCCCTCAGAGTTTTCCGTTTCATTTGATACAAAAAGAAGAGGCATATAGCTGGAAGGTAGGTATATGCCCATCCTATTTTTATAAATATAAAGATAATATCATATGTGGGGCTACTGCTAAAATACTTAAAAACTTTTTGGATACCCTGGAACAAACCGGCCTATCATCTCAAGAAAAAGCTATTTAAGAACTGCTCCACATTTAGGGCAATATTGAAAATCATCGTCTATTTCAGAATTGCAGTTCACGCATCGCTTGGTAACGCGCCCCTTCCGAACTAATTTTAAATCGCGCTCTGTCAAACTTACATTTTCATCCCGGGATATTTTGTCGCCGATATTATTGCTGATTGAATAGATACTGCCACAACAACTGCTCCTGATGTAATATTTTTTGTTCCATTTCAAGATAGGTATAAAAAACAAACTAAAATACGTATATTCCACAAAAGCTTCATAACGTCCATACCTGCCACAATTCGGGCAGATCATCTTTTGATTAAAATCTAATTTATCTTTTGTGGACGATATTCCAAAAATAAAAAACATGCAATCATCTCCATGAAGTAAATAAATCCACTATTATTTTTAAATTCTATAAAGGGCCATCCATAGGTAAAATTTTATTATATTGTCCATTGATTATGAATAATTCCGACTAATTTCCAATCGTTCTGATATTGTTGAAATACCAATCTGAGACTTCGCCAATCCATTCCCGCATAATCGGGATTGAATCCTGAAAAATAATATTCCACCACAATGGCATTGTCATAAACCTCAAATTGATTTTCAATCATATTACCCATACTTAATACTTCATTATACCCTATCGCTTCAGCATTTTTAAAATCCTCCGTATAAATAAATTTTTCATAATACCGGCTTGGGGTTAATGAAATATCATCACCTATACCATCATAAATCCCCCAGATGTAAACATTTTGGTCAGCGAAAAAATTTTCTATCTCCACCCGGTTAAAAACAATATCATTGTCCAATGAAACATAAGTGTATGGTGTAAATCTCACACCCTTGACGGGATGGACAAATTCCGATACTGTTTCGAAATCCTTAATGCTTATCGCCTCGATCAATTCATTTGAAATTTCCCCAATTATCATCTCAGCAAATTCCGGTTTTATTATACCTTCTTCCGTCAACTCATACTCTATTTCGGTATTGTTCTTTTCACTGTCTTTTTTACCATTTTTCTTTTCTGCAATGTTACTATTATTTTCGTCCCGTGAGGTATCTTTGTTGTCTGTGTCTGTTACACATGCAACAACATTAATAATCAACGCAATAAGTATAGTAATTAACAAAATCTTTTTGGCCATAGCCACAACCCCCTAGGTTTTCAAAATTATTGTTTCCTATAATAATTGATTATACATAGTCAGACGCAAACAATTAAAGGTAACTTAAAATTAACATTAGGCTTCCTTGCCTTGTTTTAAAATGTCCCTTATTTCCCCAAGTAAAAGCTCTTCCTTTGTCGGTTCCGGTGGCTTCTCAGGAACTTCTAACTCTTTTTTCTTGAAGGAGCCGATAAATTTTATAAACATGAATATTGAAAATGCAATAATCAGAAAGTCGATTGCAGATTGTATAAATTCTCCGTATCTTACTATTATCGGCTCATTTCCCTTGGTGCTTATAACATACTCGAGTGCGGTAAAATTGACCTTCCCTACTATAAGTCCTATAATAGGCATAATGACGTCGTTTACCAAGGACGTCACAATCTTACCGAAGGCCCCTCCTATAATAACACCTACCGCTAAATCCAGTACATTTCCTTTCAATGCAAATTTCTTGAATTCCTCCAACATAAAACCACCCCGTTTTCTGATTTGTTGTATTCCCTTTTAAGGTATATATCCATTGTTGATTAATAATAACATAAAAACAACTTTAATTCATCCGGCACTTTTCACCTACCTCAGCTGCATATAAACAAATGAACCCGATAATTTTTATCTAAAAGGAATTTAAAATTATAAAAGGTGTTTCCAAATATACAGTTTACCGCAAACCGATGTGCTGTAATCCGATAACAAAAAATAAAAAAACCAACAAAAAATGTTGATTTTTAAATAAGTGACTAAGCCTATAAGCCGGGTTCTGTTTTTGATGATCATCTATCTAGACCGATTGTTACCAATCGGCTCAAGCGACCTACCTACGGGAAGCGACGGGTAGCCGCCTTTTTTATCCCTGCTTGGTCTTGCTCCGGACGGGGTTTACATAGCAGATTAGTCGCCTAATCCCTGGTGAGCTCTTACCTCACCTTTCCAGCCTTACCCGACATTCAATTTTAACAACCCATTTTTTAATAGAATGTTAAAATTGAATGTCGGGCGGTCTCTCTCTGTTGCACTATCCTTAGGGTTGCCCCTACTGGGTGTTATCCAGCGCCCTACCCTGTGGAGCCCGGACTTTCCTCGTGTTGATAACACGCGATCATCTGGCTTACTCACTATATTATCTTTTTCATCAGATTTATATTTTATCATGTTTTTCGTTAAATGTCAAAAGTAAAAAACTGGGTAATCAGGTATGTAAGAATTAGATATATAAAAATTAGGTGTAGAAGTCGGATAACAAAAATGTCCGGCTTTCGTTTTAATCATGCAAAAAATACAGGTGTTTATTTCATTGATTATCTATTGCTTCATTAACCAACTTATCGGCTCTTTTATTTAGTTCCCTTTTTACATGTACAATTTCAAAGCTGTCAAATTTTTTGATTAAAGGCATAATCATGTTATGCATGGGGATAATCCGCTCGTTTTTTACTTTGTATTCTCCTTTAACTTGCTTTACTATCAGCTGGCTATCTAAATAGCAAGTAATTTTTTTTATTCCTAAATCCAACGCTGCTTCCAACCCGCGGCTGAAGGCTTTATATTCGGCTACATTGTTTGTTTGCTCCCCTATATATTGACTGATCTCTTTTATTGTATTTCCATCTTTATCTTCTATAACTATGCCTATCCCCGCCATACCGGGATTATTCCTAGCCCCTCCGTCCGTATACATTATTGCTTCTGTCAAATTTATCACCCTTTTCGTTTTTAAGTTCTCTGTTGATAATCACTTCAGGGCGATTATAGGTCGCCCTACACCGGATTTTGAATTATTCTGCTGTACCGTAAATCGAAAACCTGTAATGCCGCAAAAGATCCCTCGAAGGTCAAACCTGTTCTGCCCGTCTCGGGATAACAAAAATATGGTGTTTTCATGGCAATGACACCTGATGTTATATAATTTGAAACGGGTCTATGTTTGTAGACGATTCCATTATATCTATGTCAAGTCCCCTTTCGTTTATTTTTTCTTTCAGATATACCGCCATAAAATGTGCAAAAATCTTTTCACTATGATAATGCCCAATATCTATCACATTTATTGCTTGGGAGACAGCATCTTGGGCATCGTGATACTTTACATCCCCGGTAATCACGCATTGACACCCTTTATGCAGTGCTGTTTGAATCAAATCCGCACCGCTTCCGTTGATAACAGCCACCTTTTCAATAATCGTCTCCGGGCTTCCCGCTATTCTGACATACTGTATATCCATCCGACGTTTAATTTCTTCCGCTAAATCCTTTAAAATTTTCGGTTCGTCTAATTCTCCAAATCTGCCGACACCTATAGCCCGTCCTTCGTTCATCAGTGGATAAATATCATAGGCTACTTCCTCGTATGGATGTGATTTTATCATGGCTTGTGTTGTTCTTGCAAGCTTTTCTTCAGGAACTATGGTTTCCAGTCTAACCTCTTCTACCTGCTCTAATCGCCCTTGCACACCTATAAAAGGATTTGTGCCTTCCAACGGTTTAAATGTGCCTACACCGCCGGTTCTAAAGGTACAATGGCTATAATTACCTATATGTCCGGCACCTGCAGCACTGATAGCCTCCGCAACTTTTTCTTCATGGCCCAAGGGCACAAAAACCACAAGTTTATAATATGGGATTCTTTCCGCTATATCCAGAACTTCGGTATTTTGCATGTCCAGTTGTGCTGCAATATAATCATTCAGCCCGCCCGGTGCAATATCCATGTTCGTATGCGCAGCATAAACAGCTATATTGTTTTGAATTGCTTTATAAATAATTTTTCCTTTTATATCATCTTTTGTGATACTCTTTAGCGGGGAGAAAATCAACGGATGATGGGTGACAATCATATCAACGTCCTTTTCTATTGCTTCATTTAAAATAGCATCCGTTATTTCTAATGTTGTCAAAATTCTGTTTACAATATCTTCCCCGTATCCTAACTGCAGCCCGACGTTGTCCCATTTACATGCATAGTTTAAAGGGGCTAGGTCTTCTATGATATCGGTTATTGATTTTACCGTTACAGGCATAAACGCACCTCCTCAAGTCTTTTTAATTTACTGTTCATTTCTTTTAACTTTTTAATCGAAGATTCCGAAGCATTTTCGCTGATATTCTGTATAATTTCCTTTGTTATTTTTATTTTTCTATCAATAAACTCTATAGCCAACGGTTTCGGATTGCTGTTTATATGGAATCCAATTTCATAATAAATCGGGTCCGATACTTCCTGTTCTCCCGGTTTGGCCACTATAATTTCGTAAATGTGACGGTCTTCTTTGACCAGTATATCTTTTTCTATAACAAAATTATTGCTTACCAGGTATTTTCTTAATTCCGGCCGGGCCTGCATGGGTTGAAGTATTAAGGTCTTAAGGTTTTGCGCTATCTCTTTCGAATTATCCAACAATTCACTGATTAATAGCCCACCCATACCCGCGATAATAGCGGTGTCTACCTCTTTCGGTTTTAAGATTGAAAGTCCGCTCCCTAACCTGGTTTCTATACTATCTAGAAGATTGTTGTCCGCAATATTGTCTTCGGCACATTTTAGGGGAGACTCATTTATGTCTCCTGCTATTGCAAAAGGACTTATTTTGTTTTTTAACAGATATATTGGAATATATCCATGATCTGTTCCTATGTCTGCAACGCTATGGCCCGCTGTAACCTGATCCGCTATTTTTTGCAACCTGGCAGTTAATTTTATACCCAACTTCAGATTCACCTCCCGGTCTGTTCTTGTAAAATATACCGTAATATTTTAAAACTAATTTCCTCAAACTATATATAATATCAAATTGCCGTGAAAAAACAGAAATAAAAATGTTATTCTCCGGCAGGGGCAGACGACTCTGTCTGCCCAGGGTGGACAGAGTCGTCCACCCCTACGGTTTTCATGGCAATGACAACAAAAAAGGAGATAACCCATGCCAAATACTGAAAAAAGACCTAAAAAGGTTACACCCCCAAGGGAAATGATAGGCTTTACCTGGGGAGGTACAACCCAGGAATGGGAAGAGGAAGCCGACCAGGTAATGCATATTTTACAGGACCAACTAGACAGGCAGGAGTCTGATGAAGAACTTCAAAACAAAATTAATTATATCCGCAGAAAACGTTAACCGAATATCCAAATACGTTTATATTATTGTACAGTATTTTTATTGCCAGATTATTAAAAATAGATTCGCATTTCGCGAATCTATCTTTTACTATTTAAGAAAATATCAATGCAACAGCATCGGATAAATTTTTATTCCAAGTAATCCTTCAGTTTCTTACTCCTGCTTGGGTGTCTGAGTTTCCTCAATGCTTTAGCCTCAATCTGTCTTATCCGTTCCCTTGTTACTTCAAACTTTTTGCCCACTTCTTCCAGGGTTCTGGCTCTGCCATCGTCGAGCCCAAAACGTAACCTCAGTACTTTCTGCTCCCTGGGTGTCAGTGTATCCAACACCTCTATCAGTTGTTCCTTTAGTAATGAAAATGCCGCTGCCTCTGCCGGTGCCGGCGCATCATCGTCAGGGATAAAATCTCCCAAATGGCTGTCTTCTTCTTCACCAATGGGTGTTTCAAGGGAAACAGGTTCCTGAGCAATTTTTAGGATTTCACGTACCTTTTCTTCGGAAAAATCCATCTCTATGGCTATCTCTTCAGGTTTTGGATCCCTTCCCAGCTCCTGTAACAATTGCCTGGACACACGAATCAATTTGTTGATTGTCTCCACCATATGGACCGGAATCCTGATTGTACGGGCTTGATCCGCTATTGCCCTCGTAATTGCCTGACGTATCCACCAGGTAGCATAGGTGCTGAATTTAAATCCTTTTGTATAGTCAAATTTTTCTACGGCTTTAATGAGCCCTAAATTTCCCTCTTGTATCAAATCTAAAAACAACATTCCCCTGCCCACATACCTTTTTGCAATGCTTACAACCAACCTCAGATTTGCCTCAACCAATTTCTTTTTGGCCTGTTCGTCGCCTTCGGTCATTTTTTTTGCTAAATCAACTTCCTCCTCTGCTGTCAGCAAAGCGACCTTCCCAATTTCCTTCAAATACATTCTAACCGGATCATCTACGTTAACCCCTTTTAGCAGGTTCGCATCATCCTCAACAGGCTCTTCTTCTGTTTTATCTATTTTTTCATCATCGTCTTCCTCACTATCATCTTCCTTACCGCCTACAATATCTATACCCATATTAGCAAAATTATCATATATTTCATCTATTTGATCTTTATCCAATTCAATTTCTTCTAAAGCATCCATAATTTCTATATAAGTGATTTCGCCTTTCTTTTTGCCCTTTTCCACCAGTTTTCTGATATTTTCCTTTTTTATATCTCTTACATCCTTTATGTTACTCAATGCTGTTACCCTCCCTTCATCGAGCTTTTTAGCTTCTGTATTTGTGCATTCTTTTTCATTATTTTTATTCCTATATCCAACAACTTGCTTTCAACCTCTTCCTCAGTTAAATTTGAGCTATTAACAATATTATGCTGTTCTTCCTCCAATATCCTTATATTATAAAGTAATTTATATTTTTTCAAATTTACAATATATTTATCCAATGTATTATTCAAATCAATATATTCAATATCGGTTGATAATATTTTATTAATATTTTCCTCCAAATGCGGAAAAAGATTTTCTATCTCCTTATCCTTCATGTTATCCATATTTGAAGCCAAATATGCCACTATTTCTTGGTGTTCCGTTACTGAAAAATCCTCTGCCGAAACGTTGTTTAATATATGTTTTATCAATTTATTATCGGTAATCATAAACTTAATTAGCTGTTTTTCTGCAATAATATGGCCCTTTTGTTCAGCTAACGGTACCATTTCTATATAATTGTTACTTCTCTTATAATCTGAACCGCGTTTAAGATTGTTTTTATAAACAAATGTGCTCTTAACCTTATCTAATACCTCCAACCTGATAGATTCCTTTGAAATGCCGGTTTCATTTGCAATCTTTTCAATATAGGCTTCCCTTTCTACCGGACTTTTTATGTCCTTTATAATGTTCGATACCTCTTTCGCCAGTCCGACTCTATCCTCTATAGTATTCCCGGGATATTTGTTTTTTGTCAAAAATATCTTATAATCTATTAGACTCATTGATTTGTCGATATGTTCCTGAAATTCATCCCTGCCATAAAGTTTTATAAAATCGTCCGGGTCCCTATCATCCGGAAGAACCATAATCCTGAATCGACAATCCACCTTACTTAATATATCCAGGTTTCTCATAGTTGCTTTTGTCCCCGCCTCGTCACCATCAAAACATATTATAATTTCATCACAATATTTTTTGAGCAGTCGGCCTTGATACTCGGTTAAAGAAGTACCTAAGGAAGCCACAGCATTTTTAAAATCTGCTTGGTGCAAGGCTATAACGTCCATATATCCCTCAACCAATATTATTTGCCCATTTCTGATATTTTTACGAGCAAAATTCAAACCATAAAGTATATTACTCTTGTTAAACACTAATGTTTCCGGTGAATTCAGATACTTGGGCATGGAGTCGTCGATTACCCTTCCGCCAAATCCTGTTACATCCCCCTTTGTATTAAATATCGGAAACATTATCCTGTTACGGAAATAATCATAATACCCGTCCGATTTGTTTGAACGTATTAACCCACACTTTTGAATATCGTCTAAATTATATCCCTCCTTTTGCAAATATAACATTAAATTATCCCAGCTGTCCATAGAATAACCTAATCCAAAGCTTGTCAATGTTTTGGAAGTAATTCCCCTCTCTGATAGATATTTTAGGGCAGGATTGGGCTGCTTAGTCAAATTGTCATAAAAATATAACCCCGCTTTTCTGTTGATTTCATAATAGAGGCTCTTTTCTTTGAGTCGCCTTTTTATATTTTCCAATGATTCTGTTCTATTAATTTCAATATTGGCCCTTCCGGCCAACAATTTAACAGATTCTATAAAATCCAAATTTTCCATTTTCATAATAAAACTGATTACATCCCCACCTTCACCGCATCCAAAACATTTATAGATTTGTTTTTCTTGATTAATAATAAAAGAGGGGGTTTTTTCGTTATGAAAAGGGCACAATGCTTTATAAGAAGAACCCACCTTTTTAACTTGTATATATTGAGAAATTACGTCTATTATTTCATTTGCATCCTTTATTTCATTAATTAACTCTTCGGAAAGAAAGTTTCCCATTACAATCACCCATTAATACCCATACCCCATGTTTCCTCTTGTTTTTTTATCTCTATTTCTATTACAACATGATTTGTTAAATGTCGTAGTTTCTGTCATCTTCACATATACATATGGTATATCTCATTCGACGTTAACACTGTTAATTCCTTCTTTAACTCCAAAAAATATAACTGAAAATATTTACCTTGCAGGCCTAAATATTTGTTATTAAGGTATAAATTTGTCATGAAAGAGTTGGATAGCATAAGAATCTGTACACGACGCAATAAAGTCGGTTGTGCTTCTTTCTAAACTTTCCCCATTTATGCTGTTATAATATTTTAAAGGTATCTCTTCAGGATGATTTATAAAATAAGTATATAAGGATTCTACAATAAATTCCGCCTTCTTTTTCTCCTGTGAACATACTTTCCCATAGTAAACGTTTTTAAACATGAAATCCCTCAAAATATTCATTGCTTCCGAAATTTTTTCACTTTGATAAATGTCAACATCAATTTCATCTTTTAATTTATCTCTTGTTACATTTATCATATCAACCACAAATGTGTTAATCCTTTCGCTATGGCTTTTCCCCAATCTTTCCGATACGATGGGCGGCAAATCCTCCATTTTGAAAACACCCGCATTTATACTATCCTGGACATCATGACATAAATAAGTTATGCGGTCCACCAGCCTTATAAGCTTCCCCTCCAGTGTTTCAGGTTTGTCAGGTCCTGTATGATTTAATATCCCATCCCTCACCTCGAACGTCAAATTTAGCCCCCTTCTATCGCGTTCTAAAACATCTACCACCCTAAGGCTCTGCTCATTATGTTTAAACCTGCCATTTATCTTGTTAAGCACATATTCTCCCACATGGCCGAAACACGTATGTCCGAGATCGTGTCCTATGGCTATGGCCTCTGTCAGGTCCTCGTTTAATTTTAGTGCTCTTGCCACGGTACGGGCAATCTGGTTAACTTCTAATGTATGGGTCAACCTCGTCCTAAAGAGATAATCATTTACAATAAACACCTGAGTCTTTCCCTTTAAACTTCTGAAGGATTGACAATGAATTATCCTGTCCCTGTCCCTCTGGTATGCTGTACGAATATCACATTCCTGCTCAGGGTTTGCTCTTCCCTTGGTATTTTTACTAAGTTGGGCAAAAGGGGATAGTACAGATTCCTCTGCCTGTTCTGTAATATTCCTGATAGACAAATCCATTGGCCCCAACCTCTCTATTATATTATAGCTATTTAATAATGTTTATATTATGCTTTATTATTGATTAAATGCCCTCTTATTATAATACGTTCAAAGTTCAAAAAATCCTCTTTTATTGAACATACTTTCTTGTCACATAACCTTTATCGTTTGCAATTTATTTATACCCATCCCGAAGGTTTTTAATTATTTGAATTAGAAAGGGAAGCATCGACTTTGTCCCTATGCTTCCCTGATTTATTTAAAAAAGATTCTTCTCATTGAAATGTAGTTGCTGAAATTTATCCCTGTTTCTCTTGATTTATGTCTGATATAAAGTATAATCTCCCTCATAAATTCCTCCCAAAGCATTGCAATATTATTTTCTTGGTTGGTTCTGAGCATGGATATACTTATATCCAGGGCTTCTTTAATAAGGGTTAAGGCCTTGGCCATTTTCCCCTTAACGTTTTTATATGTGGCCCGGTTCATTTTTCCCTCCAATACAAATATTTATCAATTTTGTCCACTCGGGAGACACCCTTGATTTATGCCGGGTAAGGGCATGGCCCTGAAGTTTTGGTTTTCCTTGCTCCCGGCCCCTAGGAAAAAATCAACCTTACCGGTTACAAAAGCATTAGCGATAAGAAGAGCCCAATCTTCTAGGCCTATGGGTACCGTAGAAAACAGGGGTCCCATAAAAGGTAAATACATTGTGGCTGCAAGCATGGAAACTGTTGCAGCGACTGCGGGCAAGGTAAGTGGATTTCCCCCGACATCAGGAGCGCTGGTACTTCTTGTCTTTTGTTCGTTTACCAAATTAAACACCCTGTTAACCACCATTTGTGAAAAGGCCATGGTTCGGGCCTTATTCAACGACCATTTCCCCAGGACTAGACCGGAAGCGAAAAGGCTGAAGGTATTGAGACCAAAAAGTACGCCCTTTCGTAATATTGTTTTCCCTTTGTCCGGCAAAAATCTCCCCTCAGCATTAATAGGGGGTTGCCCCATACAATTTTTCTCCGGAGGATCCGCCAAAAGTGACATGGCAGGAAGGCTTTCGGTAACAAGGTTTACCCAAAGAATCTGTGAAGGCAGCAAGGGTGTGGGCAATCCTAACGCCGCAGTGGTAAATACTGTTATGAGTTGACAAACACTGCCGGAAAGAATGTAGCGTACAGATTTAGATAGATTCGTGCTCACTGTTCTTCCCTCTTCAATACCGTTAACGATGGTTACGAAATTATCATCGCTCAATGTAATATCAGCAACCTCTTTTGTTACATCCGTCCCCGAAACTCCCATGGCAATCCCGATATTGGCTTCTTTAACGGCAGGGGCATCATTAACCCCGTCACCTGTCATGGCTACAATTTGTCCGCAACTTTTCAGGGCACGGACAATTCTGAGTTTTTGATCAGGTGTGGTTCGGGAACAAACAACAATATTTCCCACTTGCTTTGCAAACTCTTCATCGGGGATTTGTTCCAATTCCTTACCGGTAATACTCCTTCCCTGCTCGGAGATGCCCAATTTTGTGGCAATTGCTTCTGCCGTCTTTTTATGGTCCCCCGTGATCATGATAACTTTAATGCCGGCGGCGTAACATTTCTGAATCGCTTCCCTCACGCCCTCCCTAGGGCTATCTAACATACCAATCAAGCCGTAAAAGATGAGTCCTGAATCCAGATCCACCTTATTTAAATCCGTGGAGGGAGGCAGTTTTTTATGGGCTACTGCCAGAACACGAAGAGCCTTGCTTGCCATTTCGTCATTAACAGCCAAAATCCTGCCGCAAATTTCCGGGTCTAAGGGTTGTTCTTCAGTACCATCGATTACGGAGGAACAATAATTTATCACCGCATCCGGGGCGCCCTTTACATAAACGGCATATCCGCCTTCAGGTTCCCGGCATACTACCGTCATTGTGCGACGTTTGCTATCAAAGGCCACTTCTCGATGACGACGGAATTCGTTTTTGAGGTCTTGCCACCACAAACCCGCTTTTGCTGCTGCAGTAAGAAGGGCTCCCTCCGTAGGGTCCCCTATTACTGTCCATTTTCCTCTTGGGTTAAGTCTTAACTCCGCATTATTACACAAAGATGCCGCTTTTAGGGTCTCCTCCACTAACAAGTTGCCGTTTTCCGGATTGTTTTGTCCCTTATGAAATATTCCACCTTCCGGTTTATAGCCATCCCCGGTAATTTCAAAACAAGCGTTGCCAACATACATTTCTTTTACTGTCATTTCATTTTTTGTTAAAGTCCCCGTTTTATCCGAACAGATTACGGTGGTAGAACCTAAGGTCTCCACAGCAGGTAGGTGTCTTACTATAGCATTACGCTTTACCATTCTTTGCACTCCGGTGGACAAGGCTACAGTCAACACTGCAGGCAATCCTTCGGGCACAGCACCAACTGCAAGGCTGATGCCTGTACGAAGAACTTCCCAGATGGAACGGCCCCTTAACAGATGAATAATGGCAATTGTGCCCACAGATGCGGCCACCAATTGGGTGATTTTTTTACCAAGACAATCTAATTGTCTCTGAAGATTCGTCCTCCCGCTTTTGACATCCCCTAAGAGCAAAGCAATCCTACCAAGCTCAGTCTGCATTCCGGTGTTCACTACTATGGCTGTCACCTGGCCCCCTATAACACCGGTCCCTGTAAAAAGCATATTGGATTGATCAGAGATTGGGGTCCGAAAATCACTTTTTATATGGCTGTCCTTTGCCACGGGAATTGATTCACCCGTCAGACAGGCCTCATTAGTCAATAAGTTTGATGCTGAAGCTATCTTAGCGTCTGCAGGTACCATGTCCCCGGCGCTCAAACGGAGAATATCTCCCGGTACCAGTTCTCTGCTGGCGATTTTTTTAATCTCGCCCCCCCTTAACACAGTGGTAAGCGGGTCAGAAAGTTGCTTCAATTTATCCAGGGATTTTTCCGCCCGATAGCCCTGAGCAGCCTCTACAACTGCCTGTATTACAACAATTGCACCAATAACCGCCGCATCTGTTGTTTCCCCGACTAATAGGGAGACACCTCCCGCAACCAGCAGGAGTTTTGTCATAAAACCTTTTAAGGATTCCGTGATAATCCGCCAGAAGGGATTTTCCGATTCCCCCCCTAATTCGTTGGGGCCAAAAATTTTTAAACGTTCCTCCGCTGTATGACGGGATAAACCTGTTTTCAGAGAACTTTGAGTAAGTGCAAGGACCCTTGAACTGTCCAGAACGTGCCAAGGTATCGATGGCCTGTTAGGAGACGCCTGTGTGTTTGCCCCAGCAGGTTGCGTCGGGGAGCGCCTGTCTACGGTTTTACCCTGTAAATGGACAGTGCCTTTTGGCGGGGTTTTGCCATCGGCACTGAATATTAATGATAATAAACGCCCTAAATCTGTTCTGTGGTGATCAAATTTAACCAAAATCCTTCCTGTAACAGGATTTGCATAGCTTACCTTAACCCCGGGGTATTGTGAGAGGCGGCTGGCCACCGAATCAGCAAGTCCCTGATTATTTAATAAATTTGGAACACCTATCCTCAGCCGCCCCGGTATCAAGTGAAAATCTATATCATTCGGTGCCCTCATTGTTCCATATTATCTCCATCCTGGAACTGGTTCTCTTGAGATGCAGATCCGGGATCAACATTTACAAAACCTGTGGATGTGGACGTGTTCTGTTGATTTTGGCCACTTACAGCAGTTTTGGCCCGATCAACCATAGACATACCTTCTTCCATGGAACGCACCGCAATGGAACGCATGTTGTTTTGAATCATGGGCCAAAGGAAATTAAACAGTATGGTGCCTCCCACCCCATATAGAAAACCCTTCCGCTGTCCGGTGTTTATCATGTTTGAAAATCTTCCTGTTATACCCGTTCCCGTGCCGGTTTTTTGATCTAATCCTGCAATCACTTGTTCAAGGGAAAGTCCTTGTCTTTGGCCTTCCCTGGCCAGGGTACCGGCTATGTCCCTTACATGGGGATCACCGGATCTTTGGGCTTCCATTTTACGGAATGTCTGAAGTTCCTTTTTTATATCTTCCTTCATATTATCAATTGTTCGGTAACGAGCGTCTATCATTCGTTGAAGTCTTTGGTCCGATAAAGCCCGATCTACGCCGTGCATTTGAGCTAAACGATCGGCCTGTTGCATTTCAGCTTCAGCTAAAATTTCATTTTTGACACTTTCTTTTATAGTCTGGTACATTTGGTTCGAGGCAAAGGGATCATAGTCATCCCTTTGCCATTGAACCATATGATCCGAATTGTTAGGATGACTGATAGGACGGGGAACATTGGTATTCCCTCCATCCCGTAATTCCGCCAGTACTTCCCTCTTTACATCTTGGATTAGAGCCCCTTCATTTGAGTACAATAGAATTCCTCCTTTGTCATAAATCATCTATAGCTATGCAAATTCATCTCGGCTATAACACTATTTTTTACTGCCTGAACTAAATTTGGGTCAAGTCTGCCATAGTGCTGTTCCGACATTTCACCTTGTTCAGACTCATGCGGTTCTTCTTGATTTTCCCTTCCACCCCTCGTTTGTGTAAACGCCTCCCCTTCGATGGAACTAGTCTGATCCCTGCTAAAATCATGGGAACCACCGTAAACATAAGATTGTTGTCGCCCGCCCTGAATACTGGCCAGGACCTCTTTTTTAACTGCTTCAACTAAATCTCTGTTTGAAAAAGCTGATTGTCCATGGTGATTTTGGCCCAGTTCCATAAGCACCTCCCTTTTAATACTGTCAATAAAATTTTGTTCTTGGAATCTGATCCGGTTTAATTCCGCGAGTACTTCCCTTTTAACATCTTCAGCAAGGGCTTGTTTTGTATAAGGATTTTTCATTAAAAAGCCTCCTCTATTTAAAAGTTACATTACCTATGCTTATTATGGTAAATCTTAAAATTTTTATACTGTTTATCTGTGACCAAAAATATTATTACTTTTTATAGCAGATATGAATAATTTTTTACACTAAGGTAGATTACTAAGTAGAGGGATTTGACCAAACGAAATATTTATAAAAACACGGACTACAGGAAAGGATGAAGCATCTTGTATCATAATAAACCCCCAGAAAATGATATTGCTATTTTTACGCAAATTCTTAAGGACGAAATTAAAAATGAAATAATAAATGAACTCCGTACAAGTCAAAAATATGATCAGATATTTGATGTTTATCAGGAGGAGATCAACGAACCAATACATGAAGGGATCCAACAAGGTAGGAGCCCCTATATCAAAAATGTAACAGGTACCTTGTCAGAAGGGAAATACGCGACACATCATCCCGGCCAGATAGTCAGAAATCGCAGCGGAGGGGCTATACAAGAATGGATTAATGTACCTACGAAGGATCAGAGGAATGGGATTTTATATGGAATTGGAACGGTTGCGCTTTTGGGGATGCTCCTGCCCAATTTTAGACAAAAAATTCTAAACGTGGTCGGAAACACCGCATCGGAGGGGGCGGAGCTAATTGAAAAGGCCCGTTTCATGATAGCAAGGGCTAAAGAGGACGTCGAAGACCTTATTGCTGAGGCAAGTTTCAACAGTTCAACAAGAAAATCACGGTAGCAGTATCGGAAGAAATGAGGTCAATCTCAGTTACAGCTTCCATTGTATCTTCATAAAATTCAAACCCGAGAATGGAGGAAAAGGATGAAAAGAGGGAGATGTTTTTTGAGGGCCTATATTAAAACGGGTGAAACAGGATCAACGAGGGAAGGAGGTTGTTATATTGTCAGCATTGAAACGTTCTATTGAATCTTTTATTCTCGCTCTTGTTCTTCTGCGTCTCACCGGGCGTAAATCCATTTCACAATTAAACTATTTCGATTTCTTAACGGTGAACATGATAGGTGGCTTGCTTTCAAGCTATATCGCTGATCCGAAGCAAAATCCGGAAGTTCTTCTGGCGCCCATGGCAATCATCGCCTTGGATTTACTGGCCGATAGAACCGCAATCAAAAGCCGCTCAGCTCGTAAGTTACTCGAAGGTAAACCGGTGGTTTTTATTGAGAATGGTAAAATAATAGAAAAAAACATCACAAAAATGCACTATAATATTGCCGAAGTACTGGCAGCCTTGAGGAACAAAGGTATTTATAATCTGAGCGAGGTGGAGTTCGCTGTGTTGGAAATCGATGGCAAGATAAGTGTACTCAAAAAGTCTCAACACAGGCCCCTTACACCTGGTGATGTTAATGTTCCAACTCAATACGAAGGCCTTCCCTCTGTCATCGTCAATAATGGGAAAATAATATCGGAAAATCTGCGAAATAATAACCTCACTCGTGACTGGCTAGAAAATAAACTAAAGGAACAGGGAATAAACAACATATCCAGCGTATTTTTAGCTTCGTTGGCCACGGATGGGTCATTGTATGTGGATTTGAAGGATAATTCGGTCAGCACCACCCCCATACCGCTAACATAAACATCTCACATTCTGCGGATTCCGCCTTCAGGTGCCCTATAGCAACAAACGTACCTGCAATCAACCTTTAGCCCCATAAAAGTACTGGGGAAGCGGGGGTAGGGGCCGCCCCCGGTAAATTATTATATTTATTTAGATTAAACTCATTAAGTCACGGTATTCAACATTCAACGACTTCGCCACATTCATATTTGTACACATGCCATTATAGTAATTTACACCTGTAGCGATAACCTTATTTTTCTTTGCTGCTTCCTTAAATCCTAGATTAGCTATCTGCAAACCATAAGCCAGGGTAGCATTAGTAAGTGCTACCGTGGATGTCCTGGGAACCGCACCGGGCATATTACCGACACAATAATGAACAACGCCCTCCTCTATGAAAACAGGATCATCATGAAAAGTTATTTTTGAGGTTTCACAACAACCACCTTGGTCAATGGATACGTCAACAATAACCGCACCGCTTTTCATAAATTTCAAATGTTCACGCCGAATGACCTTTGGTGTAACATTACCGGGAACAAGTACCGTGCCAACCACTAGATCAGCTTTCGATACAGCCCTGCGGATATTACGTTCCGAGGCATAGAGTGTGGTGACACCTGTTCCGAAAATGTCATCAAGGTATTGAAGCCTGGCGAGATTGATATCAAGCACGGTCACTTGCGCACCCATGCCAATAGAGGCCTTAGCCGCATATGTGCCGGCAATTCCGCCACCGACAATAACGACCTCCCCGCGTTCAACACCGGGAACGCCACCTAACAAGATACCACGGCCACCATAGGAACTTTCAATATATTTTGCACCTTCCTGGATAGACAAGCGTCCCGCAATCTCTGACATCGGACGTAAACAGGGCAAACCGCCATTGTCGACCATGGTTTCATAAGCGATTGCACTCGTTCTCGATTTTGCCAATGCTTCAGCCTGTTGCTTATCCGCTGCCAAGTGAAGGTATGCATAAAGGATAAGTCCCGGGCGTAAAAGTTTATACTCTTCCGGTAGCGGTTCTTTCACCTTTACCATCATATCGATCGAAGCGTATACCTCTTCCATGGTGGGCAGTATTTTAGCCCCGGCCTCAACATAATCCGCATCGGGGAAACCTGCACCGTCCCCCGCACCGGTCTCAACATAAACGGAATGCCCTGCAGCAGTATACGCAGCAGCATTATCCGGTGTTATACCAACTCTATATTCATGTTGTTTTCTCTCTTTTATGGTACCTATAATCATAACTTTTCCCCCTTTTTTCTGTACAATTACCCGCACAAATTATTCCCGGTTTTACTATTAGAATTTATTATAACATATTCTGTGCTATTCTGATTTGTTAATAATAATAAAACAAGGCCCTGTCCTGAAAATACGGATAGCGCCCCGCTTCTTAATTAAATTTTATAGGATTATTCCATGGATTTTTGGGATAATTCAATGTACATATCCCTTATCGATTTAAAATCCTCCCAGGCATCTCTTTTTTTATTACTATCTCGTAAAATTGCCGCCGGATGGTAGGTTGCCATTATATTAAATTTACCCCTTTTATACCAAATGCCTCTGTTCTCTGTAATCTTAAAGTCTTTTTCAATTATATTTCTCGCCGCAACAGCACCCAAGCATATTATAATGTCCGGATCCACTATTTTTACCTGCCATCTTAAAAAATCAATACACTTTTCACTTTCCCCCTCTAAGGGATTTCTGTTATTTGGAGGTCTGCATTTAACTATGTTGGTTATATATACATCTGCCCTTGTCAAATTGATAGCTGCCAGCATTTTATCAAATAATATTCCCGCTTTTCCTACAAAAGGCCTGCCCTGTTTATCCTCGTGATATCCGGGACCTTCTCCGATAAACATGATAATGTTTTCTTTGCTTCCTTCACCAAACACCGCATTAGTTCTGGTTTTTGATAATGGACATCTATTGCACCTTTGTACAATTGCTTCCAGTTCGCTCAGACTATACATGTTTAGTCCCCCATTTATAAAACGCTAATAATGTTTGATAACTGTACTCATTATAGCATAATTTCCGTTAATTCAATAAGACAAATATATCCGCATCCCCACCCTGATATAGTTTGTGACGCCGGGGTAATTCATCTAATCCCATCCCCCTGGTTTCACTGTTCATCATAACATACCCCTCGATAGATTCGTGTAATATTTAAAAAACCGGGATACAGTCCCCTTATAATATAAGTGCACCATATCCCGGCCATAATAATTTTTATACCACCGTTAAAGGAGGTAATTTTTCGGGTGAACCAAATCGCCAACCTTTACAGTATATCTATTTTTTTCGTGTATATGTCCCCTATTAATCGTAGAACATTGCCAACTAACGAGGATAGCGCAGTGATGCCTGCGCAGCGGCCAATTTTGCAATAGGTACGCGATACGGTGAACATGAAACATAGTCTAAGCCCAATAGATGACAAAATTCTATTGAATTTGGTTCACCGCCATGTTCGCCACAAATGCCCAACTGAATATCCGGTTTTGCTGTTTTTCCTAGATCTACGGCCATTTGCATCAACTCGCCAACACCCTCCCTGTCTATTCTATGGAAAGGATCCTTTTCAAATATATTTTTATCTACATACTCCCTGATAAATTTACCTGCATCGTCCCTTGAAAAGCCAAATGTCATTTGAGTCAAGTCATTGGTTCCGAAGGAGAAAAAATCTGCTTCTTTAGCAATCTTGTCAGCAGTGATACAGGCTCTCGGAATTTCTATCATCGTTCCTACCTGATATGGAATACTCATATCGTTTTCTTCAAATACCATACTCGCAACATTTATTATTATTTCTTTTACATACTCAAGTTCTCTGACTTCTCCAACTAACGGTACCATTATTTCCGGAACTATTTTAAGTCCCGTTGATTGATGGACGTCGATAGCAGCCTCTAATATCGCCCTTGTTTGCATAGCATATATTTCAGGATAGGTGATAGCCAGACGACAACCTCTATGTCCCAACATAGGATTAACTTCATGTAAATTATTTATTACGTCTAATAATCTTTCCTTCGATATTTCCATTTCTTCAGCCAATTGTATTATATCTTCTTCCTCATTAGGTAAGAATTCATGTAATGGCGGATCTAATAGTCTGACTGTAACCGGTAGCTCCTTCATTTCCTTAAATATACTCACGAAATCCTCCCTCTGCATAGGTAACAATTTAGCTAGGGCCTTTTCCCTGTCACCTAATGTAGTTGATAATATCATCTGTCTGACGATAAAAATTCTGGATTTCTCGAAAAACATATGTTCAGTCCTGCAAAGGCCGATGCCTTCTGCCCCAAATTCCAATGCCTGCCTCGCATCCTTGTGTGTGTCCGCATTTGTTCTGATCTTTAATTTTCTAAATTCATCTGCCCATTCCATTAAAACTGCAAAATTTCCCAGGAGCTTTGGCATTTGTGTCTTAATTTCGCCTTCATATACAACACCTTCATTGCCGTCAAGGGATATGTATTCGCCTTCACTAAATTTTTTATCCCTTACCTTCATTATTTTATTTACATTATCAATGCGAATTTCACTTGCACCGGCCACACAGCATTTGCCCATACCTCTCGCTACCACAGCCGCATGGGAAGTCATTCCTCCCTTTGCTGTCAGTATGCCTTCTGCCGCTATCATCCCTCCTATATCCTCCGGAGAAGTTTCCACACGAACTAAAATTGCTTTTTCCCCTTCGTCTTTTGCCTTTATTACATCTTCCGGCGTAAAGTAAATTTTACCTGTGGCAGCTCCGGAAGAAGCCGGTAACCCTTTTGTAATAACTTCAGCTTTCCTAAGTGCGGCTTCTTCGAATGTAGGATGTAAGAATTGGTCCAATTGCGTAGGCTCCACTCTGAATATGGCTTCTTCTTTAGTAATAAGACCCTCCTCAACCATGTCTATCGCTATATTGACAGCCGCCATAGCAGTCCTTTTGCCGGTCCTTGTCTGTAACATATAGAGTTTTTCGTTTTCGATTGTAAATTCAATATCCTGCATATCCTTATAATGTTTCTCCAACAATTTGGTAACATTTACAAATTCCTCATATACTTTCGGCATCTTGTCCTTCAACACCTGTATTTCTTCCGGTGTACGGATCCCGGCTACCACATCTTCACCTTGCGCATTTAACAGGAATTCGCCAAATAGTTTTCTTTCGCCCGTAGATGGATTTCTTGTAAATGCTACACCTGTCCCGCTCTCTTCTCCCATATTGCCAAAGACCATAGATTGAATATTCACAGCCGTCCCCAAATCATCCGGTATATCATGTAATTTTCTATATATTTTGGCCCTTTGATTATCCCATGATTTAAATACGGCTTCCACGGCTATAAAGAGTTGTTCCTCGGCATTTTGAGGAAAATCCTTTCCTGTTTCCTTTTTAATGACCCTTTTAAATTCCCCTGTTATATCTTTCAAATCTTCTGCGGTTAAGTCTGTATCTTTTTCAATATTTTTGTCTTTTTTCTTCTTTTCAAAAATAGTGTCAAATTTATATTTTTCTATATCAAGGGCCACGTCTCCGAACATTTGAATAAATCTCCTATAGCTGTCATATGCAAAACGTTCATTGTTGGTAGCTTTGGCAACACCCCTCACAGATTCGTCATTTAATCCCAGATTTAATATGGTATCCATCATGCCGGGCATTGAAACCACAGCCCCGGATCTGACAGAAACCAACAAGGGGTCTGTTTTGTTACCAAATTCCTTATTTGTGGTAACCTCCAATGCCCTCAATTCCTTCAGGATTTCCTCCTTCAGTTCGGTCCATAACTGACCGTTATGCTTATAATACTGATTGCACGCTTCTGTTGTTACCGTAAATCCGGGTGGAACAGGAAGGCCTATTTTGGTCATCTCTGATAGGTTTGCACCCTTCCCTCCCAATAGCGATTTCATTTCTAAACTTCCTTCTCGGAAAGAATAAACTAACTTTTCCAATAACAACACCTCCAATTTTCATGGCACCATAAATATAGCGTCCATTACACTCTGTCGGAAAATTTGTAGCCCATATTTTTAAATATTTCCAAAATAATACCCGCACTTTCCTCGACAGCCTTTGATGAAACATCAATAACAGGACAATCCAGCTTTTTCATAATCTCCTCGGCATAATCCAGTTCTTCTAAAATTCTTTGCATACTTGCATAACTCGCTTCATTCTTTAATCCCAGCGCTTTTAACCTCTCCCGGCGTATTTCGATCAGTTTTATCGGGTCAGTGGTTAACCCTATGATCTTTTTCTGTTCGATTTCAAACAGTTCCTTTGGGGGCAACACCTCCGGCACAAGGGGAATATTAGCAACCCTTAAATTTTTGTGTGCCAGATACATACTGAGCGGTGTTTTCGATGTTCTTGAAATTCCAATTAACACTATATCTGCTTTTTTTAATCCCCTTGGGTCCCTACCATCATCATATTTAACGGCAAACTCGATTGCTTCTACTTTTCTAAAATATCTTTCGTCCAATCTTCTGATTAAACCCGGTTCCTGTTTGGACGGGACCTTCAGTACGGTTCCCATAGCGTCCAAAACAGGAGTCATTATATCGACGCATGGAATATTTAACCTGCCCGCTCTGTCCAGTAATATATCTTTTAATGTTGGAACAACCATAGTAAACACTATTGCAGAATTTTCATTTTTGGCCTCATCCAGTATCTCCAAAATTTGCTGCTCCTCATTTATATAAGGAAACCTTCGTATTTCATAATTCTCAATATTGAATTGACTGATGGCTGCTTTAGAAACTGCTTCTGCTGTTTCCCCTATTGAATCAGATATGATATAAATGATAATACTTGTGCTGTTCATCTCTCTCCTCCTAGTCTTTGCATAATTCTACAAATAGTTTTGTGATATTACTTTTGGATATTCTGCCAAGTATTTTAGTTACTTCCTGTTCGCCATCCTTTTCTTCTAATACTACCGGGAGACTGTCCACCTCATGATCTATAATTTTCATCGCAGCCTGAAGTACATTATCTTCCGGTGACACGGTAACTATATTAGGGCTCCTCGTCATGATCATTCCTATCGGTACCTTATTAACATCTATACCACCCATGGTACCTTTTAAAAAATCTTTTCGAGACACCACCCCGACAAGCGAACCTTCAGAAACAACAAAAATAGTTCCAACATCCTCTAAAAACAATGTAACTATGCCATCGTAAACTGAAGTTTTTTCTGTTACGATAATCGGCAGTGACATTATATTTTCCACCTTTATACCTTTTACTTTTTGTGCAAAGATATTAATATTTGATTCGCCTGAATAAAAATACCCGACTTTGGGTCTTGCATCTAAAAACCCAATCATAGTCAAAATTGATAAGTCCGGCCTTAATGTAGCCCTTGTTACGCTGAGATGTTTCGCAATCTGCTTACTCGTAATGGGCTCGTTTTCCTGTACGATTTCTATAATTTTTCTTTGTCTGTTTGAGAGTTCTATGAAGATCACCCCTTTTATGTGTTATGCTACTTCCCAATGTGTTACATTATATACATAATTTATCACATTTAATATTATTTTTCTATAGTTTTTATAACGAAAATATTATTCCTGAATACAGATCTTTCGTGGGTCAAACTCGTTCTGTACGTTTCAGATTGACAAAAATATAAGGTTTTTATAGCAATGGCATAATCCGGTACTTCTTCAGCAATCTCGGATTATATATTGGATTAGGCCATAAAAAACAATTACCCGGGGCTTGCCTCAGGTAATTTAAAATAGTCTAGTACTTAAGCTTTTCGTCTAAGTAACATTCTAACTGTTCAATGGCGATCCTTTCCTGCTCCATAGTGTCCCTATATCTCACCGTAACACAACTGTCTTCCAATGAATCAAAGTCAAAGGTGATACAAAAAGGTGTTCCTATCTCATCATGCCTCCTATACCTTCTGCCTATACTGCCTGAATCATCATAATCAACCATGTAATTTTCAGAAAGCTTTTTGTATATCTTCAGTGTCCCTTCCTTTAACTTTTTAGAGAGTGGGAACACCGCTGCTTTAAAAGGAGCCAGCGTAGGATGGAGCCTCAATACCACCCTTGTATCTTTTTCGTCTACAATTTCTTCAACATAGGAATCGATTAAAAATGTTAAAACAAGGCGATCCACACCAACAGAAGGCTCTATACAATACGGTACATACTCCTCGTTGGTAACCGGATCCTGATAAACAAAATTTTCGCCTGAATGTTCGCTGTGTTGTTTTAAATCGAAATCCGTCCTGTTTGAAATGCCCCAGAGTTCCCCCCAACCGAACGGGAACCTATATTCAAAATCGGTTGTCGCCTTACTATAATGTGACAATTCTTTTTTACCGTGATCACGAAAGCGGAGATTTTCCTCATTTAAATTTAAACCCAACAGCCATTCTTTGCAAAAATTTCTCCAATAATCAAACCATTTTGTATCCTCGCCGGGTTTACAGAAAAATTCCAATTCCATCTGTTCAAACTCTCTTGTCCTGAATATAAAATTACCCGGTGTAATTTCATTTCTAAACGCTTTTCCGATTTGTCCTATTCCAAACGGCACCTTTTTTCTCGATGCTCTCAAAACATTTTTGAAATTTAAAAAAATTCCCTGTGCTGTTTCAGGTCTTAAATATATCTCCGTGCCGGAATCCTCGGTCACCCCTTGAAAAGTTTTGAACATCAAATTAAATTGGCGAATATCGGTAAAATCCTTTGCACCGCATTCAGGACAGGGAATATTTTTTTCATTTATATAAAGTCTCATTTCATCATTAGTCCAGGAATCTACAGCAGTTTCCTCGTTATGCTCGTGCATGTATCCCTCTATTAATTTATCTGCCCTGAAACGGGATTTGCATTCTTTGCAATCCATCAACGGGTCACTGAAGCCTTTAATGTGTCCCGAAGCCTCCCATGTTTTCGGATTCATCAGGATGGCGGAATCCAGTCCAACGTTGTATGCACTTTGTTGTATAAATTTTTTCCACCATGCTTTTTTAATGTTGTTCTTTAATTCCACCCCGAGGGGTCCGTAGTCCCATGCATTTGCAAGTCCACCGTATATTTCCGAACCCGGGAATATAAAACCTCTTGATTTGGCTAGAGAAATAATTTTTTCCATTGTTGTTTCTGTTTTCATTTTGTTTCCTCCATTGGTATTTTGAAATTAAAACATAATTAAATGAGTCTTCCATCCCTAATTTCAAAAAATTAGGGACGAAAGACTCATCTTCCGCGGTTCCACCCTAGTTGGCTAAAAACCCACCTTAATTGACATCACTCAAAAGTGCCTTTCACCGATAAGTTGTCGGGCTTGCACCATTTCCGACTCGCTGATATGAAACCGGTTACTCTTCTTTATCACTGTGATGTGTTATTCAATTTAGATTTAATTTAGCAAATTGTAGTGAGTTTGTCAAGGTATGTTGAATTATTTTGCATTGTTTTTTCAGATACTCTTTATGTTTAGAAATATTCCTCATCTAAGTTGTCCGTATTTTCACTATGTTTTTTTTTATCTGTTGTAACATCGTCAGGTTGTTCAGTTCCGTTTGTATCTGAACCTTTTTTACTTTTAACCATGTTTTTAATTTCTGAAAAGGTTTCTTCGGCCATCTCATTTATATCGACGACTTCGCCACTGTCTTTAACTATTTCTATGGTCGCTTTAGTGAACAGTGCGGCGGCTACACCCAATAACGACACCGTAGGATATAACATTACCCCTATAGCACCGGCTGTTATAGGGACGTTTAATAGAACCTCTCCATCTTTTTTTAGAATAATACGCGATACATTGCCTTTTTTAATAATAGCTTTTAATTTTTCGACAATCTCATTCCTTACTACAGACATTGTATCCATCCAGGTCTTACCGTGTTTTTCTTCAATGAATATTATAGTCTCTATAACCTGGCCATCATTTTGTTCCAAAGCTTCTTTTGCCTCTTTGTAGGAAACTCCGGTCCTTTCTCTGATTATATCGATTTTTTCTAGAGTAATCATGATTTTTTTCTCCCCTCATTTATAATTTTTCCGCAATTTCCAGACTCTTAAAATTATATCTGTTAGTATATGTCAATATATATCGTTTTAATACATTTTTGAGTTCATTATTCAGGTATCTACTGATTTTCAAGTTTTTTATTTCTTCCATATCCTTGGCAAGCAGGTATATGGCCAGTTTAATAGTTGTATTTCTTACCTTGATTGCAGAAGGATCCACGTTTAAACACGAAGAACAAAGCAACCCACCTTGTTCAGCACTGAACTTCCACGATGTGGATTGTTTGTTTGCACAATGAACACAACCTGCAAGATGGGGCCTGTAACCACTATAATTCATCAGTTTTATTTCAAATGCACGAACAACAGGGTTAATTTCTATATCGTTCTCCTTTAATATATATAGCGTTTTCCCTAAAAGATTAAAGAGCCTGTTATTGGTCTGGCCTTCTGCCGTCACGGCCCCTGTCAACTCTGCCAGATAAGCGGCATAGGATAATTTTTTTAGGTCTTCCCTCAGGGGATAGAATATTTCCTTTACATCACATTGATTTATAGTATATAAACTTCTCCCTTTATATAGTACAAATTCGCTATAAGAAAAAGGTTGTACCCCTGCTAATAAACCGCTTTTAGGCCTATAGGCCCCCTTGGCGACAGCATTTATTTTACCGACCTTTCGTGTAAAAATTGTTAGCAAACCGTCGGTTTCTCTATATTTCCTACTTCTTAATACAAAACCTTCTGTGGTAATTAACATTTTTAATTTTTTATTCTACCTTTCTATATGAGGAATTATAATTGATGTTATGTCAATACTAAAGTATAAATCCTTGTCCTTAAAAAATAGTACGAATATTTAGGTTACAATTGTAACTCCATTCAATTTCATCGGATTTTTGGCATAAATATCGCTTTCCTCATTTTTATTATAGCAATATTCATTACACTTCTCCGAATATTCATTACATTCTTTTACATACAAATAAGCATATATATTTCCCGTTTCTTCAAAGATATTCCACATTATTTTATCTAACATAAACAAGTCCCCTTTCATAATAGTGTCTTAATACTATTTTTTGCTTTCAGGGGTCTACTATACATTGTAAATTTTGCTATTGTTATTTTTCTCCATAAGCCCCAGTTTATTCATAACCTAGATCTCTCAACATACCTTCCCTGTCCCTCCAATTTTCTTTTACTTTTACCCATAACTCTAAATATACCTTTGAACCCAGAAGTTTTTCTATATCCCTTCTTGCGCTTTTACCTATGCCTTTTAGCTTTCTGCCACCCTTGCCGATAATAATGATTTTATGAGATTTTTTTTCACAATATATGGTGGCATTTATATCTACTATGTCTTGATTATCTCTCTTTTTCATTAGGTTAATTTCTACAGCCACACCATGGGGAATTTCCTGTTCCGTATAATGAAGAATCTTTTCCCTTATAAGTTCTGCCACAATCAAACGTTCCGGTTGGTCTGTAATCATATGATCCGGAAAATATTTCGGACCTTCGGGCAAATAACTTACTATAAGATTTATCAAATTATCAAGATTGGCCTCCTCTAGGGCTGATACGGCTATTATGTTTTTAAATAATTTCGTTTTTTCATATTTGTCATACAATTCATTTAGACTTTCCTGGTCCATTTTATCAATTTTATTTATCACTAAAATAACGGGTGTCTGTATATCCCCGAATTGTTCCATAATATATTTATCACCCGGGCCGATTGAAGTACTTTCATCCACTACAAATAATATCACATCTACTTCCCTTAATGTATCCTTAGCTATCCTGACCATATATTGGCCTAACTTGTGTCTGGGCCTGTGTATCCCGGGGGTGTCTAAAAATATAATCTGATAATCGTCCTGTGTATATACACACTGTATTTTATTTCTTGTAGTTTGGGGTTTATCCGATATGATAGCAATTTTTTCACCGATTATTTTATTCATAAGCGTTGATTTTCCCACATTCGGCCTTCCTATAATGGTCACAAACCCGGATTTAAATGCCATCTTTATAACCCCCACCTGTTTTTTTTAAATCTTCGGAGGAAAAGGAATCAGGTAGCAGATCATCTATAACATGCACCTTATAATCATGTTCAGATCTTGCAGCTATAATTTTTATTTTATTGCCGAATTCCATTATTACCTGTCTGCAAATTCCACACGGATATGTATAATCATCTGAGCTGCTCACTACGGCTATGGCTTCTATATTACGTTCACCTTCCGAAACAGCTTTAAATATTGCCGTCCTTTCTGCACAATTCGTTGCTCCATAGGATGCGCATTCTATGTTGCACCCTGTGTATACCTTCCCTTCCTCGGTAAGCAGGGCTGCCCCTACAGGAAATCCGGAATATGGCGCATAAGCATACTGTTTTGCTTTTATCGCTTTTTTAATCAATTCTTCATATGGCAAAATACCGCCTCCATTGTTATAAGGTCACTATAATAAGGCACAGATCCTTCACGGGTCCTGTTTATTATGAATGTCCCAAGATGACAGATTAGATCCCTTGCGGATACCGTTTATTCTGAACATTTCAAAATGATAAACAGGTATTTCTTGAATTACTATTATTCTATAGTTACATTATTAAAATTCCGTACAACCTGAACCCAGGTCTTGCCCGGATTTAATATCAGTTCCTCACCTGTTTCATGGTAATATTTTGTGGCACCTTCATAACTGCCTTTTCTCCATATTATATCAATAGCTTTCCCGCCGGTTATGTATTTTGCCTTGCCTTCTCCAACTGTAGCCATTTCTAAGTGTTGTTCTTCGTCTATTACCTTAGCCGATACCTGCTGTATTATAATATTTGTTGCAGTAAGTGTTTCTCCCGTTATTTCGTCTTTATGTTCTGCTCCATTATAGTGTCTTTTATAAATCTCATTTGTGCTGTCATAGATATAGGATGCCTCTTTGTTTGCAAAATATTTGACTTTTACCTTATTTGCAACTTCACCCTGCTCCAATATTTTGAAGGAATCATTGAATTTAAATCCATCAAACTGTGGTTCTTTTCTATAGTTGCTTTTTTCCGTTGCCTTTTTCAGGGCTTCATAACCGGAATATAAATTATGCGGTATTTTTTTATGGCTCTTTCTCCAAAACACATCATTTCCCCTGCTCATAGAATTTACATTTGTTACTTTCTTGTTTTTAATATCTGCATATGCCTGATTACTTCCCCCGACATGCACAAGATAACCGTCAAATTCCAATGCTTTTTCAACTAAATAAGGTCTGGCGCTTCTTATAGGTCCTATATCCTCAGGCTCATTTATTAAAAATATACCCAGGTATCTGGTAATATCACCTTCCGCCAAAAATTCGTAAGCAATTTCGGCATCTATTAAACCCGCCTGCGGCCTGGCACCAAGCTGGTTATCATAAACAATAACAAACGGCCTCCTATTTACCTTTTCTTCTTTTGCATATATGCCGCTCAGTGGGGAGGCTATACCTTCTATTTTGGGTTGTTCCACGGTTTTGATATCTTCAGGTTCTTCTATTTCTATACCGGTGCCCCCTTCTTCGCCTGTTTTGGTTTTTTTACGACAACTTGTTCCCGCAGATAATATCAATAAAATTAAAAATAGTATAATTCCTTTCCTTTTCCAATCGCTCATAATGTATCATCCTTTCAATAGTTATAACGTAACCTTCACATAGATTAGCTACAGGCGAGCACAGCTCGCCCTTATAGCCAAACAAGGGCTGCGACACGGGAAATCAATCCCGCCATATCTGATTTTACCCCGGTTTACCGTCCGGCGGTTTTGCAATTCCTCCGGATACCACCAATTTTATTGCATCCTCTACACACATATCCAGTACAGTCACATCCTCGTTCGGTATCATTACCAACATACCGGACGTAGGATTAGGTGTGGTGGGTATAAAAACACAGACCATACCCTTACCTACCTTATCTTCAATGTCTCTTACACCTGTCGAAGTAACAAATCCGATGGTATGCACTCCAGGCGCGGGATATTTCACCAAAACAACCTTACGAAACGCCGTGTTGACATTACCATATACGGTCTGCGTCAGCTGTTTGACAGGGAAATAAATGGACCTTACCACCGGAATTTTCTTGAAAAAATATTCGGTAGCACCAAATAGTCTGTGACCCGCATAATTCGTAGCTATTACACCTGCTAACAGAATCATACCTACAGTAATAATAATCCCCAAACCATAGATTGTAAAACCCAATAATTCTTCTATGGGCCTTCTGAATATACTGTCAACCTTATTTAACATCCACAGTATGGAGTAAATTGTAATTATTAAAGGAATCATTACCAATAATCCTGCTAAAAAAGTTTTTCTAATTTCCTTAAACATTTTTTTCACCTACACTCTTCATTAGCTAAATATTTGGAAAAAGATAATTGTTATTAATGTACCCAAAATTCCACCCATAACTACCTCGAAAAAACTGTGAATCTTTGTTTCGATCCTGCTTTGGCAAACCAACAGTGCTAACAATACCGATAATGTAGCTATAAATATGTTTTCGGATATAAAGGTAATTGCCGTAGCTAATGAAAATCCAACAGCTGCATGTCCGCTTGGCATTCCGCCTTGCACGAGAATTTCGGCACCAAAATATGCTTTTGTCACAATTACTGTAAAAATAACAACAATTAAAGCAATAAAGGTTATGTGCAGTGGCGATTGTCTCACATGGTGCAATACCTGCAAGGTATACGGGTTAATTCTATGAAAAAAAACTAGATAAGCAACAATTATTGAATTAATAGTCGCAATCAGCACTGCACCGGCTGCTACATTTTTAGCGGTTTTAGCAAAAACATGATATTTATCCGTGATTAAATCAATAGTAGACTCAATCGAAGTATTTATCATTTCCGCTACTATTACCATGGCAATTGTAAGGAACAATATAAGAATTTCCGTTCTGGTCAGATCAAAAAACAGACTTGCAACCAGTACAACTATGGCCACGAGAAAATGTATTTTCATGTTCTTCTGCGTTTTCAAACCGTATATAATTCCTTCAAATGCATAGTTTAAACTATCAATTAATCTTTTAGCCTTCATAAAATACTACCTCATCGTTCTCCGGTTAAATTTAAGGACACAAGAATAGCTTCTTCCCTGCCCCTCATATCTTTTGCAGATTCCTCTGTATCATGATCATAACCCATCAGATGAAACATGCTGTGAACGAACAAAAAAACCATTTCCCTTTCAAATGAATGGTTATATTCCTTGGCCTGTAGCACAGCCCTCTCAACAGATATAACTATATCCCCTAAAAGTTTTTCCTCTACATCTATTATATCCATAATCTGATTGCCATCTATCAAGGGAAATGATAAAACATCTGTCGGGCAATCTTCATCCCTGTAAATTCTGTTTAATTCCTTGATTTCATTATCGTCTACCAGGGACAAGCTTATTTCATAGTCCGGATCCCGGTTTTCATAAACTAAACACGCTAGGGCTGCTTTTTTTAACAACTGAATCAGTTGTTTTTCAACTTTATATTTACACTGTCTGTCATCAACCAACAATTCCATTGACCTTATCTCCATTTTCTTTTTGAATATCCGAATCGGGATATTCAATTCTTTCATGAAAAATACTTAATATTACCTTTAAAAAAGATTTCTTAATTTTACCTAACTCCTTCAAGGTTATATTACTTTCATCCAACTGTCCGTCTTCCAGTCTGTTTTGAATTATTTTTTCTATTAATTCCTCCACTTTTTCTCGGGTTGGTGAAGATAGGCTCCTGACTGCGGCTTCTACCGAATCTGCCAGCATTACTATGGCGGTTTCTTTTGTTTGGGGTTTTGGTCCCATATATCTAAAGTCTTTTTCGTCTATATTACTGCCGTCTCTTTCGGTTTTGGCCTCATGAAAGAAATAAGCTACCAGGGTAGTTCCGTGATGCTGCTCGATGAAATCCCTTATTTCAACCGGCAATTTGTATTTTTTAGCCAGTTCAACGCCGTCCTTTATATGGTCCATAATTATTGTGCTACTCAAGTAGGGGTCCAGCTTATCATGGGGGTTATCACATGTTAATTGATTCTCTTTAAAAAAATACGGCCTTTTCGTCTTTCCGATATCGTGATAAAATGCACCTGCTCTGGCCAATAACGAATTTACTCCCAAAGCGTCCGCCGCAGATTCACTTAAATTCCCCACTATGATGCTATGATGGTATGTGCCGGGGGCCTCTATTAATAATTTCTTCAGTAACGGCTGATTCGGGTTTGACAACTCCAACAGCTTTAGTGGAGTTACTATATTGAATACAGACTCCCATGCCGGTAGTGACCCCACTGTTAGTACGGAGCAAAATAATCCGTTTAACAAACCATAAAACCCGGATGTAAGGGTTTCCATCACCTCACTACTGTTTATAAATCCGATACCCACAATCGTTATCATATTAATTATACTTATAACAATCCCCGCGACAAAAATATTTGCTCTTTGCTGCGTGTTTATCACACTGAAAGCACCGACCGTCCCTCCAACCAGCGCCATGGCTATAAAAATAATGTTATTACCGGTAATAATACTGACCAATATGGTTAGACATAAGTTAATAAGCAAAGCCAGTCTGGATTCAAGTAGAATCGAAAGTAACATCGATGAAGCGGCTATAGGAATCAAATATATCGAAATTCCCTGCACAGCCCTCGAGATTATCAATGTAAAAATAAAAATAATATGAACCATCAAAAGTCTTTTAGGTTGTGCCAACAGTTTTCTATTAAATGCTAAAATATAGGCAATTATGAGAAGTTCAATTACCAAAACCACAGCTGCGACACCTGTATATAAAACAAAATCGAATCTGCTTTCCTCGGTCAATATCCCCAGCTCACGCAGCAGTTCCAGTCTATCGCCCGTAATGACTTCCCCTTCCCTGATTATGTTTTCTCCCTTTCGTATTATTACCTTATCCACATTTTCCTTTGCCAATTCTATTTCCCCGCCGGTAGCTTCCTCATCTAAAAACTTATTCGGACGAATTGTAGCGTAGATTATAGAAATTGCTAGATCCTTCAGCTCGTTGTCAAACTCGTCCAAATTTGTTATATATTCCTTAATGCTGCTTTTTTGTTTCTGAAGATCCTCAACATTTATTCCTGCATTCATATTCTGTGTTGCTATCTCATTTATATAACTTTCCAAATATTTTAATTTTTCCAAAGGGGCTGTTATAGCTACCCTCGTGTTGACCGTTCCTATGTTTAAATCGTTTCTTGATGTGAGCTGTGTTATCTTCTCCGCCTCTGTTAATTCTTCGTCACTACGAAGCCTGTACACTAATAAAAAGAAATTTTCTATATCTTTTTTAACTTCGACATGGACGCCAAGATTCAATTTATAAATAGGCTCCACCATACTTGCAGCTTTTTGTCTTGCAGACTCCGTGCTGATTTTATCCTCTATGTCCTTTGGGGCCCGTATATCTTCCGGGGCTTTTTGCCCTATTTCCAAATCAAATTTTTCCGGATTTAAGCTTGTTGATAATATAAAAAACAAACTTGCGAAAAATAACAGGGCTATAAGAAAATTTTTGATTGATTTCCTTTGGAAAAGCTTCTCAGTAGAGCCACCCATGGCACCCCCTCCTCCGATTTAGCATTTGCGCGAAATTCTTCGTTCTGCTCGGAATTTGCGCCTATTATTCACGCCGCAATAAATAAAAACACTGTTTTTTGTAGGGCAGACAACCTGTCTGCCGGTTTTGGTTTTATTTTTTCACTTTAGTTCCCTTTTTAGCATCATATCTCTCATAAGCATTTACAATTTTTTGAACCAATCGATGTCTTACAACGTCTTTACTGGTTAAATATATAAATCCAATCTCGTCTATATCTTTTAATACCTTTTCTACGTGTTTTAAACCGGAATATTTGCCTTTGGGAAGATCTATTTGGGTGATATCCCCTGTTACTATGGCCTTTGAACCTAAGCCAATCCGGGTTAAAAACATTTTCATCTGCTCCCTGGTAGCATTTTGAGCCTCATCCAAAATAATAAAGGAATTGTTTAATGTTCTTCCCCTCATATAGGCTAGAGGAGCTACCTCTATCATACCTCTTTCCATATATTTTTGGAATCTCTCCGAACCGAGAATATCAAAAAGAGCATCATACAGGGGCCTTAGGTAGGGATCTACCTTGTCCTTCAAATCCCCGGGTAAAAAGCCCAAACTTTCGCCTGCTTCCACCGCAGGCCTTGTTAGAATAATCCTATTCACTTCCTCATTTCTGAGGGCCTTTACCGCCATGGTGACCGCTAAATAGGTTTTACCGGTACCGGCAGGGCCTATACTGAACGTTAAGTCCTTGGATTGTATCTGTTCAATATATTTTCTTTGTCCCATGGTCTTTGGTTTGATAGGTTTATTTCTGTCGGTAACAAATATTATATCCCCGGCTAAAGATTGTATTTGTTCCTGTTCCCCTTCCAATAGCAATTCTATGGCATAAGTTACATTTTGTGCTGTAAGATTTTCCTTCTTTCTGACCAGTTCTGTTAACTGTTCTATCAGTTTTTCACCTAACAGGACATCCTTCTCGTCTCCTATAATTAAAATATCATCGTTTCTTTGCACAATATCTATTCTTAAATATTGATTAATTATCTTTAAATTTTCATCAAAATTACCAAACAATTGCCTGATAAATTCCTGTTCCTTTGCCTCTATTCTCTTTGTAAATTTGTTTTCCAATAATTAGTCCTCTCCAATCTGTAATATCCTTTGCTCTGCAATATTCTCCAGCACCTCTACAGTAACTTTACCATATAAAACCCCGTCTTTGGCAACAAAATCGACTTGAGTATTTAAAATTTCTGCCTCAAAAGGTATTTCTTCCAAGATATCATCTAGGGCCCTCTTATGAACATAGTTTTTTGCTTCCATCTCGTCGATTGTTATTTTAATTTTATTGACCTCATAATACTCTTCTGTTATCAATTCGACAGGTAATCCTATTTTCCTCCATTGAAGGGGTCTCTTAGATTTTTTTTCTATAATATAAAATTCATAGGGAACCTTGCCTTTATTAAGAGAAAGTTCTATACTCCCCAGACTCAAAATCCTTTTTACAAGCTTTTGCCCTGTTTTTTCCTTTTTGATTTCGGTCAAACCCTTACTTTTGGTTGCTTCATAGTAAGTTTTGGCATATACATCCCCGTAGGAATGAACCAACATGCTGCCCCCTATCGGTTCCAGTTGAACTATTCCGCTGATTAGAATATCCCCCTTTTTAACTATATCGCCCTTTTCGACTACAGCATCTCCGTTCCTGGCTATTATCTTTTCTATTACCCCATTTTTTTTGGCTACAACATTGCAGGGGGTATTTTTATCTATCCTACTCGGAGGCGCAATTTTCTCCACCACTTCTATTTTCGCTTTAACGCCTTTTATTTCTATTCCTACCCAGGCAAGCCGGTTCATATCTAAAAGAAGTTGATTTTCCAGTTTTCGTAAATTAATAAAATATCTGTTTGTGCCCGGTTTCAATCCGAGGGTATTCAATTTATATACTATTTCAGCCGTTTCAACATTTTCATTACCTGCTATTTCAATAGAGAATATAAAAGTTGATATAAAAATTAACAGTAGGAAACAAAAAAATGCTCCTATTAAAAGCATTTTCCTTTTTTTTAGTTTGTATATCCAAAAAGGATAACCCTGCTTCTTTCGTATAGATACCTTGCATCCTAATTTTTTAACAATTTTCCTCAAATCTTTGAATCCCTTGATGCCTATTTTCGCTTCCAAAACAGTGTTGCCTACCCTTTTTACATCCCATAAATAAATGTTCCTGACTGTACACATATTTATAAATTTCTCTAATGTCAACCCCTGTACTCTTATGACTACATAACCCCTTATATAGTTCCATAATTTTAATACCAACAATATATCCACCCCTCAATCGATAAATTCTACCTGATTGATTTCTCCCACAATAATAATCTCTTCTATAACAATATTTTTTAACATTAAATTTTTCCCCATAATACATAAGATCCCGCTTTTTGTGTTGATCCGTATTCTGTTATCCGTATATTCTAAAATACCCTTATGATTTTCTACATAAATTTGGAGGTTGCCAATCATTATAATTTTGGGCAAATCCAATATGATATCCTTTGGTAATTCCAATATTTCAGCCAACCCCTTTTTTATTCCACCGCTTTCTCCCATTTGGCATACCCCCCATTATATTAAATTTTTATGCTTAAAATAATTCTAATAGACCTGTTTTATAAGTAAAAAAGATAAGGCAAGCCTTATCTTTCTAAACTCTTCGGTTTTTGTAAAACCTCAGACATTATGATTCCTTGAAGGACAGATTTTTTATCAAATCTGACACGTATCTCCTCTTTTCCTATTTCCCCTTCATATACACTACCTGCAACCCTTCTGATGTCCTTAGAAGTATGTGTTTTCTGTTTCACCTTGGCACCATTTTCTTCTTTGATAGTCTTTTCTGCAGGGGAATGAACCTGTTCTTTTTGAATGCCCCTCTGGGCCCTTTCAAACTCTGCTTTTATTTCCTCAAACAGCCCCTCCAACCCGCCTGAAAACCCTTTTCTTTTATTTTCTGTAGTACCAGAAGGCCTGTCAACAGGTAAGGGTTCCCGGGGCACAGGCCTATTGGCCTCGGTTGTCGGTTTTGTTGGTGTTTTATTTTTGTTGAGCAAGGAACTTACAAAAGCAATAATTATAAAAGCCAGTATGGTTCTGAAATTCATATGATCACTTCCTTTTATCAGCAAAAACTGACCCTCTATTTCATCAAATCTTTTCCTTCCCCTTTATTATTTCCCTTGTCGAGCTTGGCAATGGATTCCCTCATGCCTGTATCTGCTAATATATTTTGCAATTTATAATAATCCATTACTCCAATTTTTCCTTCCCGCAAAGCTGTTGCCATGGCTCTCGGTACTTCTGCCTCCGCTTCTACTACTTTGGCCTTCATTTCTTCTACGGTGGCCTTCATTTCTTGCTCCTTGGCCACAGCCATAGCCCTTCTCTCTTCAGCTTTGGCTTGTGCAATTCGCTTATCCGCTTCTGCCTGATCTGTCTGCAATTCCGCGCCGATATTTCTGCCCACGTCTATGTCCGCAATATCAATAGATAAGATTTCAAAAGCGGTACCTGCATCCAACCCTTTATCTAAAACTGTTTTAGAAATTGAATCAGGATTTTCCAATACGTCTTTATGGGAACCCGAGGAACCCACAGTCGTAACTATACCTTCACCAACCCTGGCTATAATTGTTTCTTCTCCGGCACCCCCGACAAGCCTTTCTATATTTGCCCTTACGGTTACTCTTGCTTTTACCATTACCTCTATACCGTCTTTGGCAACAGCCGATATTTTCGGTGTTTCGATTACCTTCGGATTAACGCTTACCTGAACGGCTTCAAGCACATTTCTACCAGCTAAATCGATGGCGGCAGCCCTTTCAAATTCAAGATTGATTTCCGCCCTCTGTGCCGCAATCAGAGCATTTACTACACTGTTTACATCCCCACCTGCTAAATAATGCCCTTCAAGACTGTCTATGTCTAAATCCAGCCCTGCCTTGGTCGCTTTAATCATAGGATTAACTATGCGGCTTGGTTGGACTCTTCTGAATCTCATTCCTACTAAAGTAAATATACCAACCCTAACTCCTGAGAAAAAAGCCGTAATCCATAATCCCACCGGTATAAAACTCAAGATAATGGAAAATACAATAAATATTATTGCTATTGCAACTATTAAAATCATTAATTCCGGCATAAAATCCCTCCTAATCAATTTTTCGTACTACTATCCTTATACCTTCTATTCTATTAACTTTTACTAATTCCTCTTTTCCTATAAATTGTCCTTCGGAAACCACATCTAACAATCGTCCGTCTATAGATATTGTGCCCGATGGTCTGAGCGGTGTAACCACTGTGCCGGTTTGGCCTATATATCCTTCATAATTGTCAAACGGGGTAAAACCTTTGTCCTTGTCCAATCTGGTATTTAGCACTATACGACTGAAATGTTTATTTTTTGGAGCATATTTTAAAATAATAGCAAAAATAATTAGGGTCAAAACAAACGAAACCAATAGCGAAACTAATGCGGTTGTAGCACTGCCGGATGCCAGGAAAATACTGATAATTATACATATTATTCCGCCCGTGCCTACTACACCGAAACCGGGAATAAAGGCTTCTATAACCAATAGGATTATACCTGCAAGAAAGATGATGGCAGCCGACCATCCGGTATTACCGGCCAATACATTACCACTGAAATAAAGCGCAAATGAGACCAGGCTCACTGTTCCTGCTACACCGAAACCGGGAATAAATACTTCAGCCAAAAAGCTTACAAATCCTATCGTTAACAAAATTGGTGCCACATATGGATTAGTAACAAACTGTGCCAATCTGATAGCATTGGTGGTTTCGGCCATAATTATATTATTATAGGGTATGTTCAATGCACCCAAAGTTTGGGCATAGTTTTGGGAAACCATGTCGATAAATCCCAGTTCATGGGCTTCTGATGCGGTAATGTTTAGTAATCTGCCCTTTTCGATAATACCCGGTATGGCTACAGACTTGTCCGCCATGGCCACTACTATTTGTTCGTCCCTTCCTCTTTCTTGTGCCACACCCCTAAGTATGCCTACCCAGGCGGAAAGTATTTTTTCCGTGTTTGGAATTGTCTCGGCTGATCCTATGGTGGCACCGGGTGCCATAGCAATGTCTTTTGCGGAAATAGTTAACAAAACACCTGCAGATTCCGCTTTCGTATTAACAAAGGATATAGTGTGGATATCAGTATCCAGAATCAGCCTGCTTACCTTTTCGGCAGAATCAATTCTGCCACCATAAGTGTCGATTTCAAATATTACAGCTACGGCATCGGGATCCTGTTCCGCAATTTTTAAATTATGCCTTACATGATAGTAGGTAGCAGGAGTTATATTCCCTTTGATTGGTATCACATATACGTTTTTATTGTCCGCGGCTCCATTGGCTATTCCCGAGAATAAAAAAACAAATACCAATATTATTATACCAAAAATATACTTTTTTTTCATATTCCCCCTCCCTTTCTATATATATTCCCTTTTATCCCGATTTAAACTATATTTATGAAAATAAATAAAACCCGATGTTCAAAAACATGGATTTCGGGTTAATATGCTTAAGATAATTATATCACAAACAAAGCGCTTCCTGCACTGGTATTTTTTATATACCAAATAAACCCGGATTAACCGGGTTTACTATTTTACTCTAGCAAATTCTAGATAAATAATTAGAATCTATTTCTATTTCTTCTTGCAGCTTCAGCTTTTTTCTTACGTTTTACGCTTGGTTTTTCATAATGCTCTCTCTTTCTTACTTCCGATAGAATACCGGATTTAGCGCACTGTCTTTTGAATCTACGTAGAGCATTATCTAGCGATTCATTGTCCTTTATTTTTACTTCCGACACCTTACTTTCCCTCCCTCCACCAGCAAATGCTGTGCTCTGTCTACAGCAACATATTAGCTATATTGCAAGTGGGATTTAACAATGCCCAATTATTATACATCAAAATTTCCACCAATGCAATAATAACTTTAGCCTGGAGGCCATGTAAGTTGCCTACCTCCTAAGAGATGAAAGTGTAAATGATCCACTGTTTGTCCACCATCTTTACCACAATTGTTTACAACCCTAAAACCGCCTTGTTCCAAATTAAATTGTCCGGCTAAATGCTTTACAGCCGCAAAAATCTCGGGAATTATATCTTTCATATCCCCCTCCACTATATCCATGGTGGTCGGAATATGTTTTCTGGGCACAATAAGCAGGTGTGTAGGTGCTTGTGGGTTAATATCCTTGAAAGCTATTATATGTTCATTTTCGTAAACCGGGACAGATGGGATTTTCCCCTCTATTATATTGCAAAAAACACAATCTGACAAAATTTACACCTCCTTACTATTAGTCTATATACCCTATACCTAATATATTTATTCAACATAAAAACATAAATTCCTTTTTATTAAAGTATCTTTTCCGCTAAAATATAACCTTGTTTTAATTCCTTGAGATTAACCGTGGCCAGTTCACCTTCTTCGATGTTGTCGGAAGAAGCTAGGATCTTTAAATAATTATCAGTATATCCCTCAATATAACCCTCAACTTTTTTCGATAATGTCTCAAATAAAACTTCCCCATTTTCCCCTATAAACATGGTATAATAATTCTTTTTCAACTGTTTTCCCAGTTCAATCAACTTTTCACTACGACGATGTTTTGTTACACCGTCAACCTGATTTTTGTATCCGGCTGCGGGTGTCCCCTCCCTGGGTGAATATTTAAATACATGAATTTCACTAAAACCTATTTCTTCTACAAAATTATACGTGATATCAAACTCTTCTTCGGTTTCCCCGGGAAATCCAACTATAACATCTGTAGTTAAAGCAATTTCAGGGTAGACCCTTCTTATTTTGTTTACAATATTCCTGTATTGTTCTGTTGTATACCTTCTGTTCATTCTTTTTAATGTAGCATCACAGCCACTCTGTAATGAAAGATGAAAATGCCGGCATATTTTATCGAGCCCGGAGAGTCTTTGTAAAAATTTGTCTGTAAACAAAGTGGGTTCCAGGGAACTCAGTCTTATTCTTTCCAGGCCATCTATACTGTTTACTTCCTCAAGCACATCCATAAGTGTCTCTTTTGAATCCAAGTCCCTGCCATAGGAAGCAACATGGATACCGGTCAACACCACTTCCTTAAAACCCTCGTCGACCAAATTTTTTATCTCTTCTATAATTTCCATTCTACTGCGACTTCTGATAGGTCCCCTGGCGTACGGAATTATACAATATGAGCAATATTGATTGCAGCCTTCCTGTATTTTTAAAAACGCCCTGGTCTTGCCCTTTATATTTTTAACGGACATCTCTTCAAACCGTTTAACTTTCATAATATCGTCCACCAAATTGATCTTTTCCCCGGGTTTATACCTTTCAACAACATCTACTATCTTATTTCTTGCATCCGTCCCTATAACGATATTAACCCCTTCAATGGATAAAACTTCTTCGGGGGAAATCTGGGCATAACAGCCTATCACTGCTATAATTGCGTCAGGGTTATTTCTGTTTGCCCTTCGTATAAATTGCCTGGATTTTCTGTCTCCGATATTAGTTACGGTACATGTATTGATAATATAGATATCCGCAGTATCACTATTTAACTTAACGTCGTATCCCTTTCCTTCAAAAAGTTCTCTTATGGCTTGAGTTTCATATTGATTGACTTTACAGCCTAAGGTAAATATAGATACGGTTTTTGGAACATCCCTTTTATTATCTCCTATTATGCTTTTGTTTTCCTCCATTTATGATAAATCCTTCCCTCAGTATGATTGAAGCAGTAGGAACAGTTCTTTTTGCTTCAAACAGATTTTTTTAGTTGAATGAAGCAAAAATAACCGTTCCTGTTGCTTCAAAAAAACCCGCCTATAGAAGCGGGTATGTATCAGAATATACTGACCATGGACACAAGGAGATGTGAGATTAATGTGGCAAACAAAACGTCCCCATGCCACATGAAACGTCCCCATGCCACATGTCGGATTTTAAATCGTGGACACGATATCAATAAAATCCTTTACTATATCCTTAATCTTCTCTTCTCCCATCTCTGATATGCTCTTGCCCATTTCCGCATAATATTTTGCGAAAAAATTATCTATCCTTTCCTTAAAACTGATATGCACCTTGTTATAAAAATTACCCAACACTAAGGCCATAGCAATAAAAGGATTCTTTTCAATAAAATCCGCATCCGCTATGCCGCCTATGCCGTGTTTTTCATTCTTGAACACGGAATGTACCGTCACTTCTATTTGAAATGCATAATTATGAGGTTTAAACATAAAACCCGCCTCCCTGTAACATTCTTTATTAAAAACACAACGAACTGTATTATACAGTAGCATTATTTCTAAGTACAGACCCTTCACGGGCCAAATCAATTCTACACGTTTCAGGTTAACAAAAAATGCATTGCCATTATCAGCTATATTGCATATATATCTACAGATCCCCCAATTCATACATCATCAGGCTCAATACGGTAAGCCCTGCGGTTTCCGTCCTGAGTATCCTGGGGCCTAATGTAATGGTATAAGTCCCGTTTTCCGAGGCTTTTATTACCTCTTTTTCGTCCAACCCGCCTTCAGGCCCGATCCAGATCCCCACCTTGTCTATATTGTCACTATTCAATGATTTAATAACATCCTTGAATCCTTTTTTGTCTTCATTTTCGTATGGCATTATATTTAATTGATTTCTTTCGCTATGTTCCAATGCATCATCAAAACTAACCGGAAAATGAACGGTGGGAATTATTCCTCTCTTACTTTGCTTTGCTGCCTCCAAAGCAATCTTTTGCCAACGTTCTACTTTATTTTGTTTATCCCTGCCACCACTGAATTGCACAACGGTTCTTTTCATTTCTACGGGCAGAATTTCGGTTACTCCTAATTCCACGGTTTTCTGTATAATCAGGTCCATTTTGTTCCCCTTGGGAATCCCCTGGTAGAGCATTACCTTAATAGGAGGTTCACTGATCGACTGTTTTTTTTCCGTAATTGAAAGTTTTATATTATCTTTTCCGACTGATTGTATTTTGCAAATATATTCCATATTTGCACCGTCACATATTTCAACTGTATCTTTTTCCCTGAGTCTCAATACTTTTGAAATATGTTTAACATCCTCATTTATGATAATAATTTGATTTTGTACAGGATTAATCTGACGGGTATCAACAAAAAAACGATGCATACTATTCTCCCTTTATTTTAGAAACAATTGTCGACCATTCCCCCATTGTCTCAACCTTTACTACTTCCAAACCATTTGCAATCAAATTTTCCTCAACTTCTTTCGTTTTATCTATAATAATTCCTGAAGTAATGAAAAGTCCACAGCTGTTTAAAAACCTTTTTATATCCTTGCTCAAAAGCATAATTATATCCGCTGTAATATTTGCTACAATTATATTTGCTTTCTCCATAACCATGTCCATTAAATTTCCATGTTTTATTTCTACAATATCATCAACGTTATTTTCCTTTATATTTTTTCCGGCCACATTGACGGCTACCTCATCATAATCCACACCTATAACCTTTTCGGCGCCCAGTTTGGCGGCCACAATTGACAGTATACCGCTTCCACAACCGATATCAAAAACAGTACATTTTTCGGAGACGTGTTGTTCTAATTGTCGCACACACATTATCGTGGTTTCATGAGTACCTGTGCCAAATGCCATGCCCGGATCCATTTTAACAATAATTTCGTCCTGTTTCGGCTCGTATTCTTCCCAGACGGGCTTGATTACAATTCGGTTACCTATTTTAGTAGGTTTATAATACTTTTTCCACGAAGTGTCCCAATCCTGTTCATTTACCTCGACAGTACTGACTTCCCCTGCACCGATATTTAATCCAAACTGAGGCAAGGCAGCCACCAACTGTTTAACCAGGTCTATTTTGTCTATAAGGTCCGAAGATTCCGGGATATATCCCTTCACTATGGCTCCTTCCTCCAGATTAATCAAAGACTCGTCTATATAATCCCATGCATTTTCATCGTTATTTGCTAAAATAATATCGTGGGGGTCCTCTATCACGACCCCTGATACACCTGCTTCATAAAGTACGTTAGCAACCGCCTCTATTGCTCCGGTAGTAGTTTTTATCGACACCTCAATCCATTTCATCAGATCACATCTCCTAATGATGCACTAAGTTTCTGTATATTATACCCTTTAATTTTAAAAGTTAGCAGTCTAATATTCATTATACACCAAAAACATCCTTCACCTTGTTAAAGAATGTTTTTTTTTGCTGATGTATTTCCTCACCGCTCTCGGAAGCAAATTTCTTTAATATGTCTTTTTGACTTTCTGAAAGCTTTGTCGGCACTTCTATTATTACCCTTACATATTGATCTCCTTTACCATATCCTTTTGGATTAACAATGCCCTTTGATCTCAATCTGAATACAGTGCCACTCTGTGTACCCTCGGGCATTTTATATTTTACTTTCCCCTCAAGTGTGGGGACCTCCAACTCATCACCTAGGGCCGCCTGGACGAATGTAATAGGCATTTCACAAATAATATCGTAACCTTCTCTTTTAAATATTTTATGCGGAAGTACATTGATAGTTACATATAAGTCCCCCTTGGGTCCGCCCCTGCTCCCGGGTTCGCCTTCACCACGTATAGATATTATTGATCCGGTGTCCACACCTGCAGGTATTTTCACCTTCAGTTTCCTTTGTTTTTTGATTCTGCCTTTACCCCCGCATTTGTTGCACGGAGTTTCTATAACTGTACCTTCCCCGCCACATTGGTTACACACACTTGTTCTGATCATTTGGCCTAATGGGGTTCTTGTAACGGTTTGCATCTCCCCGGTCCCATTGCATTTGCTACATACGCTGGTTGAGGTTCCGGGCTTTGCACCTGTTCCGTCGCAAACATTGCAAGCATCATTTCTATAAAATTCGATTTCTTTATCTGTCCCGAAAGCCGCCTCTTCAAATGTAATAGTTATTCCATACTGTAAATCCGCACCTTTTTGCGGCCCCCTGTTCCTCCTGGAAGATGCAAAACCTCCTCCGAACATATCAAACATGTCAAACACACTGTCAAATCCACCAAATCCATCAAACCCACCAAATCCACCAAAACCTCCGGTACCATTTCCGCTTACACCCGCATGGCCAAATTGATCATATCTTTGCTTTTTTTCCGGTGAACTCAGTATCTCATAAGCCTCATTTACCTCTTTAAATTTTTCCTCTGCTTCCTTACTGTCGGGATTTCTATCCGGATGATATTTCATAGCCAATTTACGATAAGCTTTCTTTATATCTTGTTCATTTGCATCCCTGCCGATCCCCAATACATCGTAATAATCGCGTTTGCTCACTGTTTCACCACCTTGCTAAATACAAAAATATTTAATACAGACAAACTTTTGGCTCAGAAGTCTGCTTGTCTTCAGTAATTTTGAGGACACCTTAAGGTGTCCTCGAATAAATAAATTGTTATTAATTTTAGCCCTCCGAAGGTTCATCCTCATCTACAACTTCATATTCCGCATCAACTACATTATCTTTATGGGTGGCACCTTCACCTTGTGTTTCTCCCCCGGCTTGTTGCGCTTGTGCAGCTTGTTCGTACATTTTCTGTGTTATAGGTGCAAATGCGGCATTCAAGTCTTCGATTGATTTCTTTATATCTTCTACATTACCACTTTCCACCGTTTTTTTCAACTTTTCTATTTCCGTTTTTACCCCTACCTCTTCTTCAGGGCTTATCTTACCTTCCATCTCTTTTAACGTTTTTTCTGATTGGTATATCAAACTATCCGCCTGATTCTTAGTTTCAATCGCCTCTTTGCGTTTTTTATCCTCTTCCGCAAATTGTTCTGCTTCCTTGATCTTCCTTTCAACCTCTTCTTCACTTAAGTTAGTCGACGCTGTTATTGTTATTTTCTGCTCCTTGCCTGTTCCCAAATCTTTAGCGGAAACATTTACGATACCGTTGGCATCAATGTCAAAGGTAACCTCAATTTGGGGAATTCCTCTGGGTGCCGGTGCTATGCCGTCTAATTTAAACCTTCCCAGGGTAACATTGTCCAGTGCCAATTGTCTTTCTCCCTGCAATACGTGGATATCAACAGCAGGTTGGTTATCCTCGGCAGTGGAAAAAATCTGGCTCTTTCTTGTGGGTATTGTTGTATTCCTTTCTATCAATCTGGTGGATACCCCTCCCAAGGTTTCAATCCCCAGCGATAGTGGGGTTACGTCCAACAACAGTACATCCCTGACTTCCCCCGTGAGCACACCCGCTTGGATGGCCGCACCTAATGCAACACATTCGTCCGGGTTTATTCCCTTGTGCGGATCCTTGCCTGTAATGTTTTTTACAAGCTGTTGTACCGCAGGAATTCTGGTGGAGCCGCCCACTAAAATTACCTTGTCGATATCATTAGCCGATAAACCGGCATCGCTTATAGCTATTTTCATAGGTTCTTTGGTCTTCCCTATTAAATGTGATACCAATTCTTCAAACTTGGCCCTGGTTAAATCCATATTTAAATGTTTTGGCCCTGTACTGGTTGCAGTGATAAACGGTAGATTAATATTTGTTGTCAAAGTACTTGAAAGTTCTTTTTTCGCTTGTTCTACCGCCTCATTTAATCTTTGTAAAGACATACTGTCCTCTCTTAAGTCTACGCCTTCTTTTCTTTTAAATTCCTCGGCAATATAATTTATTATTTCTTTATCAAAATCATCCCCGCCCAAATGGTTGTTTCCATTGGTCGATAATACTTCGAATACCCCGTCCCCGAGGTCTAATATAGATACGTCGAAGGTTCCTCCGCCCAAATCATATACTAATATTTTTTGCTGTTCTTCTACTTTGTCCAGTCCATAAGCCAAAGAAGCCGCCGTCGGCTCATTTATAATCCTTTGTACATTCAATCCCGCGATTTTCCCTGCGTCGTGGGTCGCCTGCCTCTGGCTATCCGTAAAATAGGCCGGTACGGTAATCACCGCATCGGTTACAGTTTCTCCAAGATAGGCCTCGGCGTCTGTTTTTAATTTTTGAAGGATCATTGCGGAAATATCCTGGGGCGTATATTTCTTCCCATCAATATCCACCTTATAATCGGAACCCATTCGCGTTTTAATTGACATAATTGTTTTGTCCGGGTTTACCACAGCCTGTCTTTTTGCAGGTTCCCCTACAATTCTTTCACCGTCTTTACCAAAAGCTACAACAGACGGTGTTATTCTGTTACCCTCACTATTTGTAATTACAACGGGTTCCCCGCCTTCTAACACGGCGACACATGAATTTGTTGTTCCTAAATCTATTCCTATAACTTTACCCATATTATCATTCCCTCCTCAATATATGCAAATTAAAGATCCAATTTATTTTCTATTTTGACACTTTAACCATCGCCGGTCTCAGCACTCTTTTATTTATTTTATAACCTTTTTGAAGCACCTCTATAACATAGCCCGGCTCACACTCCACTTCTTCCTGTGCTATGGCATGATGAAAATTCATATCGAAAGGTTTGCCTAAGGCCTCAATTTCTTCTATCCCATGTCTGGCCAAGGTATCTATCAATTGTTTATACACTAAATTGATGCCACCCAATATAGAATCAAATTCTTCGGAATTATCAGGCCTATTTTTAGGCTTCATGGCTCCCTCCAAACTATCTATAGTATTCAACAGATCAAATGCAATTTCTTCGTTTGCATAAAGAAAAATTTCATCTTTTTCTTTTCTGACGCGTTTTTTGTAGTTTGCAAAATCCGCCTGCAATCTCTGAAATCGATCAAGTATATCCTCGTACTGGGCTGTTTTCTTTTCCAATTTTTCCTCCAAACTGACAGGACCTTCTTCCTGCCCCTCCATTTCGTCTATAACAGCCTCTAAATTACTGTCGGCTGTTTCTTCATCCCATTCCGATGTTTCGACTTCTTGCCCCCTTAGTGCTGCGGTTTCTTCATGTTCAGTTTCTCTTTTAATTTCATTCACTATCTTTCACCTGCCCTAATTAATTGTCATTATTACTATGTAATACACCAAAAACAAAATCAATTACATAGGTAATAGGTAGCAGTGCAGGGCAATAACCACCCTACACTATTACCTATTCCTGACATTTTATTTATGTTTGCTATTCAGTAATTCCATAATAAATTCACTGACTTGAGTCATCACGCTCACCACAGTGGAATAATCCATTCTTGTGGGCCCTATAATACTTAACCAGCCCAAAATTGTATCATCCATTTTGTAGGTGGCGGTAACCAGGCTGCAATCCTTTACTTCTTCATACGTATTTTCACTACCGATTGAAACGTTGAGCCCCTCATCCTCGAAAGAAGTAATCAGATTACTCAATAACTCCTTTTTTTCTAACAGTTCCAGAAACGACCTTGCTCTTAAAACGTCGTTATATTCCGGAAAATTGAATATATTCATAACCCCGTCCAGGAATATGTCTATATCATTGATTTCGTCCAGTGACTGAAATATTTCAGAAATTATCTTTTCAATCAGACCACCCAGATGCGCATATTCCGCACTCAATGTTTTAATCAGCTCTGTTGTAATATCCTTCACAGCTAAACCATGAAGTTTGTCGTTTAAGAAATTAGATATGACCTGGACACTATCCCTATCAATTTTGTCATCCAATCTGATCACCGATTTTTTTATAATCCCCTTATCGGTAATTATTATCACAATCAAATGATCACTGTTGATAAGTATCAATTGAATATGCCTTAATCTACTCTCTTTTATCTGAGGTGATAGGGCAATAGCAGTGTAGTTGGTCAGCTGTGACAATATTTTTGAACTGTACTGCAACATCTGTTCAATTTCCCCGATTTCACGAAGCAAATCCAACACCAGACAGTCCTGTTCTATGGCCTTTGTCTTCTTCAAAGATATAAATTGATCCACGTATAATCTGTAACCCTTATCCGAAGGGACACGCCCTGCCGAAGTATAAGGCTGTATAATAAACCCCAAATCCTCCAAGTCCGCCATCTCGTTCCGAATAGTCGCCGGGCTTATCCCAAGGTTATACCTTTTTGACAATGTTCTCGAACCGACAGGTGCCGCAGTTTCAATATAGTCCTGAATAATAGCCTGAAGTATTCTTAACTTCCTTTCATTTAACATAGAACCACCTCGGGTTGTTAGCACTCTATGTCATTGAGTGCTAATCATTATATCTATAAAATATCATTACATCTTATTTTTGTCAATAGCTTTTAGGAAAAATTTAATCTAATAACATTTCCCGGAAAACAACGTTGGAAAGGTCAATACCTCTTTGAGTGAGTCTGATATTCGCTTTGTCGTATTCCAGCAAACCCTGTGCTGAGAATTTTTCAATCTGCTCCCTGTATATCTCAAAAGGTGAAGCATTAAACCGCTCAATAAATTTTTTGACAGAAATCCCTTCTATTAACCTTAAACCCAGAAACATGGTTTCACCGATTTCATCTTTGTCCGAAACATCTATCTCATTTTCTACAGGTGTTCTCTCGTTTTTCACCAGATATATATACTTTTCTATATCATTTACGTTGTTAAATCTTTTTTTATTAAGATAGGAATGGGAACCCGCGCCTAAACCTAAATATGGCTCATTATGCCAATATGTCATGTTATGTCTGCACTGAAATCCCGGCTTGGCAAAATTGGATATTTCATAATGTATATAATTTTTCTCTTTTAAATATCTTATTGTACTATGATACATTTCTAACTGTATTTCCTCATCGGGGAGTATAATTGTTTTGTTGTCCACCCAATCACCAAACAGGGTACCTTCTTCAATTATCAAACTGTATGCGGAAATATGAGGTATATTTAAAGATACCACCCTTTCCAAACATTCTTCCAAGTCTTCCTTGCTCTGACCCGGTAACGAAAACATCAGGTCCGTATTTATGTTTGAAAACCCTATTTCCCTGGCTTCTTTTAAATTTTCTAAATAATCTTCAAAACTATGAATCCTGCCCAATGTTTTTAGCAAATCATTTTGGCATGCCTGTAATCCTATGCTTAAACGGTTGATTCCACTATCATAATATTTTGCCAACTTATCATGACTCAAGGTACCCGGATTAGCCTCTATGGAAACTTCGGCATTCTCTTCGATATCACAATATTTTGTTATTGTATCCATAATAATGACTATTTGATCGCCCTCCAATATGGAAGGAGTGCCACCGCCGAAAAATATTGTGCTTATTTTGTTACTGTCCAGCACATTCTTATTCATTCTTATTTCTTTCTTTAATGCTTCTATATAATCCCTGATAAGATGTTGCTTGCCGCTATAAGAGTTAAAATCACAATAATTGCATTTTTTTTGACAAAAAGGAATGTGTATATACAAAGCTATGGTACCCATATTTTCACCGCCGTTTGTAATTTATGTGTCACAATGGTCATCCGGCAAAACCCCCGTCCCCGTGACACATTATCAGTCATCCAGTTTCAATACAGACATAAATGCTTTCTGTGGAACCTCTACGCTCCCCACCTGTCTCATACGCTTTTTACCTTCTTTTTGTTTTTCTAAAAGCTTTTTCTTCCTTGTTATATCCCCGCCATAACATTTAGCCAATACATCTTTCCTGAGTGCTCTGATAGTTTCACGGGATATTATTTTGTTTCCGATGGCTGCCTGAATCGGTATAGCAAACTGGTGCCTCGGAATTTCATCCTTTAATCTTTCGCATATGGCTTTGCCCCGGGCATAAGCCTTGCTGTTATGCACTATAAATGATAACGCATCGACCTGTTCCCCATTTATTAAAATATCCAATTTGACCAAATTGGATTGACGGTACCCTATAAATTCATAATCCAAGGATCCATAACCCCTCGTCCTTGATTTCAACGCATCGAAAAAATCATAAATCACTTCATTCAGGGGCATTTCATAGTGAAGATTAACCCTGTTTTCATCAATATACTGCATATCCTTCATCTCTCCGCGCCGTTCTTGACACAGCTCCATAACAGCCCCCACATAAATATTCGGAACCATGATCGTGGCCTCGACAATGGGCTCCTCCATAATGCTTACCTCTTGCTGTGGCGGTAGATTTGCGGGATTTTGAATCATCAGAACCTCCCCATCCGTTTTGGTGATCTTATATATAACGCTCGGTGCGGTGGTTATAAGATCCAAATCAAATTCTCTCTCCAGCCTTTCCTGAACAATTTCCATATGAAGCAAACCGAGAAAACCGCATCTGAAACCAAAACCTAACGCAACGGATGTCTCAGGTTCAAAAATAAGTGCAGCATCATTTACCTGAAGTTTCTCGAGGGCATCCCTTATATCCTCATACTTTTCGCCTTCTGCAGGATATATGCCACAGTACACCATAGGATTGACCTTTCTGTATCCCGGCAGAGGTTCCGATGTCGGGTTTGATGCATCTGTAATTGTATCCCCTACACGGCAATGCCTTACGTCCTTGATACTGGCAGCCACATAGCCTACATCTCCGGCCTTCAAGTAATCCACCTGTATCGGATCCAGTGAAAAAACACCGGTTTCGATAACCTCAAATTTTTTACCTGTAGCCATCATCTTTATTTTCATACCCTTTTCGATTTTACCTTCCATCACCCGAATATAGGCTATAACCCCCCTATAGCTGTCATAAAAAGAATCAAATATCAGTGCCTTCAGCGGCGCATTTTCATCTCCTGCGGGTGGCGGAACCTTTCTTACAATATATTCTAATACATCCTCAATATTTAACCCTTCCTTTGCGGAAATTAAAGGTGCTTCACTTGCATCCAGTCCGATAATATCTTCAATCTCCCTTTTTATTTCATCCGGTCTGGCACTGGGCAAGTCAATTTTATTTATAACCGGTATTATCTCCAGATCCTGTTCCAGGGCCAGATATACATTGGCTAGGGTTTGTGCCTCTATGCCCTGTGATGCGTCCACGATCAATATGGCCCCCTCACAGGCCGCTAAACTCCTGGATACCTCGTATGTAAAATCTACATGCCCGGGGGTATCTATGAGATTTAAATAATATTCTTCTCCATCTCCAGCCCTGTACACAAGACGAACTGTTTGTAATTTTATTGTGATCCCGCGTTCTTTTTCCAGGTCCATATTGTCCAGCACCTGGTTTTGCATTTCCCTCTGAGAAATTATACCCGTATATTCAATAAGCCTGTCCGCCAAAGTAGATTTACCGTGGTCAATATGAGCAATAATGGAAAAGTTCCGAATTCTCTTTTGTCGATCGCCTGGCATATCCTTCCTCCCCAACTGTACATAATTTTTTAAAGTATATCACACAATTTTTATATTTTGTAGCTACAATAAACAATTTATAATTCTGATCACTCCTATAAAAAAATGCCGGAATAACCGACACTTTTAGCTCCCTCCCTTTATACTATAAGCCATTTTCTTTAATTGTGCAAACCTATCGCATGTTTTGGATCCTATAGGTGGAAACATCGAACAAATAAGAGTTTCCCATTATGTGAATTATATATCTGCCTTCCCCTTCCTGCTTATATGATATCAAACTGACTTCGTCTATCCCCAATGTTGTTCTTATTTGAAAATCTACAGCCAATAGGCCGCAAATCAATAAAGTGATTTGTATTAAAATGCATATTTTAAAAAGTCTTTTTAATTTGTTTTCTGTTTTTTTACGTCCTGCCCTACTCATTCACATCACCATACATATTGTAGGCTTTTTTATAGTTTTTAAACCTGTTTAAATTTACTCGGATAATAACTTTAATGCATCGCCAACAACATCAGCAAAATAATAACCCGCTTTCTCAGCTTCCTCTATGGTATTAGAGTTGGCGCCAAGCTCTACTAATGCTGCATAATCAGACAAATATTGGTTATAGCTTCCATACTGTTTAACTAAAATTTCCTTGCTAAAACCGGGATATTTGCTGTCGCTCACCGCCTTAACAAAACGGGCAAAACACTCTACTTCTTTCCTGTTTTTACTGGTCGCACCGATAACAAACTGAAAACGTGCAACATGTTCGCCATTTATTTTGATCCTGCTGTTTTCAATCAATTTTGATTTGTCTTTTCTTGTGTCTATCTTGTCGTATCCGTCCCTATGTATGTCCAAAATCACCTTTATTGTAGGATTCTTTTCTAATATAGATTTGGCAGTGACAGCAGACCTGTTATAGGAACCGCTATAGGAAGGGTAATCATGATATGTGGTATCATGTATTGTTTTGTAACCCTTTTTTTCTAATTCCCCGGCGATAATATTTGCCGCCCCCATTACGGTATATTCCTTTTTTAAACTGTGATAGTTGCCCTCGGTCATCGGTTTATATGATTCAGTTCCATGGGTATGGTATATTAAAACACATGGTTTGTTTTTTTCGATTTTTATAGGTTTCGGTTTTGGCACGTCTTTCAAATTTGTCGCGGAAACGGGATTTAAACTGTCAACAATATTTTCATCGTCTATCGCATATGTGCCTTCCCCCATTCCGTCGGAATCATTGTCCATAAGTTCATTTTCATCGGTACCATATCTGTCGGTGGTACTGCTGTCGACGGCCACAGTTCCCCCTCCCTCATCATAATCAACAAAATGAATTTCCTTCGACCAGTCTTCTTCTGTATCCGCCCGTTTGTCCCTATTGGGTATACCGGCCATTAACCTGTCATGATGTGAAGCCGCCACCGGAAACTGTGCCTGTATAAAGGTCAGCGGATTGCCGGGATTTATTCTGAATATACCTGTAAAAAAGGATGAGCCCAATTTTTTAAACGGAGACATCAGATTATATCGTTCTTGGGCTTTTTTGTTTGGGAATGTGTGTTGAACTATTCTAATAAAAAAATTGTTGTCTATTTTTTTGTTTTCACTCAGTTTTAAGATTTCACCTTGATAATTTTTGTTACTGAACACACTCAAAGGTTTCCCACCAAATGCCGGCTTTGATATCAAAAATAATGCCGGCAAGACCAATAATAAAATAACAATATTACGACAACCTTTTGGTATTTTCATATGTTTATTCAAGTAAAGCACCCACTTTTATTTATATTTCTATAATAATTATGAAAATGATAGGTGCTTTATTACTAACTAATTTATATACCGATTAACATCTTTTAAGTCAATCCCCGGGTGCAGCGCAATGTTAATACCGTTTGCGATAATTTGTGAAAGGTCTGCGATTATCTCATCTACCCCCTTTGGAGTAACAATTATATTGGCACTGTATGGTTCCAACACCTCCTTGATCAGTTCATATTTCTCCTCTTTTTTTAATTCTTTTAACATATTATAAAACTGCGAACCAACCTTTGTCTGTTGGGAAAACGCATTGATCACCAATTCTATAGTATCACTGGTCAGGGTCGCGGCATCTACCACAGTCGGCACGCCTATTGAAATGACAGGCACACCCAGACTCGGTTCATCCAAAGCCTTTCGCTCGTTTCCTATCCCCGAGCCGGGCACAATTCCGGATGTAGAAATCTGTATTGTCGAATTAATCCTTTCCACCTTCCTTGAAGCCAATGCATCCACTGCAATAACAATATCAGGTTTTGAATTGTCAACTATCCCTTTTATTATTTCACTGATTTCCAAGCCTGTAGTCCCCATTACTCCCGGGGAAACCGCACTTAACTCTATGAGATCCTTGTCTTCTTCTTTATTATAAAACTTGAACATGTGCCGTGTAACAAAAACCTTTGATACAACCTTCGGACCTAAAGAGTCCGGGGTTACATCCCGGTTTCCTAATCCCACCACAAGCACCTTCATATTCTCTTTTTCAGGCACTACGGCCTTAAGTTCCTTAGCCAGCAATTTGCTCATTTCGTCCTTAAAATCAGCGTCGGCCTTCCTAAGACCGTTGCTCTCTAATGTAACGTATTTTCCCTTCGGTTTTCCTATAGCGTTGGCCCCGTTATCATCCAGCACCTCTACACGTGTAATTAAAACATCCCCTATTTCCTGTTTATCCATAGAAACACCAAAAATCTCCCTTTGATCCTGTTCCCTATATATTTCTCTGGCTTCTGACGCCAGGTCTGTCTTCGGTTGAAACATCACGCCACACCATCCTCATATGATTTTTAATATTTGAACTGTTTTGTTTATTATCTGTAGGTTTCCATATATTAATGTATTTAAAAATCAGATAAGGTATAGTTTTGCCCTCTGATGTTAATAAACTGAATATAAACTGAATATAAACATATTTTTTATTGCATTATATTCAAATCTCTGGTAAAATTACATGTGTTAATGACATGCGAGGGGGTGGATATGTTGGCAAACATTAAATCAGCACAGAAAAGAATTTTAGTCACTGCCAAAAATACGGCAGCAAACCGAATGATCAAATCGCAACTTAAAACCGCAATCAGAAGATTTGAAGAGGCTCTAGAATCCGAGAATTATGACGAAGCAAAAACGAGGCTAAAATTTGTTGAAAAGAAACTTTATCAGGCTGCGGCTAAAGGAACTATTCATAAAGCCAGGGCTTCAAGAAAAATCTCAAGATTGGCTAAAAGACTGAACAAGGCAATATAACGGATAACAGGGCGACAGGTTAAATCATAAAGCGTACAACAATGCGGTACGCTTTTTTCGATTTTTTGGAATTTTATTGCCGACATGTTTTTAAAATCAACATTTCCATAATTAATGTCTCATCCATTGCGCTTGATTTGATGGCTATATCGGCATCCAAAAACAGATTTAAAAGTTCCCTCAAACGCTCTATTGTAAGTTTTCTGCTTTGCACCACACATTTACGGGCCACAAAATCTCGAATTCCTAATTTGGAAGCTATCTTTTTATATGAATAACCCTCTTCGGTGAGTAATTTTGATGACAGTATGTTTTTCATTTGGTTACCCAGCATGGCCAATATTTTCAAAGCGGGTTCCTTTTTATCCAACATATAATTTAACCTTTTAATAGATTCAGGATAATTGCTTTTTTCAATAGAATCGAGAAGATTGAATATATCATTATGAAAATTTGAACCCATTGCCTTATCTATATGCTCCTGTTCCACATTTATATTTGTACCCATAAATGCTGCTAATTTTTTTATTTCATTTTCTACGTCCAAAAGATTTTGTGAAGACCGTTTTCCCAGATAATCCAAATTGTTTTTAAACAGCGCCAACTCCTTGGCACCTATAGATTTACCTTGACCTTTGAATATCCACTTTATCCACTTGTTAAATCTTTCTTCGCTTAATTTTGTGAATTCCACCGCACAGCCATATTTTTTAATCTGTTTGACAATTTTTCTTCTACCGTCTACCGCAGGATTCCCGTAAAAGACAACAACCGTACTCTCGGGAATTTTAGCAATATAATTTACAAACCGTTCTTCATCCTCGGACATTTTAACAGTATATTCCACAGACTGTTCTTCTTCCTCTTCCGGGGATGAACCGGGCTTCTTTTTAAAAATGTCCAGTCCGTTTAAATATACCAATTTTTTTTCAGCCATGAAGGGCAGGGTTTCGCAAGCATCGATTATCTTTTCATAATTTACTTCCTTGTCCTCAATAAGCACAAAATTAAACTGCTCAAAGTTGGGATCAACTAATTTTCCCTTGAGTCTTTTCAAAATATCGTCAATCAAATAGGTTTCTTCACCGTAAAACAGATACACGTTTTTGATTTCATTTTTTTTAATGCTGTTTATTATTTTATTATAACTCATATGCTTTAACCGGCCTTTCTTCTTGTAAATCGCTTTTCTTGCATAATAAAAAATAAATAATTGCTAATATAACATAGTAACTAAATATGTATGCGGGTTTTATTTCGTCAACCTTGAGACTTCCATATGGTATTATAGCACATTTTACCGTGACCCAATTGATGTAATTTAAAAGATGATCAGTTATTCGATTTATTAAAAATCCCAATCTGAAGGATATAGTTCCGACCAAGACGCTTACAAACGTTATTGATAACATAGGGGACATCATGGGCACAATCAAAAGATTTGTTACCAATGAAACTAACGATATCTGATTAAAATGATATGCCATGATAGGAAATGTTCCTATTTGGGCTGCCAATGTGACCGATACCAGTGGGGACAGCTGGCCTATGATTTTGTCCAATCTTTTGTTTAGGATCGGGCCCAACAACAAAATGCTTAAAGTAGCCATAAACGATAATTGAAACGAAATTGAATGAACAATCAAGGGTCTGCGGATCAGCAGCATAAATCCTATAAAAAATAATGCATTTACACTATCATACCGCTTATGTAGGAAATAGGCGGTTATATATAATAAATACATAACCCCGGCCCTCACTATAGACGCAGGGAAATAGACCATATATCCATAGAATATCAGAATGATCATAGTAAGATATAGCCTTTTATTTTTACCAATGTTTATCAGCCTTAAAAATTTATCCGCCACTATTGCCATCAGCCCCACATGCAGCCCTGAAACCGCCATTATGTGCGCTGTTCCTGTTTTGGAGAACATATCCAGCTTATCTCTTGACAGATAGCCCTGGTTTCCGAAAACGATACTTTTTAATATACCGCTATTTTCAAAATCCAATGTGCTGTCTAAAAAATCTTCTAAATAGACCTTAACCCTGTGGCTACTACCGAGTATATCTATGTATTTAAAATTTATATCAGTTTTTGTTATATCTTTTGTATTTGCATTTAATATATATTCCAAACCTTTGCTTTTCAAAAATAATTCATACCCATTTATTGCATCCTTTTTATGATTTCCTGACAGTTCCTTGACGCTGACATTTCTTATCTCAATTATGTCTCCCACTGTAAATATAGAATCCCCTTCCGGGCCCTGATATATATTGAGCTGTGCTTTCCGGTTGATTCTAATGCCCCGACTCTTTTCGTCTGCAAATATATTGATTATTTCCACTTCATGTTCGTTGTAACCTCTTTTATGAGAGGCCTCTTTCAAGATTTTAACCTTTATTATTGAGTCAGGGGTAAGCACTTCAGGTAATCCGCTACCTGTTATGCTTTGTCCATACAGATATATACCCAAAAAGATAACGGTAAACATAAGCAGGGCGTTAAATGCCCCCTCATAAATCAGAAATGAAATCAGGGTAAGTAGAACAAAAAATATAACACAATACATAGATACAGAATAATCAAACAAATGGGCAATCATAATTCCGATAAAAAGAAAAATACATAAAGTAACAAAGGGCCTTTTCACTTTCATCCCCCCATACCTATGTATTTTCTACATATATATATAATTTCCCTCTGTATATTTTTATTTTAACCCATTAAAATAATCAATTCAGCTATTTAACTTAATGGGTGTCTCTTATCATTTCAATAGCATCATGAACAGGGGCATAGTCGGGCATCAGGCGCCTGGCCTTGTATAAGTGCCACCTCGATTTTTCTATGCATCCGTATTCCATATATATAAGACCCAACTGATATTGCCCAAACCCGCTATCCGGAACCTGATCTACCAATAATTTGGTATAATTCAAGGCAGTATCCACATCCCCCAGATAATAAAAATAGATCTGTGATAAACTCAAAAGCGTATAATTGTCATTAGGATTATACATTAATACCTTTTTATAATATTTAGCCGCCTTGCTATATTTTTCTTCCTCAAAATAGCAGGCGCCTATGGAGTTATATATCTCCCCATAAAAGTTAGGCATATTTTTTATATTCTCATTTTTTATGCCTAATACGGTTTTATAACATTTAATTGCCTCTTTATTGTTATCCATCTCATAATACAAATCACCCATCAGTTTCCAAAGTAATATATCCTTGCTATCATCTTTTAATGTTTGTTTTAAAAATGCCAATGCGGAATCATGATCACCTATATTGCTGAGCGCTATGACCAAATTACTCATTAAATATTGGTCCTTAGGGTTTTTCTGCAGTCCGATTTTACATGCCCGTATTGCATCCTCTTCCATATTGTTGATAATATAAAAGCTGCTTATATTTAAATGGGGTTCTACAGATTCGGGGCTCAATACGCTTTGTAATCGTAGACACCTGATGGCTTTTGCTATATTGCCCTGTTGCTCGTAATAATAGGCTAACCTTTCAAACATATAGTACCGTTTATATTTCTTCAGAAAAAACGGATTGTATCTCAACAATAAATTTAATCCGACATATGCGTTGTCCATCCGTTCACATTTTACATGTTCCTTCAGTTCCCTAAAAAACAATTTCCACTTGTCCCCATGTTGATCCTTGATACAAAAATTATATTTATCGGTCCAGCCGGCCTGCAATTGTTTGGCAGGTAAATCAATTGTCGGATAAAAAACGAAACTGTCTTTTTTATTATGTGCGACTTTTTGTGCGAACTGCTCATAAAGATTCCGGCCTTTTTGGTCCTCACTGAAAACCAGCTCCAACCAATAACCCGGATTCTTTCTAAAACTGTTTCTGAATCTGAACCCATCCAATCCAACCATTGTAGGGGTCAAAACTTGCACAGTATCTTTATTTATATTTTTAATCCCCAAGCTTTCTTTTAAAAAATTAACCCTGTCTATTCTGCTATAGAAAAATATGTTCAACTTTATATCAATCACCGCTTTCAAGTACAATTATTATCTCATTTATATTTTACTATACTTAATCTAATTTGTTAACTATCATAATGATAATTGATAGTGTAAAATAATTGTAAGACAAGATAAACTAAGCAACATATTAAACATAAACCTTTTAATGTTGATATAATAGTGTATGATTCAAGCGTCAAAAGGTATAAAACAAACCAACCACCACTGAATATAGTATTTATCATCAGAAATATGCACCTTATAATGTATTTATTTTAAAAAAAGTAGTTTCGAAGGTCTAATCAATAGTGTATTATGTTAATACAGGTTAATTATACCATAAACATTTTTTAGGGGGAAAATCATATGAAAATCAACATTAAGCTCACTGCCATACTCGTTATTATATTATCCCTAGCTTTATTCGTATTTACCGGATGTAACCGGGCTTCTGATGTTTTATCAATACACATGATTGATGTGGGACAAGGTGAAAGTATTTTAATAATCACACCTAATAATAAAACAATTTTAGTTGATGCGGGCGAAACCCCCCAAGGCAAAAAAGTAAAATCCTATTTGCTAAAACACAGAATTAATAAAATCAATTTACTTATAGGCACGCACCCTCATACCGACCATATAGGCGGTTTATCTGAAATTGTCAATAACTTTGAGATTGAAAAAATTATGATGCCCCAAAAACCCCATACCAGTGCGACTTTTGAAAAGTTACTTACTACAATCGAATCTAAAGGGCTCACTATCAGCCCCCCGCAGCCAAATGATATTATTGAGTTTGACAAAGATATTAAGCTCCACTTTTTAGGCCCTATAAAAGACTATGGTGAAAACCTAAATCTATGGAGCATTGTTTTTAGACTGGATTATAAAAATAAATCATTTTTGTTCACCGGCGATATGGAACGCGAGGCGGAAATGGATTTAATGGATACATATAATAAAAATAATTTGAGCGCCAATGTGTTAAAGGTCGGACACCATGGAAGCAATGCTTCGACAACCCAACAATTTTTAGATTATGTCGGTCCGGAAGTCGCCCTCATTTCGCTCGGTAGTAATAATCCCTATAATCACCCCCATAAAGAAGTCATAACACGCCTTGAAGAATCCGATGTCCTCATCTATCGTACAGATCTACAACAAACTGTTGTCATATTTAGTGATGGTGAAAGTATATGGTCACATCAGATTCCTGTCAATAAAAAAAATATTCCAAAGTAGCATAATTGCATTTTGCAAATGTGATATCGGTTTTTACTTTGGCCTTCCAATTTCAATTATATGAGTTATCTCTTCCAGTATATCCCCCCTGACTTTATCTAAACCCTCATAAAAAATGTTCGGTGCATAATATTCCTCCATTTTATTGTGAACGCCATTAGTTTTACCCAGGTATATAAAGACATCGTTTAACAACTTGTTGAACATCTTTTTGCTATGTTTCAATTCTTCCTCATACTTTTTGATTTTTGCCTTGTCTATATGTGCATCCAGATCAACCGTTTCTCCGTTAGAAAATTTTCCGTTTGTTGTGAAGGCCAGATCGAGTTCCGGGACGACAATGGACTCTATTTTTTCCGGTACCAGGGGTTCGTGATAAATTTCTACATCATAACCTTTATTCAACGCTATAGCCGATAATTTTCCTAACAATGTAGATTTACCCGTGCCGTCATCCCCCTTTATATAAATAATCTTTCCTATTATACCGATAAAGGTTTCTGCATGATCCACCCTGCCTTTTAATGTATATGAACTCCCAAAAAGGTGCCTTTCCCTGCCAAGTTTACCTTTATCCGCAACAGTGTCAAAATATTTATTTGCTAATTTATCAGTTTCCTTGACAACCTTATTAAAATCCATTGCATAACTGTTGATCCATTCAATGTCATCATGTATCAATTTTGCCGCCGCAAGATATTTATAAACTCTAGCATAAATATTTTTATTGTCTTCCGTAAACTGTATAATTTTATCTTTAATCTCCCTTAGACCTTTTTCGTTTAAAAATTCACCTAAATTAAATATTACTCCCGTAACACCAGGATACCTCGGATCTATCATATGAGGGGTTGTGCCATCTATTATAGCCACCCTTATGTCCGGTATAACGATTGCATCAATAGATTCAGGATCTGCGGCGCAGTGATGAAATTCTATGTCTAATCCCTTATCAATTATTTTATAACCTATTTTTTCCATCATATAGGATTTTCCCACGCCGGGTCCGCCCTTGAAATAATAAATTTTTTCCGCTTCCTTTTGGTCTATAATATGTTCAAAATACGAATAAAATCCGATAGATGTATTGCTCCCCGGTAGAAGCCTTTTAATATACCCTTTTTTTGCCACTGTGCTCCCCCTCCAAACGCATATTGTATTTGCCGGATGGCCTATGATTCCGATAAGATTCATTATTTGCATATACTATTAATTTATTCAATTAAAATCATTATGTGTATAAAAAAAGTGTGCCGAGTAAAACGTCCCGACACACCCCATATTATTCTTCCCTTGTATATACGCCCGACCTTCCTCCTGCTTTTTTGATTAACATTATGTCCTGAATTTCCATGCCCCTGTCCATAGCTTTGCACATATCATAGATCGTCAAACACGCTATACTGACCGCAGTCAGTGCTTCCATTTCCACCCCGGTTTTATCCGTAGAATTGATTTCCGCTTCTACCTCTACACCGTTATCGATAAACCGAAATCTGATATCCGCCCCGGTTAAAAATATATTATGGCACATGGGGATTAATTCACTGGTTTTCTTGGCCCCCATTATGCCACCTACTTGGGCAACCGACAATACGTCTCCCTTTTTTATCAGTCCGTCTTTTATTCTTTGGAGGGTTTCGTCCTTCATAATAATTTTCCCCCTGGCTACAGCGGTTCTTTTGGTTATATCTTTGTCTCCCACCTCTACCATATGAGCCCTGCCACTTTCATTAAAGTGGGTTAATTTGTCCATATTTACCCCCCTATCTGGTTCATATTTCTGATTATATACTGTTCATCTTCTAAATGATGGCTCTCTTCTTTGGTCCATATAGCATCCTTAATAATTTCTTTGATATTCCCATTATTCCGTAGTGCGGAGCCCAGATCTATTTCCCTATCCGAATGCAGGCAAAGTTTTAACTTTCCTGAAGATGTAAGCCTGACTCTATTACAATTTTCGCAAAATTTACAAGAAATAGGATTTATAAGTCCAACCTTACCTTTAACACCGGGAAGAACATAATAAGTCGCCGGGGAAGATTTGTCTTCCCTTTCTATAGGGACAAGTTCACTTACGGTTTCCAACACTAAGTTGGTAGAAACAAATCTTTCCTTAGCAAAATTGGCCGCTTCCCCTATAGGCATTAATTCTATGAATCTTACATCTATTCCCCTTTTGGTAAAATCTATCAAATCTCTTATTTCATCGTCATTAATCCCACCGATTAGTACGGTGTTAATCTTGACAGGAGTCAAACCAACATTTATAGCTTCGTCTATACCTTCCAACACTGCATTCAAATCCCCGCATCTTGTGATTCTCACAAATTTCATAGGGTCTAATGTATCCAAACTGATATTGACTCTGTTTAATCCCGCTTCTTTCAGGGGCTTTGCCATCTGTTTTAACAACTGACCGTTTGTGGTCATGGTTAAATCCTTAACCCCTTCTAATTTACTTACTCTGCTTACCAAATCAACTATGCCTTTTCTGACTAAAGGTTCCCCGCCGGTAAATCTGATTTTGTTAATCCCCAACTCTACAAAATTTTTTATCAGTATATACATCTCCTCTAGGGATAACATGTCCTCATGACCCAATTTGTTATCTATTCCCCTCTGGGGCATACAATAAATACATCTATAATTGCACCTGTCCGTCAAAGATATTCTGAGATAGGTTATCTCTCTTCCAAATGAATCCCTCACTTTATCACCTAGCTTCCTATTGTTATTACGTCTCCTGTATTTTCAAATTTATATCCACCCAATTTATTTACCCTGGATTGGAATAGATCCGATTTTAATAATTCTATGAATTTTTCAATCCTCGAATCTGCCAACAGTTCATAGGGCACCAGAAAATCATAATCTTCATAAGTCACATCCACAAAATCCAAATCCATGGCCTTCGCCGCAGAATAAATACCTAGTCCTGTGGTAGCGGAGCCCGTTTTTACGGCCGCACTCACAGCCATATGTGTATTCAATTCCCTGGTATAACCTTCTACAAGGTGTGGGTCTATATTGTCTAATTTTAAATGATAATCCAGTAACACCCTTGTGCCCGCGCCTCTTTGCCTGTTGGCATAGGTGACCCCTTCCTTTATTAAATCCTTAAAATCCATTATCTTTTTGGGGTTTCCTCTTTGCACAATAAACCCTTGCAGCCTCTTTACACCTTTAATAAGGGCCATTTTTTGCCCGGGAAAATATTTTTTAACATAACTCACATTGTATTCCCCTGTATCTTCGTCCAGTAAATGAATGGGAGCTATATGGGATTCTCCTCTTTTCATGGACAATATTCCGCCCATACTTCCCACGTGTCCCGAAGAAAGTTCGGCCATATCTCCCAATACGTCCATAATCAAATCATGGCTGCCTATGGATACCAGTTTTGATTTTATAGTTGACATAGGTTTTAACAGGTTTATTTCAATGGTATCGCCCGCATCTATCCCTTCGATGTTCCTGGGGATAATACCTATTCCGTCGGCTTTTACCAGGCTCATGGTTGCCCCGGCTCCGCCACCTATCGGGGTGGCTATTAATTTATCCCCTACATGTCCTAAATTCAGTCTCACTAACTCTCTGTTTTTTAGTGACGATACAACCCTATTGGAAAGTACGCCGAAAATAGTGTCTTCGTCCTTTGACTCAAGTCCGATATATTTTTCTATCACCAGTTTTACAAAGGTTTCAAAGATAAAATACGCGGAAACAGGGTATCCGGGAATTCCTATTACAGGTTTATTGTTTATGATACCTAAAATAGTCGGTTTCCCGGGCTGCATGGCCACACCGTGCACCACAACCTCACCTAATTCCCCAATCAATTTCACCGTATGGTCGGTGGTCCCCGCAGAAGAGCCTGCGTTTATAAGCAACATATCATTTTCCTCGACACCTTTTGATATTGCCTCTATCAATAATTGATAATCATCACTGTGGGGAGCATATCTGTTGGGTATACCGCCGTATTCTTTTACCAAACCCTCAAAAACTCGGGAATTGGAATCTATAATTTTACCGTCGGTTACCTGTTTTATATCTTCAACTATTTCTGTGCCGGTTGGTAGAATACCTACCCTCGGTTTTTTGTACACCTTCAGCCTCTCGATGCCCCCTGATATCAAGGCACCCAGATCAATTGGTCTTATCGTATGCCTGGAAGGTATTATCATTTCGGTAGCAACTATATCCTCTCCAATTTGTCTTATATGTTGCCACGGATAGGCGGATTTTAAAATTTTAACCTGTCCATCTCCCAGATCAATTACATCCTCAATCATTATAACGGAATCATAGGGATTTAAAATCTGATTTCCCGTATTAACATATGAAAAATCTTCGCCCTCCGCCAAGACTACAGGCGAAATTTCCGTGGCCCCTTTTGTCTTGGCCGCTACAACAGCTATGCCGTCCATGGCGGCCGCATTATAACCCGGGGAGCTCATTTTGGCATATATCGCTTCATAGGTCACCCTGTTTAGGGCATCCGCAGGGGCCAATTCCTCAAAATGATCCTGAATATTTAACCCTTCGAAATATTTAGTCTTGGCTTCTTCTACCGGCATATTGTCTATATAGGTACTTCTATCCATTTATTTCACCTCGTCGTTTGTTTATTAAAAGAGCATTCTTTTGCACAGAAACATCGTTGATTATACAAATCCGATTCTGCCGAAATAGATAAGTCCACGACCTCTTGACTGGCAGTCAAGCACCCGTGTGACAATAATTTTACTGAAGCAGGTAAACCTCTCGTTCTTCTCCTTTATAAATCCCTTCCTCATGTGAACCTATTACTATATATCCCTGGGATTCGGACAACAAGCTAATCATACCTGACTTACCGAATGACGGGGTCCCATAAAAATTTCCGCCTTCTTGTCTCAATTCAATCATTTGATATGTCTCTTTACCCGGGTCGGATCTGAAATTATGATCCATTATGGCTTTTACCCTCGGTGTTATTTCGGTTGTCCCCATCTTCTTTCCGAGATAATATTCTATTAGTGCTTTAAACACTATAATCGAAGATACCGGATGTCCCGGCAGCCCGCAGATCAATTTACCGCCGGCTTCACCTACAATGGTGGGTTTTCCCGGTTTTATGGCCAAACCGTGAAACAACACCCCTTTTCCGTCAAATGAATTTATAACTTTACCCGTATAATCCCTTGTGCCCACGGAACTGCCTCCGGACAAAAGAACTATGTCTGATATATCTATGGCTTTTTTCACTTCATTCTGCAATAATTCATAACTGTCTTTTACAATCTTCCTGCCAACTACAATTCCCCCAACATTATGGACCAGGGAACCCAATGTATAGGAATTGATATCCCTGATTTTTCCAAGGGTTAATTCTTCCTCTATACCTATAATCTCGTCGCCGGTGGAGATTATATAAAACCTCGGCCTACAATATACACATACCTTGGAAATTCCAAGGGCTGCCAAAACCCCTATGACCCCGGTGGTTATTTTCCTGCCCTTTTCCAAAATCAGTTCCCCTTTTTTAATGTCATCACCTTTGTAGTTGATATTTTCACCCTGTGATACAGGTTTGTATATCAGAAGGGTGCTACTGTCCATCTTTTCTACATTTTCTACCATAACAACCCCGTCGGCACCCTCCGGAATCATGCCTCCGGTTGGAACATAGAATGATTCTCCACTCTTGATGGAGGAATCTATCGCCTCGCCCATCATCACTTCCCCCAATATATTTATAATACTGGGTATGGACTGATTGGCCCCGTGACTGTCTTCAACCTTGATAGCATAACCGTCCACCGTGGAGCGATCAAATTCAGGCACATTTATAGTCGAATATATATCCTCCCCTAAGACCCTATTGATGCTGTGCTCTAAATCTACATGCTCGGTTTTTAAATCATAACCCCCGAAGTTCTCCATCAACATTTCTCTACCTTCCTCAACACTGACCACATTAAAAAAATCCACCTAAAGCACCACCTCTTTTCTGCCCGAATTAATAGCAACACAATGTAGCCCAATTACTGGTTATAGATTTATATAACAGCCTTTTATTTTATACCTTTTTTGGATTTCTAAGTAAAAAAGCAGCCATAGAAAGGCCGCACAATACTTTTTCCTTTCCAAGCACGGGAGGCATAGAGATTTCTCCTTATACCCATAGGCCTTTATTCATAACCGGTCGGTCTTAGAATTTCAGGCTCGAAAAACTGCTATAAATATTCATTTTTTCCCCTCTTACAAATCCTATCAGTGCTATATTTAATTCTCTGGCCATATGAACGGCCAATGATGTAGGTGCTGATCTGGAAACCACCACCTTGATTTCTCTCTTTACCGCCTTTACTAACATTTCGGAGGAGACTCTGCCACTAAGTAAAACTATTTTATCTTTCAGATCCATATCTTCTGCCAGGGCTCTGCCCAGTACCTTGTCCAATGCGTTATGCCTTCCTATATCCTCTTCAAAATATATTATATTATTATTGTTACATATAGCACAAGCATGAACCCCTCCGGTTTTATAAAACAGTTCCGAATTTTTATTAAATGTTTCCATCAGTTTTTTTATCTCATAAACAGGTATATTCAAAGGTTCCTTAACCTTCTTGGATTTCAGAGAATCCAGCATATCGTAAAACATTGTACCCTTTGCACCGCTCGAAGCTATTGTTCTTTTTTCTTGTAATTTTTTATTGAAGATCCCTTTAGCATTCAGTCTGATATAAGCCCTTCCTTTTATTTCGTCTATTTGGACATCCTCTATTGCAGAATAACCTTCTATAAACCCTTCAGAATATAAAAATCCTACTGCCAAATACTTCAAAGACCTGGGACTGCATAAAAGTGTGATAACCTCTTTACCATCTACAAAAATGGTGAAGGGGTATTCCAGTACCACTATATCCTCTACTATATTCTTATTTCCGCCGTCTATCTTTAATATATTATATTTTTTAATCTGTTCCATTGAAATTGCCTCTTATTTCCTAGCGCAATCACTGGCCCTATCGGTCAGTATTTCCAATCCGTGATAAATACTGTCTAAGGCGTAATCCAGGGCCTCCTTGACGGCTTTCGGGCTTCCGGGTAAATTTATTATCAATGTATTCCCCCTGATTCCGGAAACAGCCCTGGAAAGCATTGCTCTCGGGGTAATACTGAGACTGTGATATCTTATAGCTTCGGCAATACCACTTGCCGCCCTGTCACAAACACTAAGAGTAGCTTCGGGGGTTACATCCCTTTTATTAAAACCCGTGCCCCCTGTAGTCAATATCAGATCCACTTTTAGTTCGTCCGCCATATAAATCATTTCCCTTGTCAGGTCCTCCATAACATCGGGTACTATTATTTGTCTTATGATTTTATAGCCTTTTGCTTCTACCAACTCCGCAATAATGGGTCCCGACAAGTCCGTTCTTTCACCTTTGAAACCCTTATCGCTGGAAGTGATTATTCCTACGCTAAACATTTAACCACCTCACGACAAAATTCGTGTGTTCTTTCACTCTTTCATTATATTCTGTTTTCAACAATAGTTCAAGTCCCGCTTCCTAATGGTATGTGTCAAGTATTCGTTGGCACGTTTCCCCTTACAAATTCATCCATACATCTGCTTGCAATTTTTGGGTGTTTCGAGTGATATTACACCACCTATCCGGTTGAAGCCGTCATTCCAGCTATA
>JAAYPJ010000113.1 GCA_012519835.1 Clostridiales bacterium | reverse complement strand
TTCCATATATTTTTCCCGACAACATAGAAGATTTTCGTTGAGCCGGACTTAATCGTGATTTCGGGTGGTTCATTGGGAACACCGACTTTGTTCGTTGCAAGGCAGGCAGCCAATACCATTACAGACATAATGGTGGCAACGATAATAATTTTTTTCAAAGCGGACGAAAACAGTCTACTCATAGATACTCCTCCCTTTTACGTTTGTTTATAAGACGTATAAACTCCTCAGCTTGTTCTGCGGACAACTTCTTGTTGCAGATTAGGACACAAGGGGACAGCAGACTGCGTAATAACTGTTACTCTGACCCAACACTCAGATTTTTAAATAAGGTTTTTTCATAATTACTATTGTTTGAATTAATATGATAAGCCTATTAAAGTTACTGCCTGAGTGTCGGGGGAGAGTCTCGGTTGGCTTAAAATGCAGATCCTTCGCTACGCTCAGGATGACAAAAAGCAAAAAAGGTGCAATTTTGCGCAATTTGACAGTCCCTTTGTATCGTGTGCTGAATGTGGCAAACAAAGCGTCCCCATGCCACACACTGATGTGGCAAACAAAGCGTCCCCGTGCCAAGCGTCCCCGTGCCACATTTATTGGCCTCTTTTTCAATATCCCGGAAAAAATATTTGCAATTTTCCCCAAAAAGTACTTGCAAAAAACAGATATCGGGCTATGATATAATGTAAATAAAAATATATAGGGGGATGCCTTATGGAGAGAAAAATAAATACATCTATAAAGGTTGGGGCGCTTATTTATGTAGCTTATTTATTGACAGATAAATTCGTTGTCCGAATTCCCTACATGGTAGCAATCCCTGTTCTGGTGCTCGGGGTAGCATTAATGATAACCGGGATAATTAAAACGTCTAGAGGATAATATTATAAAACGAGCACAATGTAATGAAATGCCACAAGTTATAAATTTTACTCAGTTCGTGGCAGTAGCATTGCGTTTCTTATGGGCCAAAAAGGCAATTGATAGGACACACTAGAAGCCAGAGTGAAGGCCCCGGAAGGGGAACAAGGCCTATTTTAAGATTTCCCGATGACAAAGGGGAATGACGGAATAGGATGGAATGGAGCTTGCTATGCAATCACACATTGGGGAAATATCTGCACTTATTGCGGCTATATGTTGGACGTTTAATGCAATTCTGTTTGAATCCGCTGGGAAAGATGTAGGCGATATGTCGGTAAACTATATAAGGTTGCTGGTAGCTTCCGGTTTGCTCAGTATTTACCTGTTTATTACAAGAGGCCTTATATTTCCTATCGATGCAACGGGGTATATCTGGTTTTGGCTATCGGTGTCAGGCCTGCTTGGTTTTGTTTTGGGGGATATGTTCCTATTGAAAGCCTTGGTTGAAATAGGCTCGAGGATATCATTGCTCATAATGTCGGCGGCGCCCCCCATAACGGCATTAGTGGGATTTCTAATCATGGGGGAAAGGATCTCCGTATCGGGTTTAATAGGGATAGCAGTAACAATGCTGGGCATATTCCTTGTAATACTAAGTAAAAACCCCGCAGAGAAAAAAATGAAGTTTAACCGTTCGGCAAAGGGCCTTATGTTCGCTTCTTTGGGGGCGTTAGGACAGGCCCTGGGACTGGTTTTCAGCAAGCTGGGCATAGGTTCATATAATGCTTTTGCAGCCACTCAGATAAGGCTCTTCGCAGCCTTAATAGGCCTCACAGTCATTGTGACAGCAAAAAAACAGTGGGCCGAAGTAAAATCGGCCTTCAGCCGCAGAAAGGCAATAGGCGAAATAATTATAGGCGCAGTGCTGGGACCCTTTATAGGGGTGGCGTTTTCCCTGTTGGCGGTGCAGTATACGGCTACAGGTATTGTCTCGTCCATCACGTCTATATCACCGGTTATTATAATACCTATTTCTATAATGATTTTTAAGGAAAAAGTGCTGTTTAAGGAAATATTGGGGGCAGCTGTTTCAACCGTCGGAATAATCATATTGTTTCTGTGATGCACCGTCAGGCTGTGTGAAAATTGTCATCCTGACCCAACACTCAGATTTTTAAATAAGGTTTTTTCATAATTACTATTGTTTGAATTAATATGATAAGCCTATTAAAGTTGCTGACTGAGTGTCGGGGAAGGATCTCAAATGGCCTGAAAACAAGATTCTTCGCTACTCTTAGAATGACAGTGAAAAAGTGTTTTATCACTCAGTCTGCAGCCCCTGTGCTTCATGAACCAAAGATAACGTATTTATATGGAGGTGTATGCATGAGAGGTAAAATAAACATATTGATAATAATCGGATTTATTATTTACTTGGGTTATTTATTGACAAATAAATTCATTGCACCGGTTCCCTACGAAATAGGGATCCCTATTGTCATATTCGGGGTGGCATTGATAGTAATCGGGACACTTACAATGAACAAACGTAGTCCCAAAAAATAGGTATAATATATAAAAGACAGAAAATTGAGTGTAACCTGGGAGTGGGCAAAAATGAATAATAAGTGCACTAATAAAGGATTATTATGGCTGTTTGCTCTTATTGTGTTACTGGTCGGTATCGGTTTATATATAGCAGATTACTATAGTCTTCTTCCGCGAAGGACCTATACTGCTGAAGATTTTAACATTGCAACGGTGTATAGTGGGGTAGACTATAACGATAACGGAATTGATGATTATACAGATATTCTACACGGGGCAAAGATGGATGCCGAGAATTGTCCCACCTATAACGGGGCATATTATAGCGGAGGTTATCCACCCGACGACATTGGAGTATGTACCGATGTTGTATGGAGGGCTTTTAAGAATGCGGGATTCGATTTACGGGAGATGCTCAACAATGATATTATCGCGAGACCGGGGGACTATCCTGATATTGAACAGAGGGACAAAAACATTGATTTCCGCCGCGTCGGCAATTTGCGTGTCTTTTTTGATAAGTATGCATTACCCATATCGATAGACATAACTCACATCGAGGAATGGCAGCCCGGCGATATTGTTATTTTTGGAGACGATAAACATATCGGTATTGTATCAGACAAGAGAAATAGCAAGGGACAACCCTATATTATCCACAACTACGGCCAGCCAAAACGCGAACAGGATTTTTTGAAACACAGTAATGTTACAGGCCATTATCGTTTTGATGCCTCAAGGGTTCCCGAAGGCACCATTGTTAAATGGTCGGATTAAAATGTGGCACGGGGACGCTTTGTTTGCCACATGCTTTTCAACAGCACAAAAGCCCCGTTAGATTGCGTAATAACTGTCACTCTGAGCGGAGCGAAAAATCTCGGTCGGCCTAAAATGCAGATCCTTCATTCCACCTAGAATAACAAAAAGCAAAAAAAGGTGCAATTTTGCGCAGTCTGCCGTCCCCCGTGCACCCGATGTATATACGGGTAGCTAAATGTGGCAAACAAAGCGTCCCCCTGCCACATTTACAAAAATATAAATTTCCCTATTGCAAACCAATATTATATTTGGTATACTTTATGAAAATACAAGTTATAAATTCGAAGACAAAGAAGAGTAATTAATTCTCATCTTTTATAGAGAGCCAAAGGTCGCTGGAATTTTGGCAAAGATGGTTTTAATGAATGGACTTTGTAGAAGCCGGTGGAAATCCAAGGAGAGTACCCCGAGCCGGAAGCCTACCGTTAACTGAGGACAGGATATGT
>JAAYPJ010000112.1 GCA_012519835.1 Clostridiales bacterium | reverse complement strand
AGACAAAAAAGAATCGGAAATAGAAATAGAAATAAAATTGGATATAAATGAACTGGAAGAATTGTCCGAACTACTTTTAGATAAGAAGGAAAAAGAAGAAATAGAAAAGGAAATCAGGGAATTAATAAAATTTGCTGCAATATTAAGGGATATAGATACAGATGGTGTAGCCCCAACTATAAATATACATCCAATTCCTAATGCTACCAGAAAGGATATAGTGGAAAAAGAATTCACCAGGGAAGAACTGCTTGCCAATGCTCCCACTGTTGTGGAAGGATATATATTGGTACCTAGGGTTATTGAATAGGAGCCATGGTATGGCGGGTTCTGTGGCGGAATCGTCACAACATCAGTATCTGGGGTTATCGAATAAAGGCTAGGAGGGAGAAAAATTGAACATATTGGATAAAAACATTTCCGAGCTTGCGGATTTAATGGATAAGAAAGAAATCACAAGTGAAGAAATAGTTAAAATATATATACAAAATATATCTGAAAAAGGATTGGACAAAACAGTATATAAAAGTTTGTGTGTGGAAGAAGCAATAAAAAAAGCCAAGAAAATTGATAAGAAAAGAAAAGATGGAGCGCAACCGGGAGCCTTGGCCGGAATACCCATTGCTGTTACTGAAGATATATCTACTAAGGGAATATTAACGGAAGCAGGCAGCAAAATCCTGAAGGATTATATCCCGCCTTTTAATGCTACCATAATAGAAAAACTGCTGGCAGAAGATGCAATAATCCCGGGCAAAGTTAAAATACCTGAATTCAGTTTGGAAGACAGTGAATACAGTGCTAGATGTGTTTTGGACAAGGGTGCATTGGTGGTCGTTGGTTCCTCCGGTGGAGGAAAAGATGTAATAAAGCTTGAACCCAGTTATGGCCTGGTATCGAGATATGGAATTATTTCAGCTACTTCCAGCCTGAGTCCTCTCACCCTTGTGGCTAAGGAAATAAATGATCTTGCCTTGGTTCTGGATATAATAAGCGGATATGATAGAAAAGATTCCACTTCTGTGGATTTGACACAGAGGGACGGTTCTTTTAAACACAACACAGGAAAAGCTGCCCCCCCGGTATCACCCACAGCATCAGACGTGGCTCCGGTATCAAAAGTGAAAATAGTAAGGGAACTCTCAAATAATAATCTTGTGGAGGATATAAAGAAATTAGGGATAAATACAGAAGAAATTATAATAGAGACTGCAAAATATATACTTCCCGCATTTAGAATTCTATCAAGTGCGGAGTTTGCATCTGCTACCGCCAGATATGACGGTATAAGATATGGATACAGGTCTGACAATTATGAAGACAGAGAGGAATTATACAAGAATACCAGATCGGAAGGATTTGGGAAAGAAGCAAAGAAAACCATCATATTTGGTAATCATGTGATCAATGCGGGGCAATATGACCGCTATTACAAAAAATCACAGCAAGTAAGAAGCTTAATCAAAGATGAAATAGATAAAATCTTGAAAGACGGTTCAATCCTGCTATTGCCATTATCGGATAATTTAGATGAAAATCTGAAGAAAAGCTATAAAGAATTAGGCAGTATGACAGGATACCCTGTGCTTTCAATACCATACAGAAACGCCAAAGATGAATATATAGAGCTGAGCCTACTTTCTTCAGGCTTTGATGAAAAAACCCTTATACAATTTGCCGACAAGATTGAAAAGATACTTGATTCTCATGGAGGTGGAGAATAATGGATAAGGATTATGAAATAGTAATAGGAGTAGAAGTTCATGTGGAACTGAAAACAAAGACAAAAATATTTTGTGCCTGTACTACAGAATTTGGCGGTGAACCGAATACCCATTGTTGCCCGGTATGTATGGGATTTCCCGGAACATTGCCCGTGTTGAATGAAGAAGTTGTAAACTATGCTATACAGGCAGGGCTGGCCACAAACTGTGAAATCGCCGAAAACAGTAAACAAGACAGAAAGCATTACTTCTATCCTGACCTGCCGACTTCCTATCAAATATCCCAGGACGAACTGCCAATCTGTTACAACGGACGTCTGGATATTGAAGTGGGGGGAAACAAAAAAACTATAGGAATTACCAGAATCCATATAGAGGAAGATGCGGGAAAGCTGATTCACAGAGATGGTCTGGGTACCTTGGTAGATTACAACCGCAGCGGGGTGCCCCTAATAGAAATTGTTTCCGAACCGGATCTGAGGTCGGCAGAAGAGACAAGGGCATTTTTACAGAAACTTCGTGCCATAATGCTGTATATAGGAGTATCGGACTGTAAAATGAACGAGGGATCCTTTAGATGCGATGTGAACCTGTCTGTCAGGAAAAAGGGAGAAAAGGAGTATGGTACAAGAACGGAGATGAAAAACCTGAACTCCTTCCAATCTGTTATGAGAGCCATAGAATATGAAGCACAAAGACAAATCAAGGAAATAAAAGACGGTGGAACCATAATACAGGAAACCAGGCGTTTTGACCAAGATAGCGGAAAGACCTTTTCCATGAGAAGCAAAGAAGATGCACAGGATTATAGATATTTGCCGGATGCGGATTTAATGCCCATAGTAATAGATAAAGCAAGAATAGAAGGACTGAAAAAAACATTACCCGACCTGCCGGATGTAAGAAAAAAATTATATATGGAGAGATACGGCCTGAATAGTTATGATGCAGAGCAATTGATCTCATCAATAGATATCGCGGATTACTTTGAAAAGGCAGTTAAACTATGCAAAAACCCCAAAACTCTGGCAAATATAATGATTACGGAAGTATTCCGAATTGTAGATACTGACGATTTCGCGGCACCTTTTTCATATAAACATTTAGCTGAATTAGTTGATTTACTGGAAGATGGAACAATAAACAGCAGTACAAGCAAAAAGATTCTAGAGGAAATGATAAAAGAGGATAAATCACCTTCAGTAATTGTAAAGGAAAAAGACCTGGAACAAATTAATGATGTTGACACCCTCCTGCCTATAATCCAAGAAGCTATAACGAGTAGCAAAAAAGCAGTTAAGGAATATAAAGGAGGAAAAGAAAAGGCCTTACAAGCAATAATTGGCAAGATAATGGGTAAAACCGGAGGAAAAGCCAATCCGGAGACCACTATTAAATTGTTAAAAGAGAATTTAAAATAGGTAGAAATGCCATTAACATCAAAAATGAGTAAAGAATAAAACAAGGGGAATACTAATTTACTATAGGATTAATATTTCACGGTGGAGAATAATGGAACATTAGACCTGCGCGGCACTGAATTCCAACAAACAGTTTGGGATGAACCCCTAAAGGTCCCTTTTGGTCGGGATGCCACATATGCGGAGATTGCTGAAAAGATCCACAGGCCGGATGCTGCGCGGGCCGTAGACACCGCCATCGGGGCTAATCCAACGTTAATCGTGGCTCCATGCCATCGTATGTTCGGCAAACACGGAAAGTGGAGGGGTTATCGCGGGGGATTGGAAATGAAAAGACGGCTGCCGGAAATAGAAAGGTAAGTAAATTATTCGGGGCCCGTTTCCGTTTATATAGAAATAATTATTACAAACCTATCATTCTTTCAAAATCCTCCCGGGAGATACCCGGAAAAATTGCATATCGATTCAGCTCCAATAAAGAATTTCCGGGCCTTACCCTGCCCGGTTTAACGGTAAAAGCCATTCGATAACCCAATTTTTTTAATATTTT
>JAAYPJ010000111.1 GCA_012519835.1 Clostridiales bacterium | reverse complement strand
CGGGTCCAAATCCACAATACAATCATCAAGCACTACGTACCCCGGGGCTGAACCGTATATGTATTTTAATATCGAAAATCTCAAGGCCAATGCCACACAATCATAGGTCCCCGTAGACAGCAGGGTATGAGGCATTGTGATGCCGTTTTTGTTTTGCAGGTTTATATTAAATTCATCGTCAATCTGACCTTGATCATAATTGCCGTCTGTTAGCATACATAGGTATTTGGTAAACTTTTCTGCCAGGGGTTTAAAAGGTGTCTTCCCGATTTCTTCCCTGGTTTTATCAAAGGCCTCGTGAATTTTTAAAAGCCTTTGTGCCCTTGCAAGTTTTCTGTCAAATGTTGACTCTGCCTCCAAATATTCGGCTGCCAACTCCTCATAGGTGCTTTCGGGCAGGTTTTTCTGGTGTTCAAAGTAGGCCTCCTTGAGTTCGTTGCATTCCCGCTCTTTTTCTTCACAGGAGTTTCTGATATCCCTGAGATTATTTTTGAAATCCTCCGCAGATTTGAATTTTTCGGGAATAGGTGCCAACTCGTCCAGCTCATCTTTTATCCCTTTCATTTCTATTTTTTTCTCCATAAGCAGATCTAGGGCACCATCCAAGTTCTCATATTCATCCACCCAGCCCTGTAATGTTTTTTCTGCAATTTTTTTATCCAGCATACATTTTGTCTGTCTTTCATTCAGTTCGTCTATTTCCTCATTTATTTCCTTTATAGCCCTCACTTGTCCCAAATCATCTAATTGTTTTAACTCCACACTCAAATCCACATATTTTTCTTCCCCAAGTAACAGTTTCACCTGTTCTGTCATATTATCTATTTCATCTGTTAATTTTTCGCTCATCTTTTTGTTCAATTCGGCATCTACTATGTCTTCCACTTGAAGGTCCTTCAAAAGATTTTCAAGTTCGACTTTATATTTATCATAAGCGGTTTTTAATTCTTCATAATCCAGTTCACCTGTTTTCAGTTCCAGTTCAAATTCATCAGATTCAAATTTTACGTATCCCTTCGCCGTAAAGGTCTCCCCTTGGTTTATCCTCTGCTTATCCCCAAGATCTGTTGTCAACAATATTTCGCATGAGGGGTTTAGCCTGTTGAATTGACCGATAATAATTCCGGCTTCCATGGTAGTTTTTATTTTGGAAATTTCATCACAGTAATTCTCTAATTTTTTTATGTCATCATCAGTTACATTTTTTATTCCTTTTATCTCAAGTCCCTTTTCTTTAATTTTCGCATTAAGCCCGTCAATCTGCTCCAGTTTCTTTGCTATCTCCGATTTCCTTTCAATCTTGCGGGAATTTTCTTTTTCCTGTTCAACTTCCTTTATTCTCGGGGAAATCCTTTCAAGTTCATTATCAAGCCGATCTATCAGCGCCTCCGTTGTAGGCCATTGTTTACACACTTCGGTTATAACTTTTACTTCTTTGTCAAGAGCAGCCACTTTAGGTTCTAACACCAGTCTTTTGGTTATATCTTCTTCTATGTCTTCAAGTTTCTTTTTTTCCGATTTCAGATTTTCAGTCTGTTCCGACTTCTCCTTCAATTTGTTACAAATCGTTTCAAAATCCCTTTCCGCTTCCTGTGCCGTATCCATAGCAAGTCTTATTTTTTCCTTCCGATAATAGCTCTCCAGAACCTGGCCCAAGCCCGTTTTATATGGATTGTTTATTCCCCTGTTGTTGACAGGACAATTTTTATCCACGTCCCATCTCTTTAAAAGGGATTCCTTTTCTTCCTGAATTTTTCTATCCAACTCATCAACCGATATACCGTCCAGTTCCATCATGGTCTTTATCAATATATTGCTGACTTCGCTCGATGTTTCATCACTCAATATCTTATCTATGGCCTTTTTTATATCCCTCTGTTTTGCAAATATTATGCTGTTGTATGTACCCGAGCCGAATTTTAATATTTCCTTCAATATATCATTAACGGTTTGTGCACTTTTGATTATAGTTCCTTCAGGGGTCATAAGTTGTAATGATTCTGTAACGCCCCATTCCTTTTTCAGTCTGTATTCTTCATCTTCTATACATATAATGACCTCGCTGTCTATCACATCCCCGTCGGGGTGCGGCATAAACCTCTTATGGAATTCCTTGTCATCTTTGGCACTCATCTTCAATTTCGGTTCTTTAAAGAGTGTTGCATAAATCCCTTCAACGATAGAACTTTTGCCGGACTCGTTGGGTCCTAATATTACATTCAAACCCTTTTCAAATTGAATATCCACTTCCTTTAATCCGGCAAATCTATTGCATGAAAAACCTTTTATCAGCATCCCTTCACCCCCTGAATCAACTCATATGCAATCTGGAGTGCTTCGTTATCATCTGCCAGTTCATATAAAAATCGATGGGGGAAAGAATCCAAGGTGAATTCCTTATCGATAATTTCTTCCGTCACCTTTATCCCCAACCCCGAATCGTCTATGAGGGCGCAAGCCGTCTTGTCATGGAGCTCTTCATACAGCTTTAATCTGTCATTAAATGCATCCCTGCTAATCCTTCCCTCCAGGGTCAGCCTGACAACCTTTTTGTCGGGGTTGTCCCTGAGTATGGTATCTTTAATTTTATGTAGGTCTTCATCATCATTTATCCGAAACTGTTCATCATAAAACCTGTAGATTCCCGTTGCTACTTTTTCGGCCCTCACCGACTTGTCCGCATCAATTGTAATGACCCATGCATAACCCCCATGGCCACAGTCAAGACCATCGGGTTCCGGAACCCCGGGATTGAATATTTTCCAAGCATTTACGGTATCATTTTCGGGATAATCCACATGGGTATGCCCCAATAGCCATATATCCACAGGTATATCTTCGAGTTCCTTTTTAGACATAAAATAATAATTCTTATCCATATCGGGTGAGATACCTTCGAGGGAGCCATGTGCAATTCCTATATGGCACAGCCCCGGAGCAAATTCTTTGTTGTCTTTTATCCAGCCTATATTATTTACATCGGAATGTTTTGAGTGGCAAGGGGCGGGATATACCATAACATCCAAGCCGTACCGCTCCAAGGAAAAGGGGCTTTCTTCATTCAGATATAGTATTTTATCCGACATGTTCTTTTTGAACGTATCCCACAAATTGATCATTCCGTTATCATAGTCATGATTTCCTGGCATGATCAAAACACATTCCCCGTTAAATTCATCAAGAGATTTTATCACCCTATGTATGTCCCTCTTCAGGATATTTATATTATTAAACAAGTCCCCCGCAACCGCAAACAGATTACACTGTCGGTCATTTGCCATTTCAATCATTTTGTCGAGTACATCAAATCTGGCTTCAATAAGACAATCCCTGACACTGTCGGGATAACTATTAAATTTCATGCCTATATGTAAATCAGCGGTATGAAAAATCTTGAGCGGCATATTGACTCACCCCTTTTTAAACTATGTTGAATTGCAAATGGATTCAACTATTTTCGTCAAATAATCCCTTTTTTAGAAAAACAAGCATTCCCATTTACAATATTATACCATATATTCTGATAAATCCGGTAATGAATAACATTTTATCCCCTGTTACCTCTAAATAATCTGTTAACATGCTGTAATAGGCAGTATATCCGGGGAACCACCGGTGCGTCCTGCTGGTCATAATCCATTAACATGTAATGGGCAGTATATCCGGGGGAACCACCGGCGCATCCTGCTGATCATAATCTACTGATATGCTGTAATAGGCAGGCGTATTGTGAATGTGGATCCCTTCCCTAAACCGTCGCTGTATGCATCTACAGCACCCCCATGTAAATCTACAATACCTTTGACAATGGAAAGCCCCAATCCAAGCCCGCCGTTGCTTCTGTCCAGTGTATCGTCAGCCTGTGTGAAAGGTGTAAATAAATGCGGCAGAATTTCCGGGCTGATGCCAATACCGTTGTCTTTTATATTTATAACGGCATAGTTCTTTTCCTTTTTTAATGTAAGCCGAACTGTGCCATTTTCTTGTGTAAATTTGAGTGCATTAGACAATATATTTTCGACGGTTTGAGCAATACGCAAGGGATCTGCGTCTAGAAAGATAGGTTCTGTTTGAACCTTTATCTCGAGTTTGACACCTTTCCTTTCATATTCATGTATAATATCCCCGGCGGCATTTTTTACCGTTTCATTCAAATCGATATTTTTCTTTTTAAGGTTGATTTTATTCCGGGTAATCCGCGTCAATTCCAACAAGTCATCGACCAACCTGCACAGTTTATTGGTTTGGCGTTTAATAACTTCTTTTGATTTTGTAACAAGGTCGGCATCCTGTGTTATATCAAGCATCTGAACTCCGGCAAGAATTGCGGCCAGTGGATTTCTCAGTTCATGAGAAAGTACGCTAATGAATTTATCCTTGTTTTTGTCAGCTTCTTCAAGTTTTTTTACGAGATCAAGGGCATGCTTTTTCG
>JAAYPJ010000110.1 GCA_012519835.1 Clostridiales bacterium | reverse complement strand
ATTCAGGCATATGCCCATATAGCCGTACAAACAACAGCTTATAGTTAGGACAGTTTGCCTCTTCTGTAATTTCCTTTAATATTTCAGCTACTGCTTGCGTGTTTGTTTTGAACGCATCATTAATTTCAGCAAATTCTTTTTCAAAGTCACGTCTTTTCTTATTGTTGTCCCATATCTCCCTATATCCCATTGCATATTTCCGTATGACCTTTTTTATCTGCACAAGTTGGTCCTCAGTCATATTTAATTTATTTCTTTCTTCCATCGGATACATCTCCCTTGGTTTGGTTATATCATAGTATCGGTTGTTTTTTTATATTGTATCATAATGGAATTATGTTTGTCGGAATTATTAATTTTTAAATGTGCATTTTTGTTAATACCCCTCGTTGGTTGAATCCATAATGCTCGTCTCATTTGTAATGTTTGTCTGCGGACTATTGTTTGTAATGCTATCACTTATGATAAGATTTGATAAAACATGCCATACAAATAATTAAGGATCATACGACCCTTAATTATTTACATTAAACGCTTTGTTTAATTTTTTTATGGCCCTTTTTTCAATCCTGGATACATATGACCTCGAAATCCCCAGCATTTTGGCTATTTCGCGCTGGGTTTTAACAGCGCCGTTATAAATCCCGTATCTGAGTTCTATTACGGTTCTCTCCCTTGCCTTTAACACGTTTGCTATTTTGTGATACAGTCTTTTAATCTGTATTTTTAATTCTACTTGGTTTATCACCTCATCCGGATCGGTTCCCAATATATCTATCAATGAAATTTCATTACCTTCTTTGTCCACACCTATAGTATCTTGTAATGATACCTCCGTTTTTATCTTTTTATTTGATCTGATAGTCATCAATATCTCGTTCTCTATACATCTGGCCGCATATGTTGCCAATCTGGTTCCTTTTTCTCTGTCGAATGTGGATATGCCTTTGATTAAACCTATGGTGCCTATGGATATTAAATCATCCATATCCCGCCAGGCATTAGAATATTTTTTTACAATATGAGCTACTAAACGCAGGTTTCTTTCGACCAATATATTTCTGGCCTCTTCATCACCATGTGCATATCTTTCCAGGTACATTGCCTCTTCTTCGGATGTCAACGGTTGTGGAAAAGATGTGCTGCTTGAGATATATGCCATCAAAAATAGTATCGGTTTTAATGAAACGGGAAACAAATTAAAAAGTACCGCCCACATGTAAAATCTCCCCCTCTTTCCTGAAAGTCGGAAATCGGTACGCGGTGTGTCGGACTCCGATTTCCAGCTTCCAGTAAGCAGACATGCTGTCTGCCCATATTAAATAGCTGGTCATTCTAAATAATATGATTGAGATGTTACATATGTGCATGTACCTATGTAATTGTTCTGTTTATTTTACTTAAATCCCTTATTTATCATTTCTTTTACTATTTTCGCAAATATGGGAACAGCCACCCCGCCCCCGGATCCCCCTTTTTGTATAAAAACGGTGATTGCATATTTGGGTTCATTTGACGGATAATAGCCTGTAAACCATGCGTGGACCACCTTTTCTCCTTTTTCTGCAGATTCCGCGGAACCGGTTTTTCCGGCGGTAATATGGGACATTTCCTTTGCTTGCCGTCCTGTTCCCGCTGTCATTACCTTTTCCATCCACAGCCTTATTTGTTTAGCTGTTTCAGGATCTATCACCTGTTTTTCTTCTTTTATATCTGCTGTTTTTAGGGTAACGTAATTGTTGTCGACGATATCTTTGGCTATATATAAAGGCTTTTTTAATCCGTTGTTTGCTACCAGTTGTGTCAGTTGATTGACTTGTAGCGGTGTTACTGAAATTTCGCCTTGACCTATGGCTATATTCCCATAGGCGGGTCCGAGCAAACTGTCACCCGCGGGAAGATTGCCTGAATCCTCTTCCATCAGTCCGATATCCACAATCTTGTTAAAACCCAAATTTTCCGCCATATTGATGATATTCTCCGCACCGAGTTTTTCGGCGAGCTGAATGAATGCACAATTGCATGATTCCGCAAATGCCCTATCCATGGTTATCTCCCCGTGCCCGCCTTTTTCATAGGACGAACATTTGACCTCCAGGTCCCCTACAATTTCATAGCCGTCGCAGTGGAAGATTTCATCCGCATACGAAGAATCCTGTCTTAAGGCTTCCAACGCCACGACTATCTTGAATATAGACCCCGGGGGGAAGGCCATCTGGATGGCCTTGTTATATAATTCATCTCCCTTGCTTTTCAGGTGCTCCGATATGTTGTTGGGATTAAAGTTCGGCCTGCTGACTGTTGCAAGTATTTCTCCTGTCCGTATATCGGAAACTATAATGGCACCTTCTCTGTTTTCATTATCTATTGCATCCTCAATTATCTTTTGAATATTATAGTCAACAGTCAATCTCAGGTTCTGATTTTTTTTGATACTGTTGGCCACCGCATAGCCTTCGCCGGGTAAAATTTTCTTTCTGCCGTCCAGGATGGCTGTCAACGAATTGCTCGAATTTCCCGTTAAAATTCCGTCCAGTGCGCCTTCGATCCCCGCCATCCCTTTAAGGTCTACCTGATTTACATAGCCTATTGCATGGCTTAAAAACCCATTTTCATTGTAACGCAGTGCTTTGTCAACAATAAACAGCCCTTTGGTATTTATAATATTTTTATCGTTCCAATTCAGTTCCTTTACTAGAGGAATTTCTAAAACCGATTTGGAATTTTTGATTTTGTTGAACAGTTCATCGTAAGGCTTTCCCGTGATGTCCTGCAACAATAAAATATTATTTTCGTTTATAGTAAAATCCTGTGGGAAGACAGCAACCACTTTTTGTCGGGTGCGGTCGGTCAGGCGAATAAAATTTCTATCGTATATTATCCCCCTGCCGCTGCTGACAGGGATACTGATTTGCCTTCGCTTCATCGCTTCCGCACTGTAAAAGTCGTGCTCGGCTACCTGTATATAAAACAACCGAATAACCAAGATAAACAAAATAAAAAAAGATATGTTTCTTATGAATAACAATCTTTTTTTGCCGGTTGAATTGCTATTCCTTTTTCTGCGGCTCAATTCCGACATAAAAAAACCCCCTATATTTTTTAGTATTATAACCAAAAATATAGAAGGTATGCTATGGGGTATGACCTGCGATCAAAGGACACAGGGGGACGGTCCCCTTGTGTTGTTGGAAAGACACAACACAAATGAACCGTCCCCACTGTGTCCAAATGAACCGTCCCCACTGTGTCCTACCCACTGTGTCCTAAAAAAACTGACCGCAGGCTCTGTCCCCATGGTTTTCACACTCCGGGCAGACAGAGTCGTCTGCCTCTACCTACGGCATGTCAGATACAGCATCGTCTGCTCTCTTTATTAGGATATAATTTTCCGCAACGGGTACTTCCATCTTAATCTTTATAATTTGCTGTGGATGGGGGGCTACCTCGACAGGATTCATGTCCTCATCCCACATTTCGGTGATAGTCATGGTCATTTCTTCTTCAGGTCCGATAATTTCAATATCATCTCCCGAGAAAAATCGATTGCGCTGTTCTACGGTTGCTATCTTGGCAGATGCATCATAATCTTTAACGAGACCTATAAAACTGTAGTCCCTGATATACGACCTGCCTTCATAATGATGGTCCGTATGGCTCGGTTTATCCAAATAAAATCCTGTGGTAAAACCCCTGTAACCCGCCTTTTTCAGTCCATCCATCCATTTAGGGTTGAACCGTCTGTTTTGGGGATTTTCATAATAATTATCTATTGCCGCCCTGTATGCCTTGACAACCATTGCTACATAATAGGTTGTTTTCATCCGACCTTCTATTTTCAGGCTTGTAATTCCGGATTCAATCATTTCGGGGATATGCTCTATCATGCATAAATCCTTTGAGTTCATAAAATATGTCCCCTTTTCATCCTCGATCACCTGTATATATTCCCCGGGACGCTTTTCTTCAACCAGGTTGTATTTCCATCTGCAAGGCTGGGCACATTCGCCCCTGTTGGCATCACGGCCTACCATATAGTTGCTCAACAGACACCTGCCCGAATAAGACATGCACATGGCACCATGCACAAATGCTTCTAATTCAACCTTATCCGATACATTGTTCCTGATCTCTTTAATTTCCTTGAGGCTGAGTTCACGGGCCAGTATCACCCTTTTCGCTCCCAAATCGCCCCAGAACTTTACGGTCCTATAATTTGTGTTATTTGCCTGTGTGCTTATATGAATTTCCATATTCGGAACGGCTTCTTTCGCCACTGAGAATGTGCCGGGGTCGGAAACGATTATAGCGTCTACACCTATTTCATAAACAGCCTTCAAATATTCGGGAAGACTTTCCAGGTCTTCATTATGAGGAATAATATTAGCCGTAACATATACCTTTACTCCTCTTTCATGTGCATACCGCACACCTTCCTTTAAATCTTCCAAGCTGAAGTTTTTCGCCGCAGCCCGCAGTCCGAATATTTGTCCGCCTACATACACAGCATCCGCACCGTACATAATCGCTATTTTCAGTCTTTCCAAGTCACCTGCAGGAGCTAACAGCTCCACCTTTTTCATTCGATTTCCTCCTGTTTCTTATAACTGATAGCCAGTCCGTCGCCTATCGGTATGATACTTGTATCAAGCTGTGGATGATTGCATATATATTGCAGGTATTCCCGCATTCTGTTCACAATAGTCCTTTGCCTGCGGACCACCAATTTATCCGTAGCAACCATACCTTTATATAAAATGTTATCCGAGATAAGTACTCCGCCCGAATTAAGCAGATTAATACTTTCATTCAAAAGGTACTTATAGTGTCCCTTGGCTCCGTCTAAAAAAATCAGGTCATACTTATCTTTTAATTGCCTCAAAACCATAGCGGCATCACCTTCCATCAGGCGGATGTTTTCAGTTTTACCTGCTTTTTTTATGTTTTCTCTGGCTAGGGGAATCATTTTTTTATTTCTGTCAATGGTGGTTATGTGCCCATTTTCCCCCATGGCCTCACTGAACAACAAGGTTGAGTATGCGATGGCTGTTCCTATTTCCAATACTCTTTTTGCCTTGATCGCCTTTGTAATCACCTGCAGCAAAACCCCGACCTCTTTATGAACTATGGGTATATGATTTTCATCCGCATAGATTTCTATTTCCCTTAAAAGTCCCGTGTTTGTCGGTAAAACACTCCTTATATATTCTTCTATAAACGGTAAATTTATATTATTCAAATTCAGTAGTCCCTTCCATGTAATCTGTAAAGCCTTATGGTGTAGTGGCGAAGTGGATGCGCCTTAAAGAATAAGGATACATCATCAAACTTCTTTGGAAGCTCCATCTATAAAATAGTTGGAGTTATTCACAAAGATATTGATCCCCGATGAAACAACGAGGGTCTCGCGAGGTCAAACAATCATTATAGATAGTTCCTAAACCTCCATTATAATCGGCAGTATCATAGGTCTGCGTTTTGTCTTTTGATATAAAAATTCCCTTAAACTATCCCTGATAGAACCTTTCAGCGGTGACCATTCCCTGATATTCTGCTGTTCGCAATCATTTAAGACACACCGTACAATCTCCCTGGCTTCTTCCATTAAATCCTCGGATTCTCGTACATAGACAAATCCTCTCGAGATAATATCCGGCCCCGCTACAACTTTTCCGTCTTCTTTGGTAATAGTGACAACCACTATCATCAATCCGTCCTCCGCCAGATGTTTACGGTCCCTGAGGACTATATTCCCCACGTCCCCGACACCTAAGCCGTCTACCAATACCCTTCCTGCCTGTACACTGCCTGAAATCTTACCATAATCTTCTCCAAATTCAAAAACAGTGCCGTTTTGTCCGATAAATATATTTTCTTTCGGCATACCCAGGCTTTGAGCCAACTTGCTATGCTGGGTTAAATGTCTGAATTCGCCATGTACAGGTATGAAATATTTGGGCTTTGCCAATATGTGCATCAATTTTAATTCCTCCTGACAGGCATGCCCCGAAACATGGACCTCGGCCAAACTTTCATAAATAACCTCGGCCCCTTTTTCAAATAGCTGGTTGATAACACGTGTGACGGATTTTTCATTACCGGGAATTGGGCTGGCTGAAAAAACAACCAGGTCCCCTTCTTGAATATCCAGTTTTTTATGTTCCGAACTGGCCATCCTGGACAATGCGGCCATGGATTCGCCTTGGCTTCCGGTGGTTAAAATCAGAATTTCATGGTCCTCATATTTATCCATTTCATTTACATCGATAATCAAACCTTCCTCTATGTCCAAGGCCCCTAATTCACTGGCAACAGTTGTCACATTTATCATACTTCTTCCCGATACTACTACTTTTCTGTCATATTTATGTGCCGCATTTAGTACCTGCTGTATCCTGTGTACATTAGAGGCAAATGTAGCTACTATAACACGCTGTTTGGTATTTCTGAGAATACTTTCAAATGTTTCGCCTACACTGCTTTCGGACATTGTCGACCCCGGCCTTTCTACATTTGTGCTGTCCGCCATCATCACCAAAACGCCTTCCCGACCCAACTCGGCTATTCGATGCAAGTCGGTCAACTGGCCGTCAATGGGTGTAAAGTCTATTTTAAAGTCTCCCGTATGAAAAATTATGCCTATCGATGTGTGTATGGCTATGGCACAAGAATCCGGTATACTGTGACTTGTGCGAATAAATTCTATATTAAATTCGCCGAGTTTGATTGTCTGGCCGGGTTCCACTCTCTGTAGGTGCACCATATCGAGCTTGTGTTCCTTGAGTTTAATCTCCACCAGTCCCAGTGTCAACCTGGTACCGTATACAGGAACGTTCAATTTTTTAAGGACATAAGGAAGTGCGCCGATATGATCCTCATGCCCATGGGTTAATACTATCCCTTTTATCCTTTCTTTATTTTTTACCAGATATGTTATATCGGGGATGACTATATCAATCCCTAACATATCGTCCTCCGGAAAGCTCAAACCACAATCGATAATCAATATTTCATCCTTATATTCGAATGCGGTCATATTTCTTCCGATCTCGCTAAGCCCTCCCAGAGGTATAATTTTAATCTTTGTTGCTTTTTTGGTCAATACCATCTCTCCTTTTGCATTTTGTTACTCCGTTTATTTGTTTCAATATTAATACATATATTAATAATCCGCACACATCAAATACGATATATTATATCATATATCGTCAATATAAAGCCTGTATTATTGAATAAAAATAAATAACCCCCTATCCATATCCATCCCACATTCCGCTGAATGCATAATTATTTTTATGTGTTCTGTAAACATACATGTAATTAACAGTAAAAGGTTAGATTATGGAAATATGCACCATGATAATTCCTGTTAAAACCGTAATAGAATAACATGATAAGTGTTTGTACAGTTTGTTATATAAAATTTTTTTCGGCGGAATACGGGATTCATATATTTTTTCCTGAATGTTAAAATTTATATATCACATATAGAAATATGTAGAAAAGTCTTGCAGAGATTCTACAAGACTATCGGCATTTAGAACAAACACCAAAAAATTTAACTTTACGATCCTTGATAATAAAATTATATTTTTTTTCTATCTCCTTCTCCAAGTATCCCAACAAATCCAGCTCTACTTCTATTATATCATTACAAACCTCACAGATCAGGTGATGGTGCTGATGTTCATTCTCATCGGTATTTAACTCGTACCTCATACACCCGTCGTCTATATTCAACCTTGAAATCATTGACATATCATCCAGCAACTGCAGCGTTCTGTATACGGTTGCCAACCCGATTTCCGGACATTTTTCTTTTACGACATTATAAATTTCCTCGGTATTTAAATGTTTGCCTTGATTCTCAATAATAGCATCTAATATAGCTCTTCGCTGAGGGGTCAATTTATACCCTTTATCCTTCAATTTTTCTCTTAATGAATCGGCCAGGTTTTCCATTTTCCCACCTTCATTTCTCAAATAATAATGCTTTTCAAGTATATAGTATAGTAAAAAATTGTGAGATTGTCAACCTTAACTGATAAACATAATAAATGAAATAGTCTTTGACCCTCTGTAGATGATAATCATAACAAAAAAGCAGCCGGGCTGCTTTTGATTTAAAATATAACCGGATAAGCTTCTTTTTTTGTCATTACTATGAAAATCTTAGGGACGGACGGCCCTGTCCATCCCGGGCAGACAGAGCCGCCTGCCCTACCCTGCGTTGTATCGGATGACATCCAAATGAATTCGAAGCAGCGTTGCACCGGGCCCTTACATTTCCTGTTCGATTAATGTTTCATATGCAACTACTACATCCTCATATTCTTCATCATCTTCAATGGAAACAAGTGTAAATTCGTCCTTTTCCTTATTGTCATATTCAATTCTGAATGCATAAGCATCTGATTCCTCATCCGAACCTGCCTCAGCTAAAATTGCGTATTCATTGCCCTTTGATTCAAATGTCATTATTATTTCGAAATCCTCTTCCTGTCCATCCTCGTCTATCAATGTAATTATATTGTCATTTTCTTCCATTGTTATATCCCTCCTCTTGGTTATCATTACGATAGTCGTATTATATACCAATCTTATATAAAAAATACCGCTTATGTTTTGGAAACCTTCGAATGAATTCGAGGTTACATTGTCACCGAATAATCTTCGAATAAATCTGGAGCCTTGTTGTTAACTTTTTTATCATTCTGAGACAGACAGTATTGACGGTGCTTACGAAGAATCCTGGACAACTTTCGAATAAATTCGAAGTTACCGTGTTTTACTTATACTGTCCAGATATCCCTGCAGGATATACACGGCAGCCATTTTATCAATTACATCTCTTCTTTTTTTTCTGCTGACGTCCGCTTCTATAAGGGTTCTTTCGGCGGCTGCGGTGGTCAGTCTTTCGTCCCACCGAATAATTTCTATACCATCAAATTTCTCGCCCAATTTTTCATTGAACTCCAGTACCTTCTGACCCTGGGAGCCTAGCGTTCCGTCCATATTTTTGGGTAATCCCACAACAATTTTGTCCACCTTATATTTTTTAATAATATCCCCGAGTTTTTGCAGATCCTTTTTTATTCCGTTCCTCCGTATGGTTTCCAAACCCTGTGCAGTCCATCCCAACGGATCGCTCAGAGCTACGCCTATGGTTTTATCCCCTACGTCGAGACCCATGATTCTTGACATGTGTATACACCCCTCTAAATTACCTTTATACAAAAATGGGGGCAATATTTGGAACAGTAACCGCATAGCACACATTTGCTGTGGTCTACCACAGCTTTGCCGTTAACCATTTTGAGCGCATTCTGACCGCAATGTTCTGTACATATCCCGCATCCTTGGCACCATTCGGATATGAGCAATTTTCTCTTCTTAGCCCCGATTTTTTCTAACGACGGTTTGTTTATTTCCCTTCCTTCAAATATAGCTACATTGACATCTACTTCCTCCTTGCTCTGCATACCCGTGGCAATAGAATCCAACATAGGAAGGTCCAGCACAAAATCAAAACATTGTTGGAAATTTTTTAGAAGGTTGCCCCCGCCCAAGGGCTTCATTCCGTATATGCCTTTTCCTAATTTATGGGCATCACTGAGCGCAGAGAGCATATCCTCAATTGTTCCGTCCTGTATTCCCAATCCGTTTATATTGACTATCGGATGTATGATTTCTATCTCCTTATATTTTAAAGCCCCTTTTACTGCCGCAATCGTATGGGTGGACAGTCCGATACCTCTTATATATCCCTTTTCCTTCATCTTTAAAAAATACTCTATAGCCTCGTAATGTCCTCGTATAGTATGCTCGCTTTCCTGTTCATGCAATAAAAAAAGATCCACATAATCCGTATTCATTTCCTTCAGAGCTTTTTTTAAACTGTTTTCAGCAGTTTCTTTGGAATATGCATAGGATTTTGTAGCAATTATAATCTTACTCCTGTCCAGATGCCTCAATGCATACCCTATATGCCCGTAGGTTTCATATAATTCCGCCGTATCAACAAAATTAATTCCGTTTTCAAAACCATATAACAACAAGTCCCCGCCCTCTTTATGGCTTTGATTTGTCTGCAGAGGACTCATGGTCAAACTTCCGAAACATAGCCTTGAGACTTCTATATTTGTGCTTCCCAATTTTCTTTTTTCCATATGACCACCCATTTAACTATTGCTTACGACCTAAATCCTCGATTATTAAGTACAACATCGTTGATGTTAAAAATATCACACTTGCGGCGGCTACCACCGTACCCGAGTCGTTGACCGCGAAACCGATAATACAGGCTACAATGATTCCGCTCCAACCCAAGGCCAGTTTGGGGTACTTTATGGATATTTTTCTGAACCATCCGATAGGTTTATAGAAAAGTATACTCAGTACCACAACCGCACTCAACAGTACCTTGCTCCAAATGGTTACGCCCATAAGCCGTAAATTCATAGCAACCTTTCTGGCTATGATTTGATATATTATAACAGGGCCGTTTGAAATAATTTGATTGATTGCCCCTGCCAGGTGGGACTTGTTTTTAACGACAAACAAATCAATCAAAGCCATTGAACCCACCGCAAATATTGCAGCCAGGCCCATATATACAAGTCTTTTGAAATTAATCTTTTTTTCCAATAACCTGACAGATACGAATAGAAAAGCAATCACTGCGGTAATTGTCCCGCCTACGTTGGCTCCAAAACTCGGAAATCCGACAATAACAGCAACCAATCCGTAAATCATTATAGGTACATATTTATTTATATGATATCTTTCCATCAATACGGTAGTAAGTACTAAAACAGCTCCGACCAATACTCCCATATACTCGTTACCTATTCCATAATATCTGGCACCTATTATGGGGTCATATCCTAACAGAGAATTTTTAATCAGGTTTTGCCCGCTGACAATATCAAACAATAATCCCAATACCAATAAAGACATTGTATATAAAATCACATTTAACGGGTTACCCTCGGATATCGAGTAAATTACAAGTATTACAATTGAGGTGATTGTCAGTAATAGTAAATATGTAATAACAATGTTTGTCACTCCGAACAAGGGCATCAACAGTAACACAAACGGAACAACCATGTTTCCTACCAGAGCCAATGATATATATTTATACCAATTAACAGGTAACCTGTTCTTGAATATTATCAGAATCAATGCCAAGACAGAGATAATTATTTGGTACACGGCAAAACTGTATAAAACCCTGTATCTCTGTGTGGATGTATTAACCACCCTTCTGTTTAAACTGCGTATATAATTTAAATTGTTTTGCTGCGGAACGGATTGTAGCACTCTGCCCGTCATTTTGTCGGAGGTCAGATTGAAATAAGACAAGACAGTGGGGGCAACATCCACGTTACCCACAATCCCGTTCCTTCTTGTAGTTTTTGAATAGAGCACCTGTTCGCCATCATTGCCTTCATAGATGATAAAGGGAGTCAATCTGTCGCCTCTGCTTGCCGCCTTATCGGATGGATACGGGGTAACAATTATAAGCTTGGCATCTTTTTTATCTAAATTTTCAACAACATTACGGATAAAATCATCTATTTCGTTCAATATACTTATTCTGTGTTTTTCATATATTTCGGGACGCAGGTTTTCTTTGTATCTTTCTAACCTTATGGTATCACCGGTTTCGATCACAATTAAATTTGAACTCAAATATTCTTCTTTAAATTTATCCAATAGCAATTTATAGTCGGTTTTCAGTCCGAAGGGTCTTGTACTATCCTTTTTGATTAACTTATCGCTTATGTCGCCTGAGTGTATGTGCCCGTCCAAATCCATAGCTATCAATCCTGCAGGTGTCAACCTGACGTCCTCGACATCCCCATTACCTATCAAAGCGGTTTTATATCCGTTTTCACTGAGCACTTGGCCCAAAATTCCCGGCATGGCACCGTATTCCCCGTTTAAATTTTGGACAACCAATTTATTGATATCTAAATTGATAATGCCGTTTTCGAACATTTTTTTACCGGTGCGCCTTTCGTATATAGGGCCGGTTTTATCATCAATACCATGAAAACAAGATGTAGCATGTGAAGCCTCCGCTCTTGTTCCCCACCCTATAGTAGCATAAGATTTGAACTCGCTATTTTTGCCGGAGGCCCTTGTGTTCATCAGAGCGATCGAGCCTTTATCTATAAGTTCCCTCACATACGGCATCTTTTCAAGATCATCTAAATCTATTCGACTGATCACAACCATTACCACCCTGACGTTATCACTGTCAGACAGTTGTGTTCTTAATCCATGGCTTATATCTGTTGCCATTGTAATTACTAAAACCAACGTTAATATTAGGCATTTTGTTTTTATGTTCAATTTAAAACCACCTACTTTTTATTTAAATACGTCTTCAATAATTCCTCCAGTAATTCATCCCTTTCAATTTGCCTGATTAACGTCCTGGCATTGTTATGGCTCGTGATATAAGTAGGGTCTCCGGATAAAATATATCCGATAAATTGATTTGTAGGATTATATCCCTTCTCTTCCAGAGCCCGATATACATTTAAAATTATATCTCTCGCTTTTTTTTCTTTTTCCTCATCTAAATTAAATTCCATAGTAAAATTATTTTTGTCCGGCATGATTACACCCCTCTCTATTTATTTAATACCATCTTACCACATCATACTATTTATATTAAGTAGTATTATAATATATAAATGAAAAAACAGGAACATGAAGGCCATATTCCTGTTCCCTGATTATTCTTTTAATTGCTTCTTTAATATTTCCTTTGCAAGGGACAAAGCATCTCCGATTTTATCAGGATTTTTTCCGCCTGCCTGTGCCATGTCAGGCCTTCCTCCGCCCCCGCCGCCTGTAATCTTGGCAACCTCCTTAATCAGGTTGCCGCAATGTATTCCCTTACCCAAAACATCTTTTGTGGCAGTAGCGATAAAATTAACCTTACCGCCTTTGTCGGATGCCAATACTATCACCCCGGAATTTATCTTTTCTCTGAGGACATCCCCAATCTTTCTTAAATCATCCATTTCTTGATTATCTACAGATTGGATAACCGTGTTTACACCGCTTATGGATTGCATCTGATCCAAAAGATCATCGGTGGAACTGCTCGCCAATCGACTCTTGAGCTTGTTCAATTCCCTGTCTTTTTCCTTTATCTCATGTATCAATTCATCTACACGCTGAACCACATTTTGAGGTTGGGTTTTTAATGTGTCCGTTATTTGCGCTATAACCTGTTGATTTTTCTGTACATGCCTGTATGCCTCAATGCCGGTAATGGCTTCAATTCTTCTCACCCCGGCAGCTACCCCGCCTTCACTCAGTATAATCAGCATACCTATTTCACCGCTGTTATCTACATGTGTTCCCCCGCATAATTCTGTACTGTAATCCCCGACTTTGACGACCCTGACCACATCACCGTATTTTTCACCGAACAGAGCTTCCGCACCCATATCTTTGGCTTCATCCATAGAGGTTTCAAAGGCACATACGTCTAAATCGTCTAATATCCGTTCGTTGGCTATATTCTCCACCTCTTTAATCTGTTCAGCCGTCAAACCTTCAAAGTGGGTAAAGTCAAATCTCAATCTTTCAGGGGTTACCAGCGATCCTGCTTGTTGAACGTGTTCACCCAGTACCTGTTTTAGGGCTTTGTGCAATATATGTGTGGCGGTATGGTTGCGGGCAGTGTCCTTTCTAAGGTTTGAATCTACTCTGGCCTTGACAGTATCCCCAGTATGCAATTCCCCTTCTTCTATTTTAACAATATGATGAATTTGATCGTGGGGGCCTTTTTTGGTATCCATTACCGATCCTCTCATTGTCTCGTTGCATAGAATACCGACATCCCCAACCTGTCCCCCGCTTTCACCGTAAAAAACGGTTTTGTCCAAAATAACAATCACTTCATCTCCGATGTTGCCTTTATCCACTATATTGCCTTTATTTACGATTGCTATTACTTCACCTTCATGCTCCAAATCGCTATAACCCTTAAAATCTGTATAAATATCTTTATCCAGTTTAGAAAAAATGTCTTCCTCCCAACCTTCAACATCTGTCCCCGTTCTTGCCTTACGGGCCCTTTGTCTCTGCTTTTCCATCTCTGTTTCAAAACCCTGTTCGTCTAAACGAAACCCCTTTTCCTCCAGTATCTCCCCGGTCAAATCCACCGGAAAGCCATAGGTATCATAGAGCCTGAATGCATCGGGTCCGCTTAACACTTTTTTGTCGGCATCCAACAGTTCTTCAATATAGCCGTTTAAAATATCCATACCCTGGTCTATTGTTTCCATAAATCTCTCTTCTTCAACCCGGATTATTTTTTTGATGTAATCTTGCTTCTCCACTAATTCATTGTAGGCTTCCCCATAATTTTCGCTGACCCTGTCAACCAGTCTGTACAAAAATGCCTCATGCACACCCAATAGTTTGCCGTGTCGTGCTGCTCTTCGGAGTAGTCTTCTTAAAATATAACCTCTGCCCTCGTTGCTCGGCAATATTCCGTCCCCAATCATGAAGGATATAGAACGTATATGGTCGGTTATAATTCTGATAGACATATCCGTCTTCTCGTCCTTTCTATACTTTGTGCCTGTAATTTCACACACGTCGTCCAGTATGGGCTTTATTATATCAATATCGAAAATAGATTCCACTCCCTGTACGATACAGGCTATCCTTTCCAGACCCATTCCCGTATCTATATTGGGATTCGGAAGGGGTGTATAATTACCGGCTTCATCTCTATCAAATTGGGTAAATACATGGTTCCAAAATTCAATATACCTGTCACATTCACAGCCGGGTTTACAATTTTCATCCCCGCAGCCGTATTCTTCACCGCGATCAAAATATAGTTCCGAACATGGACCTGAGGGGCCTGTCCCGATTTCCCAGAAATTATCCGCCTTCCCTAACCGAATGATTCTCTCTTCAGGTAATCCAATCACCTTATTCCAAATTTCGAAGGCTTCGTCGTCTTCCAAATATATGGTAATCCATAATTTATCGACAGGCAAATTCAGATGTTCGACCACAAGTTCCCAACCCCACTCGATGGATTCTTTTTTAAAATAATCTCCGAAGGAAAAGTTGCCTAACATCTCAAAAAACGTGGCGTGCCTTGCCGTTTTGCCGATATTTTCGATATCCCCCGTGCGGATACATTTCTGGCTGGTAGCTATCCTTATACTGGGCGGTTTCTCCAGCCCCGCAAAATATGATTTGAGCGGAGCCATTCCGGAATTTATCAATAGCAAACTCTTATCCTTTTGCGGTACTAAAGGGAAACTGTGCAAAATCATATGGTCCTTTGACTTAAAAAAATCTAAAAACTGTCTTCTTATTTCATTTGAGCTCAATTTCTTCATAACAATCCTCCCCGTAACTCTTGGCTTTAATCTATTAAAAAAACAAAACCCCCATCCATACAAAACACAATTGTAGGGACGAGAGCCTTCTCGTGGTACCACCCTAATTATCGCTTAAAAAACGATCACTCGGAAAAACAGTATAACGGCTTGGCCGATGATTTCTACTTAATTTCAAAATCATTACTCAAAGACTGCTTCACATACCTATGTGGAAGTTTTTCAGCCAAAGACTTCCTCTCTGTGGTAATTTATGATATGCTACTCCTTCTTCTCATAGTTTTTAACAGTATTTTATTGGTGGTTAATTTCTATATGAATTATATAGAATATACCGTGTTTTGTCAATGTATACCCAAAATCAAAGATCCTTCGCGGCACCGTTAATTCTATCCATCTTAGGATGACAACAAGACTGAGACCCTTCGCCTGCATCGTTGGTTCTGTCCACCTCGGGATGACAAAAACATAGTCCATATTTATTTCATGCCGTCCCAAAGGCTTGTAATATGACCCATAAGATGTTTCCCGATAACCCTGATTATTCCGACCACAGGAACTGCAACCAGAAGCCCGAATATTCCGAAAAATTTCCCCGCAACAATCAACGACAAAATTATGATTATAGGATGAAGTCCCACGTTTTGACCGACAATCTTCGGTGAAACAATGCCGCTCATTACTTGTTGTATGGCCACAAATACGAGTATTACCCATAGAACCTTTTTTGTTCCCCCCAGGGATGCAAAGACTATTGCGGGAATTATTCCGATTATCGGACCGAAGTAAGGGATTATGTCAGTCAGACCCGCAATCATACCTATTACCACCGCAAATTCCACTTTCAGAATGAGAAGGGATATCGTAGTCAAAATACCTACCAGTACCGCTACTATCAACTGGCCTCTTATAAAACCGGACAGGACTCCATTGACATCGTTGGCAATATCAATTGCTTCCCTCCTACGGGGTTTAGGTATTGTCGAAACCAACATATTCCTGAATTTATCCGCATCCTTTAAAAAATAAAAAGCCAGAATGGGAATCAATATTATATTTACAATCCTTGAAAACATGGACAACAAAAAGTCCGTCACCGTAGATATACCTTGTATTATAAAGTTTTCAACCCTGTCGACATTAAGAATGTCGGGCTGAAATGCTTTTTTTATTCCATCGAATTCATCGGGCAGATTCTGCACACTCCGATTATATCTTTCATATATTCTATATATATAATTATAACAATTGTTCCCAATCTGAGGCAAATCATTTAACAATTTTTTTATTTCCAGTGTAAGTCGGGGAAACAATGTAACAGAGAACACCAGCGTAACCAGTCCGATTGCAAAATATACAATAAATATCGCCCATAATTTTTTTATACCCTTTGTCTCAATATAAGTAACCAAGGGATTTAAAAGATATGCCAATATAATTGCAAATATAAATGGTGACAATATCTCATATATCAAGCCTCCTGACTGCATTATTACAACAATAAGGGTTAAAAATATGAACAAGGATAAAAAATAAACAATTTGGCGTTTTCCAACGTTAATTTTTTTATCCGAGCCTATGAACCTGTTACCGATATGTATCAGAAAGTAAATAACTAAAAATAATAGCACAACAATTAAAAATTGTGTGGTAATCCTTATGATGCCGGTTAAAATGCCGCGTTCAGCCAGATTTTTAAAGTTTTTGGATATAGCCTGTATTGCATTCTCCTTTTCCATCCCTTCACCTCTCCATACTATATATTTATGTCCCATTATTCGTATATATAGTATTAACCGAGCCTATAACCATATAAAAATTTTTGAGTGACAAAACCCCACCCACAGACCGGGGTATTTGTCACTCAAAAATTTCGGATTCATGTTTCCATGACAAGTATATATCAAAATATGTTAAGTCCTTTCATAACGGTTGCAACACGGTTTAAAATCCTTTTTTTTCTCATTGTCCTTCTTCTGTGAATTTTTTTGCCCAAAGCAAACATAGCAATGGTTGTGCCCAGGGCTCCTCCTGTAATAATCCCTTTCACGACTCTTCTGTTCATGTCTCCACCCCTTCACATTTTGCCCATTCAGGCCCTGTTATATTATTTCAACTGTTGTATTTTTAAGCGAGTAATCAAAACTATGATTTTATTATCTGTTATTATATTTTGTTAGTTTTTTAAATCTATACCAAGTAAATTTTTCAATCACCAAACAAAAAATCATCCCTTGTCTGCGATAAAATTTTGTTCAAAAAATAAAAAATGCAGATATTATCCGCATTTTTTTATTCTTCATCATGATCATGGCCATCATGATCATCGTTCGGGTCAAATCCATCTAGCTCTTTATAAGTTAAGTTTCTTTCTTTAGCATAGTTGTATATCGCCGTCTTCACCGCTCGTTCCGCCAATACGGAACAATGTACCTTTGCGGGGGGAAGTCCGTCAAGGGCTTCTACAACAGCCATATTCGTCAGCCGAAGCGCCTCCCTCACGGTTTTACCTTTAATCATTTCCGTTGCCATACTGGATGTGGCTATAGCGGAACCGCATCCAAAGGTCTTGAATTTTACATCCGTAATAATATCATTATTATCTATCTTTAAGTACATTCTCATAATGTCTCCGCATATCGGATTGCCGACCTCTCCTATTGCCTCCGCATCCTCTATCTCGCCGACATTTCTCGGGTTCATAAAATGGTCCATCACTTTTTCATTATACATTATTTACTTCCCCCTTTTTACCTTCTCATATAATGGTGATATCTGTCTCAATCTATCTACAATGGACTGCAGCTTTTCCACAACATAATTTATTTCGTCTTCCGTAGTAAAATCACCTATTGTCAGCCTCAACGAGCCATGCGCTATTTCGTGACTCAATCCGATTGCCGCCAAAACGTGTGAAGGGCCCAGTGAACCTGATGTGCAAGCCGAACCGCTGGATGCGGCAATACCCTCCATATCCAAACTCAATAAAATTGATTCGCCTTCTATAAATTCAAAGGAAATGTTCACATTTCCGGGAAGTCTTTTTGTCGGATGTCCGTTTAGTCTTGTATATGGTATCTTCGTCATAATTCCATCGATTAACTTGTCCCTCAATCTTGTCAGTCTATCTATATGTTCCTCTATATTTTCATATGCCATTTCTGCCGCTTTACCCAGCCCTACAATCCCCGGCATATTTTCGGTACCTGCCCTTCTCTTCTTTTCCTGGCCTCCTCCGTGTATCAATTGTTGGATTTTTGTGCCTTTTTTTATATATAATGCGCCTACACCCTTAGGCCCGTATATCTTATGGGCTGAAATGGACAATAAGTCCACACCCAAATCGTTTACATCAATTATTTCATTTCCGTAAGCCTGTACCGCATCGGTATGAAAAATAATTCCGCTTTTTTTGGCTATCTGTGCAAGTTCCTTGATGGGCTGTATCGTACCTATTTCGTTATTTGCATACATAATACTGACTAAAATGGTATTATCTCTGATAGCATTTTTTAAATCATCCACGCCGACTAAACCGTATTTGTCGACATCCAAATAGGTTATTTCAAAACCCTCTTTTTCTAAGTATTCACATGTGTGTAACACAGCATGATGTTCAATTTTAGAAGTTATAATATGATTGCCTTTATCTCTGTTCGCAAATGCAACCCCTTTGATAGCCCAATTATCAGATTCGGACCCTCCGCCGGTGAAAAAAATCTCTTCCGATTTTGAATTTAATGTCTTTGCAACCCTGTCCCTGGCAATATCGAGTGCATTCCTGCCTTGTCTGCCTATATTATAAATACTTGACGGATTACCGAAATTGATATTAAAAAATGGCAGCATCTCCTCCAGCACTTCTTTTTTTACAGGCGTAGTTGCGGCATAATCAAAATAAAGTTGTGTACACATCCGATTCCTCTCCCTACAGTGTATATTTGTATATTAAATAATGTATAACTTGAAAGGTCAAGCCTTCTTTTTATAATCGTCCAACATATCTTGCAAAGTAATAAAATCAATAACGTCACTGATACTGGTTTGTATTTTTTCCCACACTGTTTTGGCTATACAATGGTCTGCATTATTGCATTGTATCGGCCCGTTCTCCAAAACACAGTCCGAAGGACCCAAGGGACCTTCTAAAACCCTGATAATATCCCCTACCGTTATTTCAGACGGCTTATGAGCCAACATATAGCCTCCCTGCGCTCCCCTTACGCTTTTCACCAATCCCGATTTTCTGAGTTCGGCGATCAGTTGTTCTAAGTAATGGTCCGAAACCCGTTGCCTTTCGGCAATATTCTTAAGGGGGATAGGTCCTTCCCCGTCATGTACCGCTAAATCGAACATAGCCTTTAAACCGTATCTCCCTTTGGTAGAAAGTTTCATATTCCCCCTCCTTCAATTCCAAGTAAAATGATAGGGATTCTTCAATAATTATAGTATACCCTACCATTTTTGTCAACATTAATTAATAATTTGCAAAAAAATAATAATGCATTGCGTTTTGTTTGCATATGCACTATTATTTTTATGTTTTTAAAATATATTATTTAGAGATAACCTCTCTGTTTTTATAATATCCACATTCAGGACATACTCTATGAGGCAACTTCGGTTCATGGCACTGCGGACATTCTACAAACCCCGGGGCAGTATATTTCTGGTTGGAAGCCCTTCTCATATTTCTTTTTGATTTTCCTGTTTTACGTTTTGGTACTGCCATATCTACACCTCCTTATTTCTGTTATAAAAGCTCTTTGAGTTTAGCTAATCGAGGGTCTATATCATTATCATGGGGCTGTAGATGGTTACAATTGCATGAACCTTTTTCTATTTTTGCACCACATTTCGGACAAAGACCTTGACATGCTTCATCACATACAAGTTTAATGGGAATATTCATTATAATATGTTCTTTTATCAGCTTATCTAAATCAAACATATTATCCTTATAATAAATTATGTCATCATCTATCTGATCATCCTCATATTCAAACAGATTTTCATGGATAATCTCGGCATTTATGCTTGAATTGAAATGATAAACAAAGGACTCCAGGCATCTATTACAATGTGCTTGCATATCCGTCGCTATTTCCAGAGTTATATATAGTCTGCAATCGACTACATACAGTTTGCCCTTGACATCAACAGGTGATATTACGTGTATCTCATCACCGTAAGACTCAATGGTACCAAGATCTAGGGAAAAATTTAAATTTAATGTATTTTGTTCCCCTTTTCTTATATTATCAATATCGAGTTTCATAGCCACCACCCTGAGCATATTGCAAAGATAAATTATATAGATGATTATATAAATGATTTTTTTGTTTGTCAAGTGCTTTATTCCATAGTTTAACAAGCATTCGCACTGACATCTGATGATTATCGTCTTGTATTTTTTACAAAAATATTAAAAGGTAGGCATGCCTACCTTCTAGTATTTGTATATTTATTAAAATTTATAGCTTTTCTACTATTTCTTTGGTATCCCTGGCAATAGCGAGTTCTTCGTTTGTAGGTACTACCATTACCGTAACCTTGGAATCGTCCGAAGATATTACGGTTTCTTTTCCTCTTACGTTGTTTTTCTCATCGTCGATTTTTATTCCAAGGAACTCTAAACCGCTACAAGATTCTTTACGGACATCTATAGCATTTTCACCTACGCCGGCTGTAAATACTATGACATCCAAACCACCCATCATAGCAGCGTAAACAGCTATATATCTTTTAATTCTTCGATTGTACAGATCCAGTGCCAATTGTGCCCTGTAATTGCCTTCTTCGGCACCTTTCATTATATCCCTGAGGTCATTACTTATCCCTGATACTCCGAGGAGCCCGGATTTTTTATTCATCAAATTATCAATTTCTTGGTATGACAGATCTTCCCTCTGTCCTACAAATGGAACAATAGCAGGGTCTATATCTCCGCATCTTGTACCCATTACTAAACCTTCTAACGGGGTGAGGCCCATGCTTGTATCGACGGATTTGCCTCCATCTACGGCGGTTATACTGGCGCCGTTTCCTATATGACAAGTAATAATTTTCAGGTCTTCAATCGGTTTTTCAAGTATTTCGGCTGCCCTTCGTGCTACATACATATGAGACGTACCATGGAATCCATATCTTCTGACACCGTGTTTTTCATATAATTCATAAGGTAGTGCATATATATACGCTTCCGGAGGCATTGTTTGATGAAATGCCGTATCAAATACTGCCACCGCCGGCACACCCGGTAATATTTCTTGGGCGGCATATATCCCTAAGAGATTTGGAGGATTATGTAAGGGCGCAAGATTAGCACATCTTTCTACCTCACTTATTACCTTGTCCGTTATAAGTATGGAACTCGTAAATTCCTCTCCCCCGTGAACAACACGATGACCTGTTGCCGATATCTCATCCATTGATTTAATTGCCCCATACTCGGGATGGATCAACGCATTCATTACAATTCCAAGTGTTATTTTATGGTCTTTTAGGTCTTCCTTTATAACAACCTTTTCTTTACCAATTGTTTCGTGGGTTAGAAATGAATCGTCAATTCCTATTCTTTCAGCTAGACCTATTGCTAGAAGTTCTTCATTTTGCATATCAATGAGCTGATATTTTAGTGATGAGCTTCCGCAATTAATTACTAAAATTTTCATATTTAAACCTCCTTAATATTTTACTACTACTCCTACCCTTTCTATATTATCACTAATCATAATATTACTACTAATCATAATAAATTTTTGGAGAAATATCAAGTTATTTAATCAATTTTTAGAATTTAACACAGAATATATTTAAAACTTGAGCCTTACCAAATTCAGTAATATGTATTAGAATATACATCAAACAAATTTTT
>JAAYPJ010000109.1 GCA_012519835.1 Clostridiales bacterium | reverse complement strand
GAACAAGCAAGGGTATGGTACATTTGCGGATAGGGGTAGGAGAAAATTCTCCTATTATTTTTATTATTTCGGGGTAATATTCATAAAAGGGCCATAACGGTAATTATAATATATAGTACAGCAGCACATGGGGAATCAGCAAAGGGGTGAGGGAAAATGGCAGAACTTTTGGAACTATTTGTTATGTTTTTTCGTATAGGAGCGTTTACTTTCGGTGGCGGTTATGCAATGATCCCGGTTATACAAAGAGAGGTAGTAGAGAAAAAGGGATGGTTCGATGATGAAGAAATCATAGATTGCTTTGCTATAAGCCAATTTACGCCGGGGGCTATTACTGTAAATACGGCAACTTTTGTGGGTTACAAAAAGAAGGGCATCATAGGCGGAATTATTGCAACGATAGGGGCGATATTGCCTTCCTTGATCCTAATAACCATAATAACAACATTTTTTATGAATTTTCAGGATAATGAAGTAGTACAACATGCTTTTGGGGGTATAAGAATAGGAGTAGCCGCGTTAATTACAAATACGGCACTTAAAATGTTCAGGCATATTGTAACGGACAGAATAAGTCTGATAATATTTGCGGTTGCATTTGTATTTATAGCGTTCACCAATTTTTCTCCGATTATTATAATAACTGTATCGGCTGTGTTAGGGATTTTGAGAGAAAAAAATAGAGCCAAATTTAAGGCAGTGATATAAAATGATTTATTTGAAGTTATATTTTGAATTTCTTAAAATAGGTATGTTTGCCATTGGTGGGGGTTTTACCGCGATACCGTTTATCAGGCAACTGGCGGAGAAATACGGTTGGATCACCGAGAAGCAAATTTTAGACATGATAGCGATCTCCGAATCCACACCGGGGTCCATGAGTGTAAATTCAGCTACATTTGTGGGCAACAAAACAGTGGGTATATTAGGAGGTTTAATAGCGACGGCGGGGGTTGTAACTCCGTCTATCATAATCATTTTACTTATAGCGCATTATTTCCTAAAATTTTGCGAAGCGCCGACCATAAAATCCATGTTTTCAGGGATAAGGCCGGCAGTGACGGGACTTATTGCGGCGGTAGGTTTTGAAATAGCGAGGATAGTGCTGCTCAGTATCGACAAACTGAAAATCACATCGACCATATCATCGGTGTTAAATATAAGGTCGACCATATTGTTCGGTGTTGTTCTATTCCTGATGATTAAATATAAAAAACATCCTATAATTTACTTATTGGGCTTGGCTATAGTGGGGATTATATTTAAATTCTAAAAAATGCGGCAAGGGGACGCTTTGTTTGCCACATTATGTGGCAAGGGGACATCAGACTGCACGAAAAGGCACCTTTTTTACCCTTCTTGTCGTTCTGAGACGGACAGCATTAACGGTGCTTACGAAGAATCTTGATTGGCTTGAAATACAGATCCTTCGCGGGCCAAACTCATACTGCTCATCTCAGGATGGCAAAATTAATTGCAGTGTTTTTATAGCAGTGACAATTTTCACACAGTCTGACATCCCCTTGCCATTTGCCATGCTCCTATTTAATTTCCCTTCTAATTTTAATAAACCTGAGGATCAAAAACGCCACTAAGCCTCCAGCCAACAAGAAGGGCCAGGTATACACAAATATAAGGATAAGTCCTTCCACAAATACCTTAAACGTATACAGCGAATCATTAAAGGCATTAGAAATTCTGGTAGCAAAGGTTGTTTTTGCGGTAATGTCACTTCTGAGTTTTTCTACTTCGGAAATTTCCATATTTACTATGCTATATGCCACCTTATCGTCCATTTCCAAGATACTTTTAGTCATGTTCTCTTTCTGATGGATAATGTCACTCAGTTGATTTTCAATAGTAATAATGTCTTCTATTCTATCAGCCTTTTTGAGAAGGGCAGACATTCTTTCCTCTTTGACTTTTAGCAGATTTAATCTACTTTCAGTATCATAATATTGCTTTGTGATATCCTCTTTTGAAGTATTTTGTGAAACTACATTTCCAATGGAATTCATCTCACCGGTAAAAGTGTTCACACTGTTTTTAGGTATTCTTATAGTATATTGGGCATGTTTAAAAATCTTATTGTTTATACGGTTTCTGCTCGAAATATTCGAATTTTCTACATAGCCTTTATTTTTATTGATGATACCATCCAGATTTTCAATAGAAGAATCAAATTCTGTGGTTTCCAGGGAAAGATATATG
>JAAYPJ010000108.1 GCA_012519835.1 Clostridiales bacterium | reverse complement strand
TCTACTTGGAATATTATTAATTACATTGACACTTCTTTTTTGGAGAAGAGCTAACTCACATATAATATTTTACTCGCAAAATGGTTGGTTTGCGAAACCCCCTACATTATCCAAATTGTCAATGTTCTATAATAATATTATATCAGTAATTACAAGACTATTCAATTCATCTCCACCCTGTATTTTATTTAGGATGGAGTGTTCTTGAAAAGTGTATAAATATAATAAAAAAGTGGGGCCCTCATAGCAATGACAATTTTCGCACAGTTTGCCGCCCTCCCGGTTTTTAATTATACCTTCTGCGGTTCTGAATATTCCACACCAAAGGTGTCTACGGTTACTTCCTCCATTCTCTGATCTATATTTGGTTTATCGCTATAATTACGGTCTACCGATACTATTTCGTCGGCTACTTCTATTCCTTCTATCACCTTACCAAAGGCGGCGTATTGCCCATCCAAATGCGGTGAATCTGCTACCATAATAAAAAATTGAGAGCCTGCAGAATCGGGAATCATCGTTCTGGCCATTGATAAAACCCCTTTGGTATGTTTTAGATCATTTTTAAAACCGTTACCTATAAACTCCCCCTTTATGCTATAGCCGGGCCCGCCTGTGCCTGTGCCGCTTGGATCCCCGCCTTGGATCATAAAATTCGGTATTACCCTATGAAAAATAACACCGTTATAATAGCCCTGATTTATTAAGGATATAAAGTTGTTGACGGTATTGGGAGCTATGTTGGGATAGAGTTCCGCTTTCATTTGTTTACCACTTTCCATTGTAATTGTAACTATAGGATTTTTCATATGTGTTCCTCGCTTTCATACTGCTAGGTTTTTTATTGAAACTCCCGGCGTGGGTTATCCTTCCCTTGTGTGCCGGGATTTTATTATATCAATATTAATAATTATACTGTCAGAATACCCATACTGTTTGTCCCAAGACGACAAATAGGAATTTTCTATTTCAGTATTTTATCTATAGTTGCCCCGCCTAAACATACTTCACCATCGTAGAAGACAACAGACTGTCCCGGTGTTATCGCTTTTTGCGGGTTCTTAAATTTTACCCTGCAGGTGTTATTTTCTTCTATATAAACAGTTACATCCTGGTCTTTTTGACGGTATCTGAATTTAGCCGTACATTCAAACGTGGAAGGTTTCGGTTTTTCGCTTATCCAGTGCAAGTCTATCGCTGTAAGCCCCCGCGAGTATAAAGCGGGGTGATCCTCGCCCTGTACAACATACAATATGTTTTTTTCAACATCTTTGTCCGCTACAAACCAAGGCTCACCGGTTCCCGGCCCACCGCCTATGCCCAGCCCTTTTCTCTGCCCCAGGGTATAATACATCAATCCGTCATGTTTGCCCTTTACTTCTCCGCCCAGGGTCATCATTTTTCCCGGCTGTGCAGGTAAATAGTTGCCAAGAAATTCCTTGAAATTTCTCTCACCTATGAAACATATACCTGTACTGTCTTTTTTACCAGCTGTTGCAAGATTATTATCTTTTGCAATTTCTCTTAGTTCGCTTTTTAACATATGTCCTATCGGAAACATGGTTTTAGAAAGTTGAAATTGGTTTAGTTGGCTCAAAAAGTAGGTTTGGTCCTTACCGGAATCCACGCCCCTTAATAACCTGTATTCACCGTCATTAAAATCTACCCGGGCGTAATGGCCTGTTGCCAAATAATCAGCACCCAGTTTTAGTGCATGCTCCAAAAATGCCTTAAATTTAATCTCTTTATTGCATACTATATCCGGATTAGGCGTGCGGCCTTTTCTATATTCATCTAAAAAATACTCAAATACCCTGTCCCAATATTCTTTCTCAAAATTGACCGTATAGTAAGGTATGTCTATTTGTCCGCATACTCTTCTCACATCTTCATAGTCTTCGGCTGCGGTGCAATATCCGAACTCATCCGCCTCGTCCCAATTTTTCATAAAAATGCCTATTACATCGTATCCCTGTTCCTTTAAAAGCAATGCAGCCACAGACGAGTCCACGCCGCCGGACATACCTACGACAACTCTTGTATCTTTTAATTTCCTTGACAATCTAATTTACCTCCTAATATCCCAGTAATTATTCGTGGGATAAACAACCCTGTCTGCGTTTGTTAACAAACTGGCGACCAAAGGTCGCCCCTACAATTATCATCAACCAAAAATCATTCCTTTAGACTATTGTTAAACTATTGTTAAACTATCGTTTGCAGTCTCGCATCACAAATTTGCTTACTCCCTTCAGTCGTGCAAATTTGGTGCTCATTGCCTTTTTGCCCAACGAGCTCTGCGAGTTGTTGGCAAAACGGACAGCGTAGCGAGCAAAGCGAGCGGAGAAATGAGCAACGCGAATGTTGCGTTTGACCTACCATCAATCCGACACTCAGGCCTTTTAAAGATGATAATTGCCATCCATTAATATCATTGTTAAACTGAAACCGTTCTATTTATCGTTATCTGAATGTCGGATTGGGTTAGGTCATAAAAACTATTGTTAAACCATCGTTAAACTATTGTCAAACTATTGTTACTCACATGCATAACTATCAAAATACCCCTGGATCAACACTATGGGCGTGCCTTTGTCCCCGCTTCCGCTTGTCAGGTCACATAAACTTCCTAATAGGTCGGTAATCTGTCGCGGGGTTGTTCCTATCTTTTCACCCGGGGTCCTTTTACCATTATCCTGATTTTTTATTTTGTTTTTAATTGCCTCAGCTGTATCTCTACTGTCCAGACCACTGAACTCATTATCGGCAACATACTTTAATTTTATTTCATTTGATGTTCCTTCAAGGCCCTTTGTATATCCGGGTGACACTACCGGATCTGCCAGTTCCCATATTTTGCCCATCGGATCCTTAAATGCACCGTCCCCGTACACCATTACCTCTATATTTTTGCCGATCTTCTCCCGCATTAAACCTTGAATGCTCTCAACTACCTCCTGGCAATCCTTGGGAAACAGCTTAATTCTGGTATCTGTGGCTGTATTAGATCCTAAAAGGCCATAGTCGGGATTAAACCCGCTCCCGTTTACAGGTTCTGTTAATAATTCATCTAACCCATATACAGTCGTTGCTCCCGCTTTCAATAATAACCTTTTTGTTCTGTGTCTATCATGAATATTTGCAACTAATATTTCTTTAGTATATTCTAGAGCCACCCTGGAATCGTTTGCTAAAAATATTTCTATGTTATCATTTACCGCCAGGTCCTTGTACATCCTAACATAATCTATACCTGTAAACGGATGCGCTACATGTTTACCAAATAACTGCCTGTACTTTTCTTCGCTCAAAATGTCCGTACAAGGATTGACCCCTGCTTCGTCCATCATATCAATGTCCATCAAATAATTGCCTACCTCATCCGAAGGATAACTCAAAAACAAATATATCTTCTTGCCGCTCATCGCCAGCCCTTTTAATATCAAGGAGAATCTGTTTCTGCTCAATATAGGAAACACTACCGCAAAATCCCCCTTGAATTTTGTATTAACATCTTTAGCAATATGCTCAACAGATGCATAATTGCCTTGCGCTCTCGCCACCAAAGATTCCGTAATTCCTATTACATCCCTGTCATTGAGGACAAATTTCTCAGCATGCATGGACTTTAGAACCGAATCGACTACAATATTTACCAAATTATCTCCTTCTTTTATAATAGGAGCCCTGATTCCCCTGACTGTAGTGCCCACTGTTCTCGCCATATGAACATCTCTCCCTCTAAAATATAAAACAAATTAATTGATACTAATATATATACGAACATATCCTATGATATTATAACATTTATAATCCACCAATGATAGTTACAATTTAGTACCATCAGTTTTGGATGATGCATGATCAGGCTACTCCTAACCTCTCACCCCTGACCTCCGGCCTCCAATATGCGCGACTGCGGAGAATAGGCAAGCCCCTGACAAAAAATAATAAGGGGCGGACAATCACCCACCCCAAAGAACGGTGCCCGGCACCGATGGTTCTTATAAATATTTTTAAATTTTATTACCTTGCATTCCTTTGTGATCTTGTAACAGCAGAAATGTATGATTCAACAGTTATAGTGACGGTTGAGGTAAGGTCAGGCTCATCCGGCACATGTGTATGGCCGGGGGCTCCTTCCTTGACTTTCATTGATCTGATTTCATCTACTGTTTTGCCGGCCATCCATTTTTCTAATTCCGCAATCTGCTCAAACCACTCTTTACCGATACCTGATACCCTTTTCATATTATAATCATTACCAAGTTCGGTCTTGGTTCTAAATGGCCCTTTTTTATCCGTAACCAACTTACCCTTATTATCGTATTCTACACCGGTCTGTGCGGTATCGATTATGGTTTTTACAACCTTGCCATCCCTGTCAAAGGCTGTAGCGGCCATCGTAGTATCAACTTGAGCGAATGGCCCTTTGTCCCCTTCTGCGGACTTGGAACTTCCCACCGAGATGTCATGTCCGAGACCTAAAGTTTGGGCCCCTGCCCCAACTTCAACTGCATTTCTATGAGCCTTTTCAACGGCTGCTAGGTAATCCTCGACTGTTATGGTAACGGTTGATGTAAGATCCGGCTCATCCGGCACATGTGTATGGCCGGGTGCTCCTTCCTTGACTTTCATTGCCGTAATTTCATTTACCGTCTTGCCAACCATCCATCTTTCCAGGTCTGCAATCTGTTCAAACCATTCCTTGCCAATACCTGATACCCTCTTCATGTTATACTCGTCACCAAGTTCGGTCTTGGTTCTAAAGTTTCCTTCTTTGTCTGTGAGCAATTTGCCGCTGCTATCAAATTCAACACCGGTCTGGGCCGTGTCTATAACTACCTTGACAACCCTGTCATTTTTGTCAAATGCCACGGCGGCCGACGTGGTATCCACCTGGGCTCTTGGACCTTTATCGCCCTCTGCCTCTGTTGAGCTGTCGATAGAAGTAACGGAACCAAGCCCTATTTTTACGATGTCCTCACCTTGTGGTAACCTATCCCCTGCAGCTCCGCCTTGGTTATCCGGTGGTGTTTGTTCCGGCGGCACATCCCTTCTACATCCAACCACCATGGAAACAATTAAAATTATCACCAAAAACACTGAAAAAAGTTTTTTCATATCTCTACCCCTCCATACATAAAAAAATTTTATTACGAACACAATTACTATCCTTATGGTGTGTATTCATTAACAGTTCTATACATTTATAGATCATATTTTCAGAAATATTATTTTTTCACCCTCCCTTCTGTCGCACCTTGGCTTTTCATTATTTTCTTTGCGCCATCTGTGGCCCTTAACGTCCCGTCAGGCATAATCCATATAGCCTCGACCCCCTCCAGGCTATCAACGAGATTTTTGCCCTCCTCATAGGGCGTTAAAAATACAGTGGTTGATAAAAAGTCTGCAACCCCGGAATCTTCGGTTACTATGGTAACAGCGCGATAATAGTCCCCCGGCATAAGGGTTTCCGGATCAATAATATGGTGCAAACGTCTATCACCTACAACATAATATCTTTGGTAATCACCACTGGTTACTACAGAAGCGTTTTCAACAAAGATCACATCTAAAACCCCTTTGTCAGAAACTATGGACTCGCTGGGATTTTGTATCCCTATACCCCATCTTTCACGAATATAATCAAAAGGTTTTCCGATTATTCTGGCATTTCCGCCTGCGTCTATAATACCGGATATAAATCCTTCCTTTTCAATCTCTTTTGTTACAACCTCCACTGCATATCCCTTCGCCACTGCCCCAACATCCAAACGCATTTTTTCATCCTCAAGGTATACGGTGCTGTTCTCCTCATCCACTATAACCCTATCTATATCTGTATGTTCAGATGCTTCCAAAAGTTCTTCCATAGGCGGTATTTTAGCATTTGCAGGATTACGGTCCGCCTCTTCCCTGTAATCATGCCATATCCTGAGCACCGAACCCATCGCAATGTTCGTCTTACCCCCTGTGCGATTGTACCACTCTTTGGAGAATTTTATAAGATCTATTATTTGTTTATCAACCTTTACAGGCTCTATGCCCGCATTGTCATTTATCGTTTTAATGTTGTTAATCCCTTCATAATCACTGTAAATGTCATATAATTTGTGAAGTTCCTGAAACCTGGATTCAATCTTTTTAACATAAGAATTAAACTCATCCTCCGTTTTGGTATAACCTAAAACCTGTGTTATTGTATCAAATGCGCCGAAAAAATTATCATTATATCTAGTATATTCCTTTCGCTCCGTTTGGCATCCCGATAATAATGATGCAATTAAAATTGTTAAAACAATTACCGAAACCGTCCTCTTCATTAAATATCGCCTTCCTATCTAAACATAGTATTTACGTCAAATATTTATTTGCTTACACTATAACACTTTACATTATTTCTATAATATTTGCATCAATGTTTTCAGATTTTACAATAATATTTGCATATATACCCCTGTTTATCATGTTCTACGAAGATATTTTTCAAAAATTGCTACAGGTACTGAAACGAAGGTTTTTAAGGCAATTCTAAAAGCTGTTTTTACAAACAGCTAATTTGACAGGTTTGTATGAAAGGTGTTAGTATGGAGAACATATAAGATTTATACTTTAAATAAAAAGGAAAGGTGTGAAAAATGAAGGACATTAAAAAGATCACGGGTACAGTTATTATAGTTCTATTAGTGATTACTATTTTTGCCGGCTGTTCCCCAAAAAGTAAAAAAGAAATTACTTTTGCGAATGCGGGGTGGGACAGCAATATGTTCCATAACGCCGTAGCCGGATTAATAGTAAAAGAAATCTATGGATATGACTGGAGAGAGATACCGGGCACAACTCCGGTAACACATGAAGGTTTATTAAAGGGTGAAATTGATGTACACATGGAAATTTGGACTGATAACATCCCTACCTATATGGCAGACATTAAAGAAGATAAGCTGAAGGAACTTGGAATTAATTTTGATGATAATTATCAAGGTTTTTATGTACCGAGATATGTAATAGAGGGTGATGAGAGCAGGGGAATTGAGGCCTCGGCACCTGATTTAAAATATGTTTGGGACCTCAAAAAATATGCCGAAGTATTCCCGGATTATGAAGACCCCGACATGGGCAGGGTTTATGGCGCAATCCCCGGTTGGGAAGTGGATACAATCATGCACAATAAATATCTGCACTATGGTCTGGATGAAAACTTTGTATATTTTAGACCGGGATCGGATCCTGCACTTTCAGCTGCAATAACAGATGCTTATGAAAGAGGCGAACCGATAGTTGCTTATTACTGGGAACCGACTTGGCTTATAGGAAAATATGATTTTGTATTATTGGAAGATGAACCTTTTGACGAAAATACCTATTTGGAGGGTAAAACAACACTACCTACCGTAAAGGTAGCGGTTGGAGTAAGCAACGATTTTGCCGAATCCGCTCCAAAGGGATTGCTTGAGTTTTTAAGCAAATATAAAACATCAAGCGCATTGACATCGGAGGCCCTGGCTCATATGCAAGATGAAAATGCCAATTATGAAGAAACAGCTAAATGGTTTTTAAAAACCAACGATAATCTGATAGATGAATGGCTGACCCCTGACGAAGCACAAATTATTAGGGACTTTCTAAAATAAAAAGGGGGAGTTTTTATGATACCATATTTATCGCTTGACTTCCCTTTTAAAATTCCAATCAATACCGATTATATAGATACGGTGGTAAGGAATTTCAGTATAAAATACGATTTGTTTTTTAATTCGATCAGATCATTCTTGAATAGCTTTGTTAACATAATACATTTCATACTAAATCGCACACCCTGGTTTGTATTGGTTCTGGCAGTGTTTATATTAGGGTGGAGACTGGGCGGCAAAATCAGCAAAGGAATTTTGTATGCGTTTCTTTTATTTCTTATAGGAACTATCGGGTTATGGGGCCTTATGAACGAGACTTTATCTATCGTTATAGCCTCGGTAATTATTTCACTGGTATTGGGATTCCCTTTGGGGATACTCATTTCCTCCAGTGACAAAGCGGATACAATAATCAGACCCATATTGGATACAATGCAGACAATGCCTGTATTTGTATATTTGATACCGGCCCTTTTATTCTTTGGATTAGGTAAGCCTCCTGCTGTAATAGCTACCACAATTTATGCCATCGTTCCAATGATCAGGCTCACAAATCATGGGATCAGACAAATAGATAAAGAAGTAGTAGAAGCCTCTATTTCCTTTGGTTCAACTAAACTGCAATCGCTGATTAAGGTGCAAATACCGCAGGCTTTACCTACCATAATGACCGGAGTTAATCAGACCATTATGATGGCTATGGCCATGGTTGTCACTACTTCTATGATTGGGGCCACCGGTCTGGGTATGGAAGTGCTGATAGCTGTTAACCGTATAGAAATAGGCAGAGGATTGGTGTCCGGAACGGCGGTTGTAATTATTGCTATAATTCTCGACAGGGTTACCCAAGGACTGGCGCAACGTAGCGAGGTGAATCATAATGCAGAACAATAACATATT
>JAAYPJ010000107.1 GCA_012519835.1 Clostridiales bacterium | reverse complement strand
ACCTATTAAAACTCATTCCTAATAATTCACACATTCCACTTTTCCCCCTAAAATTTACAATATACAGCCTGTATAATTACTCTGTTTCAGACGATCACCATCAAAAACAAACCCTTTTATCACATATTCCTTAAGTACATTTGTTGCCCAAATACGAAATCATGTAGTCTTACTGGAATTTATATGATAACTACCAGAAACAATACAAACACGGGGACGGTTCTCCTGTTTGAGTCCTTTTTCAAACCTTCACTTTATAGATCCTGTGAATGGTGAACCCGGTAAGCCTTGATAACTGTCTCAAGGAGATCTCCCGATCTTTTTTTAGGTATTTTATAATCCCAGCCTGGATTTCTTGCACCGTATTTTGGAGTTCAGACAAATCCGTGTTATATTTATCTAATGCTAAATCCCTCACCTCTTTATCTGAAAGTGTCTTTTTCTCTTCATCAATATCTAGGCACCGGCTGTCGGTGATTTCTATGTGAAATTTGCCAAACTCTGCTACCGCCTCTTTTTTATCGGATGAAAACATCTGCAAAGCGAAATTGGTGTCCACTATATTACTTGTTTTGTAGTATTCATTATAACTGCTCCATTTGTAATCTTCAGTATTACTGACTAAACCTGCCTTTACCGGATTCTGATGGATATAGCATAACACAGTTAAAAAATAGGTATCGTCTTCTACCGGTTCACTTTTGAATCTACCCTGAAATACATCACTCAGGGATATTTTAGCCTGATATCTTAATTATGTTAAACAGGGGAACCGTCCCCCTGTTTGTTTCAGATAGTTGTCCCTTCTTAGGATCCGCTTCCTTTTCCTTATCCACCTTTTGTCTTTATAATTCGTGCTATCCTTCCAAATAAAAGACACCCCCCTGGATGTCTATAAATATCTTTAAAATTCTAATTTACTATTAATTTGTATTCTAATGTTTTATCACCTGTTATAACTATCTTGTATTCCCCGATTTTAGTTCTTGTTCCTACTGTCCAAGTCCAAGATACATTTCCATTGGCATCTGCCTTTTTCGGTTCTAATCCTTTGGCCTTACTAGGCCCGGAAGAGTAATAAACAGTAATTGCATATTCTACATTGGGTGTACCTTTTATGGCCACACTTGCATTTTCTCCGGCCTTAACATTAAGAACATTGCCGGATTGAACCGGTTCCTGTTTTACTTCCTCTGCCGGTTCCTGTGCAGCATTGTCGTTTTCATAGGCCCAAAATCCTTTATTGTTCTCCCTTGCTACCCTCTGTATTTCCGTAAATTCCCCCACATATTTTACATTCGGAGGATATGTAGCTACTTGTGCGTAACCTTCCTGTAGCAATGTTTTGTTAAACATTTGCCCGCCAATCCACACATAGGCAAGCAACCTTCCGTAATGATCCCTTTCCTGAACATCAAATTCTAAACCTACTTCTTTGTTTTCTAGTATAGATTTAGTGTATTCAGATGCAGTTTCGCCTTCTATAACATTTTTTGATGCATCCGGATGTACGCTTTCCGGTGTATCTACTCCTATCAATCTGACTCTTTCCTCTTTGCCATTAAAATCTACTATAAATGTATCTCCATCAACCACTCTGGTTACCTTATATTTGCCATATGGATAATCTGAATTAACCAATACACTTCTGGTATTGTTGTCCCAATCCACTTCTGCACCAAGGCTTTCAGCCACAAATCTTGCAGGTACTAATGTGCTGCCGTCAATTATTTGGGCCGGCACGTCCAATTCTACTTTTTGATTATTTACCAATGCCGTCTTATCCCCAATTATAAGTTTAATTATTTTATCTTCCGTTTGCCCTGTTACTGTCCTGGTTTCCCCGTCCCAGCCTACAGTGGCTCCCATAGATTCAAATATTGCCCTTACCGGTACCAGGGTCCTTCCATCTTCAATAATTGGTGCTACCGGCATTTCTATTTGCTTATTTTCTACATATACCTTTATCGGTTCCGCAAATGCTGTGCTGCTTAACATTAAAATGGCTAACAGTAATAATAGCAGCATTCTAATATTTATCCTCATATGTATCTCCCCCTTTTTTACATTTATTATAATATGTTTTTATATATTTTACCAGGGGTGCACGCCGGGAATGCGCATCAGGGAATGCACATCAGGGACGGGTACCACCATGCATTTAAAAGTATCTTAGTTCAAGGCCAACAATAAGCACATTGAATATAAATAACTTCCCCGGGTAGGCATCTATTGTTGATCGCTTATTCCGGATCTTCATTATAATCATTTCCGGAATCTGCCCCAGCACCCCTTACCCATCCTTACTCCTTCGGTTTCTCCTGTTTTTAATATTATCAATATGTGCTTTCTTAGCCTTTGCATCAGCATGTGCGTATTTTTGCAAACTGGAGTACAATTGGTCAATCTCTTCTGTTGTAAGCAATTTGGGTGAGTTCCAGATGTCTGTCCTAATGGCATTATTCAGCTGATTTCTTTTTATAACCTTTATATTTGGTGAAACAACATTAATCTTTTTTAATGTACAACGCTCGCTGAATATTATGTAGGATTTATACAAACTGTCATTCTCCATACCGATTGCCGATTTTAAAGCGGTAATATGGGCTTTATTCTGCCAAATCGGGTTAAAAAATCTATTCTTCTGTTTATTCTCGAGTGTCTGGGTCCAATTCTTGTTTTTCTCATCACCAAAGATCCAACCGCTATAGTTCTTGGATTCAAACACATAAATACCGGTATGGGAGAGCATAATTAAATCGATCTCTGTTGTAGAGCCATCTTCCCTTGGTATATATAGATTTGTCATAAGCTTATTATCAGCACCTAGTTTTTCGAGATAATTAAAGGTTAAGAACTTCCCATAGTTTCCTTTATCAAATACTGTCTTTAAAAAACTATTTCCGCTGGCAATTTTATAAGCTGAATTTTTAAATGTAATGTGCAATAACAATAGCTTTACTCCCCCGAGCAGAAAAGGAACTAATGCGATTAGGTAAATATACAAAGGCATACAAAAAACCCCCTAGCAAATTTTAATTTTTATAAACTGTTACTTTATCTGATTTTGTTGTCATTTAAGTGCTTCCCCGTGATTCAAGTTTATTTTATGTTTT
>JAAYPJ010000106.1 GCA_012519835.1 Clostridiales bacterium | reverse complement strand
CCCTCCGCAAATATTCAGCAAATCTTTTATGTTTATTTGGGATAGAATTATAACCTGACGGGATATCGGTTCACCGATATCCCATTTTAAGTATCCAAAGGGTAATTGTAGTAAGTTGGCTATAAGCTTTACATAACGGTTGTGGTATGTTAGTATAATATGCAAACCACCTTATACATATCAAATTTAAAAATTAGGAACCAAAGGGGGTTTTTTTATGTTAAAAATAGATTTTAACAAAAAAAACAAAAAGAATTTGATAATTGTTATAATCACAATATTGGTTTTAATGTCGATTGCCTCATTGGGTATTTATAATATGAGGTTTAAGAAACCGGTATATAAAATTTCTTATGTAGAATTTTTAAAAAAGGTGGAAAACAACCAGGTTAAGTCTATATATATATCTGATTCCGCTCAGTTAAGAGGGGAATTCAGCGACGGAAAACAATTCAAAACGGACAACCCGAGGATAGACGGTTTTAAGGAAAGCATGTTGACAAAAAACATAGAAGTAAAGGAGACGAGCGGACAGTTTTCTGTCGGGCAAATTATTTTTACTGTTGTGATGATTATCAGTTTTGTAGGGGTGATGATCTACCTATCGAAAAATAATTCGCAGCAAGCCTCCAGGGAATATGACAAAATGTCGAACATAGACTTTTCAACGCAGGAGGATTCCGACATAGGGTTCGGCAACATAGCAGGTAACGAAGAGGCTAAGGAAAATATTATGGAGCTTGTGGATTTTATAAAAAATCCCCAAAAGTACAGAAAATACGGTGCCAGAATGCCGAAGGGAATAATTTTGTATGGCCCCCCGGGGACAGGCAAAACGCTTATGGCAAAAGCTTTGGCAAGTGAAGCGGGAGTAGACTTTTTAGCGGTGTCAGGTTCCGATTTTGTGCAAGTGTACGCAGGGCTTGGAGCCGGTAGAATAAGAACACTGTTTAAAAAAGCCAAAGAAAAGAAGAAGTGCGTTATATTTATAGACGAAATAGATGCCATAGGTAAAAAGAGGGACCGCGGTTTGGGCAGCAGTGACGAATCTGATAGAACCTTGAATGCACTTTTGACGGAAATGTCGGGTTTTAAGGGGAGTGAAGGTATCGTAGTTATAGCGGCCACCAACAGGCTGGACATTTTAGATGAGGCACTTTTAAGATCAGGTCGATTTGACAGACAAATTGAAATAGGGTTGCCTGATCTGAAGGCCAGATATGAAATTTTAAAATTATACAGTAATGACAGGCCGGTCGCACCTGATGTTAATTTAGAACATGTAGCGGAACAGACAGTATATTTTAGCGGGGCAAAATTAGAAAGTCTCATGAACGAGGCTGCAATAAATGCGGCCAGGGAAGATGCTGAATTTATTTGTGATTTTCATATCGATAAGGCATTTTACACCGTAATCGCAGGGGACGAGAAAAAGGACAGAAGCAGTATCAGGAGTATAGATAGAAAAATTACTGCCTATCATGAGGCGGGACATGCTGTCGTTACCAAATTACTTTGTCCCGAAAATAAGGTTACAAAGATAACCATTATTCCAAGCACAAAAGGTGTGGGGGGATTCAGTATGAATATTCCTCCGGACAAGATGTATAATACCAAAAGAGAAATGATGAACAGCATTCAAATTGCACTGGCAGGCAGGATTGTGGAGGAACTGGTGTTTGGCAAGGATAATGTTACCACCGGAGCAAGCAATGACATTCAAAAGGCGACGGAATTGTTGGTTGCTATGATTAAGCAATTTGGTATGAGTGAAGAAATCGGTATGATCAATTATGATGTATTGTTTGGGCGCCAAGGTGCGACGGGAGATAAATTAATTGAAGTCAGCAAGAAGAAAATGCAAAGACTATATGAGGCAACCAAGGTGCTTATAGAAGAGAACCTGGGGCTGATTGAGTTGGTGGCCGAAAATCTTTTAAGCAGAGAAACGTTAAATGAAGAAGAAATTGACAGATGTATTGCAAAATACAGAGAAGAAGGGTGCCAACAGGGTTTGTAGGCAAAAATTTCACTTTATAAAAATAAGATTTTAGTGTATAATATATATAAACAAACAGGAATATAAAAAAATTCTGAGATGTTCGTAAGACCTAGTAAAATTCAACCTACAATATACATCCGGGAGATTATATTTTTATTTGGACGGAAAGCCTCCTCGAGTGGACTTCGAAAGAATAAAATGTATCACCCACCTTGGAGAAGGGCTAGGATGTGAATTTTACGGTTAACGGCATCTTGGATTTATTTTACGGGTCTTTCAATGTTGAAAGATTCATTTTTTTGCAAAAATAAAAAACCCGACCGATACAGTCTTGCACTCCCGGGTGATATTATATGATCCGCGATCCTTGTTTAGAATCTGGGCAAAGGAAAAACTTTTATGATTGACTTGACATCGAGGGCCTTGGTCATAGACAACAAAATTAAATACAGTATAAAACCTGATACTGCAGCGATCAGGGTACTCAGGGAATTGCTGTTTGTGGCCAAAAAGGATACCTTATAGCTGTAAAACATCAATACTATCATAAAAATAGAACATATAATCGATTTTAAGGATGGTTTTATTACGGAGAGCCGCGTGCCGATTGTTCGTTTCAAAGTAATTATGTTCAACATAAAAATCACGAAAGCCGAAAGAGTATACCCGATAAAAAAACCATTTATGCCGTATTTGGGATTCGAAATCAGAAAATACGTACAATAGAGCTGGATTAGTATTCCCAGCAAAAAATTAATTGTGGATATTATTTGTTTCCCCATACCATGCAAAATACCGGATATGGTATGTTGCATACATAGAAATATAGTTGAATAACTCATCATGGTCAAATATTTTCCCACATCCTGCTGTTTGTAGATGAGTTGTGCAATATGATTACCAAAGATAACATATAAAAAGGTTACCGGAATAGCCACCAGTAACGTTAATTTTATTGCCAAATCGGACCGGGAATGGATATCATCTATGTTGTTTATGGCTATCTGTTCCGATATATCCGGAATTATGTTAACTACCAAAGCAGACGTAACTGTGAACGGCAGGAACAATAAAGGTATTGCCATGCCGGTCACTTTTCCAAAAATTTGGATTGCTTCGGAGCTTGTATATCCTGCGATGACCAGTCTTTGGGGTATTAAAACAGAATTTGTTGTCTGTATCAACACTGAAACCAGTCTGCCTATGGTTATAGGTATGGAAATGTATAGTATGCTGCCGGCTATTTTGATTGAAGAGGCGGAATATACCTTCAGGAAATATCTTCTGGGGCTCAATTTTTTTAGATTAAATTTGAGTATTAAATATAACAAACCGGACAACTCACCTAAAGAGGTTCCTATAACCCCTATAGTGGCTGCTAAAATAGGATTAGACGGTTTTTTATAAATTAAATAGGATAAAACGCATATTATGCGTATTAATTGCTCTACAATTTGGGCATTGGCCGGTGGTGCCATATCTTTTAACCCATAAAAAAACCCTCTTAATATGCTGGAAAATGTTATCAGACTTATTGCGGGTATCATATATAAAAACGGATAGTATATTGATTTATTCTTTAATATTTGATTAACTATAAAATTCATATTGAGAGATACCAATACAGATATAGCTAAGGAAATGGCCCCCCCGATACAAAGCGCTATAGTCAACACCTTGTATACACCCTCCCTGTTATTCAGGGAGTTTTCCTTAGCAACAAGGCTGGATACCGCAATGGGAATTCCTGCAGTCGTTACGGTTACAAGTAACATTAAAAAAGGGAATACCATTTGATAAAGGCCTATTGCTTCCGCCCCTATCAATCGTGAAAGTACAATTCTATATACAAATCCCAAGGATCTGATTAGGATGTTGACCATGATCAACAAAATTGTTCCATAAACAAAAGAAGTTTTTTTCAATATCTGTCCTCCTTTATGACCAATACAACATTCACATAACCTATATATATTCCATAAAATAAAAAAATATACGTCCATGATGCGTGTGTGGTATAGAAATAATATATTTTATTATATGAAATTATTTGTTTATTTTTATAAAAATGACATACAATACTTGTAAGTATAAAGGAGGGGTTTTATGGGTTGGGTTTGTCCTATTTGCAACGGATTAGCAGATTACACAATAAAATGTCCGGATTGCGGCAATCGGATGGAAGCAAGGGGTGCAATACAGGATTATTTTGACGACTACAGTCCATATTTGGATAAAGGTATAACCCAACAAGCAGATGGGGTGGAGTATAACAGATGTGTTCATATTTTTTACTGCCCAAATTGTGATAAGGACAAAAGAGTTGTTATAAATGAAATACAGATGTGAAAAACCCCTAACTATATTCTGACATTATAAAACTGCTATTAATACATAGTTTGACAAAAATCTGGCAGAATAACAACAGAAGGAGGTGTGCCGATGGATTTAAATACAAAGGATATGATTACAAAAAAACTGTTGGATGTACAGGAGATGATAAGGGATTTCGAAATGTTTTCTAAACATACTGACGATGAACAAGTAGCATCTGCGTTTAAAAATTTTGCCGATGAAAGCGGTATGCAGGCTAGGGAATTACAAAAATTAGCTGATCGTTACAGAGGGGATTAGCTGGGGCCGCCATTGTTTATTTTGTAAGGAGAGCAAGCTTACCAACAATTAAAAATTATAACAATGAACAGAATATTTTAAAAGTCATCTATATTGTGATATGGGTGGCTTTT